>DATNAU010000071.1:0-9238 GCA_035572415.1 Acidobacteriaceae bacterium
TGGGGCACCAGTCTGCGGTGCACGAGGGAGCGGGGTCGATGAGCTTTGGCGCACTGCTGGGCGCGAATGCCGTAGAACCGAACCTGATCTTCTTCCATCGCGGTGTCATCAACCCGCACAGCGGCATCGGCGAACACTTCCACAATAAGTGCGAAGAAATGTTCGTGATCCTGAATGGCGAGGCGCAGTTCACGATCGATGGGCGCACATCCCTGATTCAGGGGCCAGCCGGAGTACCCGACCGCATGGGCCATGCGCATGGAATTTACAATCCGACCGACCAGCCACTGCAATGGCTGAACATCAACGTGGGCATGTCGAAGGTTTACGACAACTTTGACCTGGGTGACTCACTGGAGCATCAGACGCTCGACCCAGTGCCGCAGTTCATCAGCTTCCGGTTGGACAAAACGTTGTTGCGGCCGGTGAACGCGATGGATGGAGGCCAGGGCACGGTGCAATACCGGCGCGCGCTGCAGCCGAGCGTGTTCACGACGACATGGTCATACATCGACCATCTGCTGATTCCGCCGGGAGCGTCGGTGGGCCCGCGGGCGTTGCCAGGCTTTGCGGAGGTGTATTACGTGATCGGCGGCGATGGCACGGTGAACCTTGGTCCTGAGACAGCGCCGATCCACACTGGAGATGCGATTCCGGTGCGGTTGAATGAGAGCCGCGCGATTGCGAATACCGGGACGGCTCCGCTGGAATTCCTGATCGTCGGAGTCGCCAAGGACATGGCTGCCAAAGACGAGTTGATGGCCACGCCTCCGATGCGCGGGCCGCGCCGCTAGTTGGAGAGGCATGGGCGGTACTGGAAGCGCACGATCGAGACGAAAAGGGGAACCCGGACGATGGACCATGGATCACTGAAGTGCGCGAGGATTCATTTGTGTGGAGCGCTTGTGGCGCTGCTCCTGCCGGTGGGCTGTCATCGGTCGGATACCCCGGCGAATAATGCGGCGGCGCCCGCGAGTGCCAAGACTGGGGCGCACATCGATCGCTTCGATTCGGCGCTCGATGCGATCATCGCGCCGGATGCGAAGGTGGAGAAAGTCGCCGGCGGCTTCCAGTTCGCTGAGGGCCCGATGTGGCGTAGCGGCAGGTTGTGGATTTCCGATCTGGTTGGAAACCGGATGTATGCCATTTCGCCGGATGGCAAAGTCGATCTGCTGATTGAGCATTCGGGTGGATTGGACAACCCGGCGCGAGGATCCTACAAAGGCTCAAACGCAATGGTGACGGACAAAGATGGCGCCGTGTTGATGTGCCAGCACGGCATGCGGCGCATCGTCCGACTGGACGACAACATGCACGAGACCGTCTTCCTCGATAAATGGCAGGGCAAGCGTTTCAACAGCCCAAACGATCTCGTCTTCGCGCCGGATGGAGCGCTGTGGATTACCGATCCGCCGTTCGGGCTGGACAAGCAGGCGGCGGACCCGGCGAAGGAAACTCCCTTTAGCGGCGTCTATCGCTATGCGAAAGGCAAGCTGACCGTGGCGATCAAGAGCCTCGCGAATCCTAATGGCATTGGCTTCTCGCCTGACGGCAAAGTGCTGTACGTCTCCAACTCCGGACCGCACATGTTCGTCAATCGATACGGCGTGAAGCCAGACGGCACGCTTGGCCCGCCGGCTGCTTTTATCTCTTATCCGGACACGCCGAACAATGAGGTGCCGGATGGTCTGAAGCTGGATGCGAACGGCAATGTATGGACGACTGGCCCCGGAGGCATTCGGATTATTACTCCGCAGGGCAAGGTGCTGGGTCAGATCAAGCTGCCCGAGGTGGCCGCGAACCTGGCGTGGGCAGGCGATGGACATACGCTGTATATCGCAGCAACAACCAGTGTCTACCGGCTGAATACCCGTGTCCTCGGCGAGTTGCCGTTGTACCGGAAGTGACTTTGCGATCAGCTGCGCGCTGGAGAGCGCGAGTATATGGTGCAACTGCACTACGGTGCGTTGACGAAGCAAGGACCGCAAATACTAAAATCCTCTCCGTCAGCCGGCTTGCTTTTTAGCCGTCAACCGTCACTCATCGACCCATCCGTTCAAGTAAGCGCTACCTCCGCTCAATGCTTCCAAATGGAGAGAGCAGATCGCTGGGTATATATCCTTCCTTCACGGAACGAGGTCATCAATGACTCAGTTGTCGAGACGGTCGCTTCTCGGAACCGGGCTTTCCGCACTTGGAGCTTCGATGCTGTCCCGCGGAACTTTTGGTCTTCCTGCTCTTGCGCAGGCCGTACAGGCGAACAGTTCGCCGTATCAGCGGCCTAAAATCAAGATCACCGATGTACGGACGGCGCAGGTTGCGGTGCATGGTCCGCAGACGCACGTGCGGATATACACCGACCAGGGAATCATCGGACAGGGCGAATCGACGGATGCTGCCGTGGGAACAGCATCTCTGGTCAAGAGCTGGCGCCGGACACTGGTCGGGCAGGATCCTCTCAATGTCGAGGCGCTATGGGAACGAATCCGGACCAATGGCATCTTCGCCGGAGCGCAGGGCGGCCAATACATCACTGCTTTGACCGGAGTCGAGATTGCTCTCTGGGACATTGCCGGCAAGGCGCTTGGTTTGCCTATCTATCAACTGATGGGCGGAAAGTTTCGCGATAAGGTACGCATCTACTGCGACTCCGACATGGAAAACCCCATTGGCGAGGAGTCCGATCGCAAACTGCCTTGGATCAAAGAACAGGGGTTTACTGCGATGAAGATTGATCTGGATGATGCCCGCGATCCGGCGCGCTTCGACAAGGTCAACTGGACGGCCAGCAACGGCGAAATCGATCGGATGGTGAAGTGGGTGCGGCATGTTCGCGAGTCGATCCCGCCAGAGATGGACCTAGCCTGCGATATGCATGGACGCTACGATGCCCCTACCGGGAAGAAGGTCGCGAAGCTTCTGGAGCCCTTCCGGTTGATGTGGCTCGAGGAGCCTGTGCCGCCGGAGGATGTTGACGCCATGGCCGACATCCGCCACTCCACATCGACGCCGATCTGCTGCGGCGAGAATCTCTATATGCGGTGGGGATATACCGAGCTTCTGCAAAAGCAGGCCGCCGACATCATCATGCCGGACATACAGAAGGTAGGTGGACTGGCCGAGGCGAAGAAGGTTGCCAACATGGCGCAGGCTTATTACATTCCGTTCGCGCCGCACTGCGTCGTCTCACCCATCGGCCAGATGGCCTCAGCGCACGTCTGCGCCGCAGTACCCAATTTTCTTGTATGCGAGTGGCACTGGATCAATCACCAGGACACCTGGAAGACATTTGTCAAAGAAGGCGAAATCATCCACAACGGATACATCACCGTCACCGATCGTCCCGGCATCGGTGTGGAAATGGACGAGGCCGCGGCGCGCAAAGTTCAGATTCCCGGCACGCCCTGGTTCGAGGCGAACGCCTGAGCATGGAACACGGAGAACAAATCTGCATGATTCCCAGCCATACGTTCACTCGAATCTTCACTGGCTTTGTCGGGCTTGCCGCCTTGATCTTACCTGCCGGCAGACTTTATGCCCAGCAGGAGTTCTTCTCTGCCGCCGATGTAATCAAGTACACGCCCGACTGGCATGGCGAAAGGTTCCCCGATGGTCGGCCCAAGGTGCCGGATGACATCCTTGATCGGATGAAAAACGTCACCCTGGAAGAGGCCTGGGCCACATTGCAGGGAGCCTGTTTCAACCACCAGTATGAGGACGGCTGGTTGTCCATTCATCCGGACCAGGTCCTGGTAGGTCGCGCGCTGACCGCCGTGTGGATGCCCGGCAGGCCGGACATCCAGAAAGTGATTGAGCAGGATCAGGGCAAGGGCCGCCAGGGGGCGATGAATGCGTGGCCGGTCGATATGCTGCAGCCGCGCGACGTCTACGTCGCCGATCACTTCGGCCTTAAGGTCGACGGGCCCTCCATCGGCGACAACGTAGGCAACGCAATTTACGCGCGCTCAGGCAATGGCATCGTCTATGACGGAGCGGTGCGGGACATCAATGGTCTCGAAGAACTCAAGAACTTCACTTCTTTTGTTCGCTACTATGATCCGTCGCACCACTATGGCTCCCTCTCAAGCGGCGCAAGGCTGAACTCAACAATGGTCAGCATCAATGGCCCCACCCGGATCGGCCACGCCACCGTCATGCCGGGAGATGTCGTGCTTGGACGCAATGGTGGCGTCATCTTTATCCCCGCACAGCTTGCAGAGCGGGTCGTCCAGCAATCGGAGCGCACGCGCCTGCGAGACATCTTCGGCCACCAACGGCTGGAAGAAAAGAAGTACACAGCCGGGCAGATCGATGCGCGCTGGTCACCGGAAATTGAGGCAGACTATCGCGGCTGGCTGAAAGAGAACGAGGGCAAGCTGACTGTCCCGGCTGCGGAAATCGAGAGGATTCTTGCAGAGGCAGCGCAACCGCGGCCCGCAGGCCCACCCACCGGGCGTATGAACGCGTGCGGCAACTAGCCGGCCAGTCCATGAAGCGTCTGTTCGATTCTCCCGCACGTCTCTCAGCCATGAAAGAGAAGATGAAATCCAGGTACTTACTTAATTTGCTTGCACTGCCGTTGGTTGCTCTCACGGTTTGCGTCGCCAATGCGCAGCCGCCCCGGCGTACGCCGCAACCCTCCGGTCCTCCATCCTTCGTCAGCACGATCTTCGGCGATAACATGGTGCTCCAACGGAACAGCGCCGATCCCATCTGGGGCTGGTCCGATCCCGGCGACCAGATCAAGGTCCAGATCGCTGGTAAGACTGCAACCGCCGTCGCCGGCGCCGATCGCCGCTGGCAGGCGAACATCGATCCGCCTGCGGTCGGCGGCCCTTACACGCTTACCATTACCGGCCAACATCAGACCGCAACCATCAACAACGTCCTCGTCGGGGATGTCTGGTTGTGCAGTGGCCAGTCGAACATGCAGTTCGGCTTGCGCCAGGCAAAGACTGGAGCCGAAGACGCCAAAACCGCAGACCTGCCGAATATCCGCTTCTTCACCGTCGGCCAACGTACTCCATACCACGCGATTGAGAATGTCAGCGGCACATGGAATATCGTCACGCCGGAAACCGCCGGTCGCGTCGCCGCCGTCGCCTTCTACTTTGCCCGCAAGGTGCAGCAGGAGACGCATATCCCGATCGGCCTCGTCATCTCGGCCGTCGGCGGTACGCCTGCCGAATCATGGATGAGCCTCGCCGCCGTGCAGCAGATACACGACTTCGACCCCTTGGTCACCGAATACAACCGTATCGTCGCCGAGAACAAGGGTCCCGAATACGGCAACTACGTCCAGCACTGGTACGACGACTACGACATCGGCATGAAGGAGCACTGGGCCGCGTCCGACTACGACGACTCCTCCTGGAAGACCGTCACCATCCCCGGCGGCTTTGCTGAGCTTGGCGTGCCGGACACTCCCGCGCTCGTCTACTTCCGAAAGACCTTCGACCTAACCGCGGCAGACATCGCTCCACCTCCTGGCGCAGCGGCTGCCGCCCCAGGTCCACGTGGGCTACGCGGCGCTGGAGCCGGAGGATTCCCCGGCTTCGGCCGTGACTCCGTCCAGCTCGGCATCATCGAGAAGATGGACACCGTCTACATCAACGGCCAGGAGATCGGTGGCAGCGCCTGGGTGGAGAACCCGCGCCGCTACGCTATTCGCCCGGGCATGCTACACCCTGGCAAGAACGTCATCACCATCCGCGTCCTCAAGTCCATCCCCAAAGGCGGCTTCGAGTCCAGGCCCGAAGACCTGAAGATGACCATCGGCGACAAGACCATCCCGCTCGCCGGTGAGTGGAAGGCCAAGCTCGCGGTCGACGGACGCCCCCCACAGCCGCTTCCGCTCCGCTATCAGAATTGGCCGGAGATGCCTGCCGTCCTCTACACCGGCATGATCCAGCCCATCGCGCCCATGTCTCTCGCTGGAGCCGTCTGGTACCAGGGAGAGGAGAACTCGCCTCGCGGATATCAGTACCGCAAGGTGCTCTCAGCCATGATCGGCGACTGGCGCTCGACCTTCCATGAGCCCCACATGCCGTTCATCGTAGTCCAGTTGCCCGCCTATCTGGCGCATAGCGACACTCCGACGGATGATGACTGGTCCGATCTGCGCGAGTCGCAACTCGTGGTCACCCAGACCGTCCCAAACACGTGCCTCGCCGTTACCATCGACACTGGCGACCCCAACTCCATCCACCCCACAGACAAGGAACCTGCCGGCGATCGCATCGCGCGCTGCGCACTCAACATGTATCACGGCGATAAGAAAGTCGTGGACCAGGGGCCGACGGTCGAAAAAGTCGAGCGCCGCAGAGGCGAGATCCGCCTCAAATTCGCACACGCCGACGGCGGCCTCGTCAGCAAGAGCGAAAACCTGGGCGAATTCTCAGTCGCCGGCGACGACCAGCAGTTCCACTGGGCCAATGCGCGCATCCAAGGCGACACCATCATTGTCTCGTCACCGGCCGTGCCCGACCCTAAGGAGGTGCGCTACGCATGGCAATCGAACCCGCAAGCCACCCTCTTCAACGGAGCGGGCCTGCCTGCAAGCCCATTCCGCACGGATCACTGGAAAGTGGAGACCCAATCAGCACGGCCCTACTGAACGATTCCTCAGCGCACAGTTCCCTGCTCCAACGCAGCACATTCGACACAGATAGGAGACGCACGTGAAATCCAATTCTCGCAACGGAAAGATGCTCAACCGCCGCGAAGCACTATTGCTCTCAGCTACCGCCGGAGCAAGCCTTGTAACTGGGCTGCCCGCACTCGCGTCGGACAGCATCAAAACCGGCGTCCATCAGGAGCCGGGTAATGTCTCCACTCCGCGTTCCGCCATCGCCAGGACCCAATACGGCAAGGTGCGGGGCTTCCTCGATGGCGGCGTCTTCACTTTCAAGGGTGTGCCATACGGCGCAACCACCGCCGGCGAGAATCGCTGGCTGCCCGCCCAGCCACCCAAACCATGGGACGATGAATTTCCCGCGCTCGTCTACGGCGCGAACTGTCCACAGAACCTCCACACCTGGACCGGCAGCGAGCAGACTTTCATTCAGGACTGGGACGACGGCTGGCAGAGCGAGGATATGCTCAAGCTCAACATCTGGACGCCCAGCCTGACCGGCAAGCGGCCGGTCATGTTCTACATCCACGGCGGCGGCTTTACCTTCGGTTCCTCGTACGAGCTTCCCTCGCACGAAGGCGCGCAGATGGCGCGCCATCACGATGTCGTGCAGGTCTCCGTCAATCACCGCCTCAATGTCCTCGGTTTCCTCGATGCCTCCGTCATCGGCGGTTCCGCCTACGAAGACTCTGTCAACGTCGGCATGACCGACCTGGTCGCCGCGCTCCAGTGGGTGCACAACAATATCGAAAATTTTGGCGGCGATCCCGACCGCGTCATGATCTACGGCCAGTCAGGCGGAGGCTCCAAAGTCACTACACTCATGGGCATGCCCGCAGCCGTTGGACTGATTCATCGCGCCTCGGCGCAGTCCGGTGGCGGCGGCAATATCCCGGAGAAAGAACAGCAAGCTGAGGTTGCGCGACAGCTCATGAAAGACCTTGGCCTCGCTGCCAACGACATTCAGTCACTACAAAAGATGGAGTGGGCCAAGCTGAATGCAGCCGCCAATGCCGCTGTCACCAAAGTAAATCCGCGAGGTTTTGGCCCGCCCGGACCAGGTGCTCCCGGCCGCCCACGCGCCGGGTGGGGCCCGTCAATCGATGGCAAGAACATCAACATGCGCTCTTTCTTTGATGCCGCACCCGAAATTTCCAAAAACGTCCCCATGCTGGTCGGCTCCGTCTCGGAAGAGGGCAACCGCATGTCGTCGCACCCCACGGAAGAAGAGTGGCATGCGATGCTCGCCCGGCCCTACGGCGATGAGAAAGCCACCGCAATTATCGCCACGCTTAAGAAGTCCTACCCGCACAAGGCCATTCAGACTCTCTCCTATATGTGCGGCGGCGCCGGCGGCCTCAACGGCCTCTCCATGCGCAATAACGTGGTTAAGATGGCGGGTCTCAAGCACAAACTCAATGCCGCTCCGGCCTATGCGTACTACTTCACGTGGCAGACTCCGATTCTCGACGGCCTGCCCGGCGCCTGGCACACCGCTGAACTTCAGTTCTGCTTCGATAACACCAAGCGCTGCGAGCAAGGTACTGGCAACACGCCCGAGGCACAGACTCTCGCCCGAAAGATGGCCTCAGCGTGGGCGACGTTCGCCGCAACAGGCAAGCCCAGCATCCCCGGCGTGGCTTGGGAACCCACCGATCCCGATACCAACAAGACCATGGTCTGGGACAACAACATCCGCATGGTCAACGATCCCGAAGGCGAAGCACGCAAGCTCATTTTGAGCTGAGCCTTCCTCCACCTCCGGCAACAGTTCACGGCCGCGCTCCCAATCGTCGGTGCGCGGCCGTTCTTCAATTTGCCTTCTTATGTATCTCAGGCAATGCAAAGGCGACGTACACGCCGCCCGTCGGGACTCGCGGAGCGCGCCCGCCTCCGGTTGCGATCACAACATACTCTCGTCCGCCAACCGAATACACCGCGGGCGTAGAATTCGCTGAGAACGGAAGGGTCGCCTCCCACAGCTCCTTCCCGTTTTTCGGATCGAACGCGCGAATCTTCTTATCCACAACGGTCGACGCAATGAAGATCACTCCTCCGGCAGTCAGCACCGGCCCGCCGTAGTTCTCGGAGCCGGTGTCCTTCTGTCCTTGCGCCGCAAGGGCCGGATACTCTCCCAGCGGCACTCGCCACAAGTATTCGCCCGTATCGAGGTTGATCGCATTCAACGTTCCCCACGGCGCCGCTGTAGCGGGATATCCATCCGGGTCCACGAATGCCTTGTAGCCGGTAGTGTCATAACGATCCGGACCGCTGGCCGTGGTCTCCTGTTGATCGGAACTGTTCAGCAGATATTGGGCGATATCGCGCTTCTCCCGCGGTGTAAGAGCTGCAAACGCCGGCATACGCCCCTTACCACTCGTAATGATGTCGGAGATTTGGGCCGGTGTCATGTGCTCCTGCAGATTAAGCAGAGATGGCACGGTGGGAGGCGAACCGGCGCGGCTCTGCAGATGGCACACCGCGCACTGCGCCTGGTAAAGCGACCTGCCGCCGCCGCCCGCTTCGTGCTTCACCAGTGACTCGGTGAGTCCCAGGTTGTTGGCATTTACATAAAGCACATGCGTCCGCGCATCATATGCGGAG
>DATNAU010000072.1:0-4088 GCA_035572415.1 Acidobacteriaceae bacterium
GATGCCGCCGCCGATCATCACCGCCACGAAGATGGCCAGGGTAATCGACCCGGGCAGCAGATACTTCATGTACTCGATGTACGGATACAGTTCGACGATATTCAGCGCGATCTGCTGCACCAGCCGCGGCTGAATGTCAGGTTGGTTCAGCGCTTGCACCAGGTCCGCCAGGCGGCTCTCGAACGACGAACTCACAAAACTGTCGGTATTGTCGATCACCAACCCAATCTGCGGGCGGTTCTTCTCATACACGCGCCGGGAGAACTCCGGCGGAATAATCAGCGCGCCCTGTACCTTCCCGTTCCGGACATCGTTGACCGCCTGCGTCTGGTTGTCATAGTCCACTGGCCGGAAGTTGTTGGAATTGACGTGCACAGCCTCGAGCGCCTCGCGCACACGCACCGCCTGCGGCCCGTGGTCCTGGTCGACCACTGCCAGCGTGGCATTGGTCACTTTTCCGCCGAACGCATTGCCCAGCACGATCAGTTGCACCAGAGGAAAGACCATGGAGACAAGCATCAGCGCAGGCGAGCGAAAGAATTTGCGCAGCTCGCGTTCCACAATCGCCATCATGCGGTTCATAGGTTGTTCAACTCTCTTCCTCTATCTCGACATCGGCGGCGGCACATAGGCAAACGCGCTCTGCGTCGCGTCGCGCAGCGCACGTCCGGTGTAGTGGACGAAGACGTCGTCCAACGTTGTGTGCTGCACCTGCAGCGAATGCACCTCCACACCGGCACGCAGCGAGTGTTCGACCAGCGAGGTTGTCGTCTTCGATCCGTCGTCGGTGACTAGCCGATACATGTCGGCGCCTTCCGGATGCACAGACTTCACATCGGGCAGCGAACGCAACTGCTGCTCCCAATCCGCGGGTGGATTCCTGAATTGGGCTTCTATGACGTCGTTGCCGGGAATCGATGCCTTCAACGCGCGCGGCGTGTCCAGCGCCACCAGCTTGCCGTGGTCGACAATGGCAATGCGGTCGCAAAGCCGGTCGGCTTCATCCATGTAATGGGTGGTGATGAGCACGGTCAACTTGCGCGTGGACTTGATGTTGGTGATCATCTCCCACACCGCCGTGCGCGACACCGGGTCCAGCCCGGTGGTCGGCTCATCAAGGAAGAAGATGCTGGGGCTGTGCACCAGTCCGCGAGCGATCTCCACGCGACGCCTCATGCCGCCGCTGAGCGTCTTCACGTCGGCATCGCGCCACTTGGCCAGGTCCACCAGTTCCAGCAACTCGGCGATGACCTCCTTGCGCCTTTTCGCCGGCACCCCATAGAGCTTTGCGTAGATCAGCAAATTTTCTTCGACGCTCAGGTCGAGGTCACTGGTCATCGCCTGCGGAATCACTCCCATGGAATTGCGCGCGCCGTCAGGATCGCGGCTGACGTCGTGACCGGCAATGATGGCGCGTCCGGCGGTGATGGGCAGCAGCGTGGTCATCATGCGGATGAGCGTGCTCTTGCCCGCGCCATTGGGGCCAAGCAATCCGAACACTTCCTGCTCCTTCACCTGGAAGGAGATGTTGTCGACGGCCGTGAATTTGCCGAAGGTCTTAACGATGTTGTCCACTTCAATCGCAGTGGACCTCCCATTCTGGGATCCATTGGCCGGATTGGAAGAGTCGCGGATCATTTCTGCGCCCGCTCGCCTGCGGACTTGCCCGCGAGCTGCCCGGGAGAGATGAGCACGTTGGCCGTCATTCCCGGAACGAACTGCCGGCGCGGGTTCTCGATCTGCAGCTTCAGGCCGATGGTTTTTATGTCGCGCTTGAGCCGGCTGACATCACGCTGTGTGGCGAAGTCGCCTTCGGCGGCCTTGTTGATGACGCGTCCGGGCACGATCTCCCCATTCGGCAGTTGCACTCGCAGCGTATCGCCGATGCCGATGGCGACCGCCTTATCTTCGGGGATCGAGGCGCGCACCCAGGTGTCGTTCAGATCGACGATGGTCACGATGGGCGAGCCGATCTGCACCACTTCTCCCTGGCGCGCCACCCGCACCGATACAGTTCCCGAAATGGGAGCCAGCACCCGGGTATAGCCGATGCGGGTATCGATTTGCTCCAGTAACGCACGGGCGTTCTGCGCGTCGGCCCGCGTGGCCGCCACTGTGCTCTGGGCGGCGTTTGTCTGTTCAATGTGTGCGCGCGCCGTTTCCAAATCGGCTTGGGCGGCGCGCACCTGGTCGTCCAAAGACTTCACATGCGCGACCTGCGCATCGTAGTCAGCCACAGCGCGATCGCGGTCCTGGCTGGAGGCCACCCCTTGCTGCGCAAGCGACACCGTGCGGTCCCGGTCCAGCTTGAGCTTCTGCATTGTCGCCTGCGCTTCTGCCAGTGACGAGCGCGCCGCCTGAAGCCGCGCCTGTGCGTTGGTAATCCCGTTCGAGGTCTCGCCGCGCGAGGAGAGCTCCAGAGCGCGGTACTGGCCCACGCGCGAATGCATACCGGAGAGCGTTGCCTGCGCCGCGGCCTTCTGCGCCTCCAGCTCGGCCGAGTCGAGCACCGCGATCAACTCGCCCTGCTTCACCTCGCTGCCTTCGTCCACCAGCAGCTTCTCGATGCGTCCATCGATTTTGGGACTGACGATGACCTGATTGGCATCAATCGTGCCCACAAGCACGATGTCTTTGGAGCGATTGGTCGTCGCGAAATAGTAAGCGGCCGCAATCACGGTGAGAATGCCGATCAGAATGAAGAAGCGTCTGCGTTGGTTCATATTTTCTTTCTCGTTCGCCGAGGGTTAACACGAAGGGCACAAAGTGATAAAGACAAGGTCACGGACTTTTTCTACTTCTCTCATTTCGTGACCTTCTGATTTGTCGTGGCCTTCGTGTTAACCCCCGTTTTCGGATCCCAGGATGGGCAAACAGCGCGTGGGTGATGAAGTCGAGCACGGCAGCCCGCCGCTCCGCGATCCTCTCCGGCGCGAGCGGGTCATAACCGAAGATCGCCCGCAGCATGGGCGCGCAGGTAAAATAAAAAACCACTGACGCGACCATGGTCAGCGCAAAGTGCTGCGGATCCAGTCTGCGAAACTCTCCCGTGCGCATGCCCTCGATCAGCACCGAACGCAGGCGCATCGCCAGGGGCCCGGTATAAGTCCGGCCAATGCGTTGGATATGCGGAGAGCCATCGCGCCCGGCGCGCATCATTTCCTGCTGCAGGATGCGCGGGACCTCCGGAATCGAGGCGATGGCGTCAAAATACGTTTCCGCGTAACGCAGGATCTTTTCTCCGGGAAGCAGCTTGGATTCAAGCACCGGGACCAGGCGCGCGGTCAATCCGGAAAACACGTAATCCAGCACCGCCCCGTATAACTGTTCTTTGTCGCGAAAGTAGTAATAGAGCAGCGCTTTGTTCACGCCGGCAGCGCGCGCAATCTCATCAATGCGGGCGCCGGCCACGCTTTCCCGCGCAAACTCATCCAGCGCAGCGGCCAGAATCGCCCGGCGTGTCTGCTCGGCATTGCGGCTGCGGACGGAGCGGGGACGCGGCTGTATAAGGCCTTCCATAACTAACTAAACGGTTAGTTAGATACTAAGGCTGCGGATGCACAATTGCAAATCGGCAGTTTGGTCACGTTTGATTCCTGCTGTTACGCAGCCGCAAATTTTCTAGATGCTTCTCTTTAGGGGCTGTCATCCTGAAGCCCGAGGCAGCGGGCGAAGGACCTGCTGCGATACGTCGAACAAAATTGCCGGCTGCAGGGCTCCTCACCAATGATCGGCGGCCGAAAGCCGCAATCTGCAAAGGTTACCCAGGGATTTTGCACAGGTCCCTCCTCCTCAGAGCCCAAAGCGGGATCGCTCCACGTCACGTTTACACTCTGACCGTTGAGGAAAGGACTTGGCGATTGCGCAAGGACCAGAAAAGCTGGCGACTTACGCCGCTCGCGCCATGGCACGCGGCTTTTGCTGGCGTTTCTTTTTTTGTTTCTCATCCCGCAGGGCGACTGCGGCCAAGTGCATGTAACGGAGTTCGCGGATCAGTTTGGGCTCTTCTTGGACCTGGTGCCTGGTGGTGGGGAGGGTCGCGATATCGACCCACAGCGGATGTTTCACATCTGGCCTGCACATCTCTT
>DATNAU010000073.1:0-7901 GCA_035572415.1 Acidobacteriaceae bacterium
TAGCTTCATTCAGGTAGATCCGTTCGAGCGCGAGTTCTCGCAATCGCAGGAGAGCGGCGGTGGAGGCGGCGGTGGCGGAGGTGGAGGCGGTCAGAACCAGACGGACATCTCGCGCCGCGAGAAGGAGCTAATTGCCGAGACGTGGAAGCAGATCAACACCAAGGGCGCGGCTCCGGAGAAGGCCCAGGCCGAGGGCAAGCTCCTCGGCGAGGCGCAGGCCGCTCTGCGGCAGCAGGCGCTGGCGCTCAGTGCGAGAATGCAGACGCGCGATCTGTCGTCGGCGAACGACGAGTTCAACAGCTTCAACAAGGACATGGAGCAGGCAGCCGCCGGAATGCAGCCGGCGGCGGACAAGTTGAAGGCGCAGCAATGGCAGCAGGCGATGCCGCTCGAGCAGAAAGTGCTCCAGGCGCTGCTGAGGGCCGAGGCGACCTTCCGGCAGATTCAGGTTGCGTTTGGCCGGCGTGGCGGTGGCGGTGGAGGAGGCGGCGGAGCGGGGCGCGATCTGGCGAGCCTCTTCGATCTGGAGATGGACACGGAGAAGAACCAGTACGAGACCGCGCAGACGGCTTCTCCGCAGGAGCAGCAGCAGAAGAAGGTGGACGACGCACTGTCCAAGCTGGACGCGCTGGCGAAGCGGCAGGAGGAACTGGCGCAGAACCAGGGCGCCAAGCCGCCCACATTCCAGGAGCGCTGGCAGCAGGAGATGCTGCGGCGCGAGGCCGAGCAACTGCAGCGTGAGATGGAGCAGATGCAGGGCCAGCAGGGTCAGAGCGGTCAGCAACAGGGGCAACAGGGACAGCAGCAGTCCGGTCAGCAGTCAGGACAACAAGGCCAGCAGAGCGGCCAGCCGAAAGGCCAGAGCGGACAACAGAGCGGCTCGCAATCGGGTGGGTCGCAAAGTTCATCGGCATCGGGGCAGCAGCGCAACGGGCGTCCGGGAACGCAGGGTGACAGCGCCGATCCGCGTGTCTCGCAGGCATTGCAGCGGTTAAGAGATGCGAACAATGCCATGGGCCAGGCAGGTCAACAGCAGAACGCGCAACAAAGCGCCGATGCAGCCAAGCGTGCTGCGGAGCGGCTGCGCGAAGCTACGAATCTGCTCGGAGGCGCGCAGAGCCAGCAGGCGTCGGGCAGGCTGGATCAGCTGGGCCGTCAGGCGGACCAGCTTACGCGCGAGGAGGCATCGCAATCGGATCGCGTGAAGAAGCTGGCCGCGGCCGGCCAGGCGATGCAGGCCAAGCAGAACGCGGGCGGCTCGCCCAGCCAGGAGGAAATGGCGGCAGCGGAGAAGGAACGCAACAGCCTGGCTAACGATCGCCAGCAGATGTCGAACGAGCTGGAGCAAATCCGCCGGCAGATGCGCGACGCGGCGCGCGATATAGCGCCGACGCAACCGGGCGCAGCGTCCAGTCTGCGCGACGGGCTGAATGGCCTGGACCAGAACGATCTCACGAACCTGGTGCAGCGCACGGCGGACTGGCTGCGCGAGGGCATCAATCCCAACTCGAACGGGACGGAGACGCAGATTGCGGGTGGGCTGAAGAAGCTCGACGATGCAGTGCATAAGGCCGCGCAGCAGGCCGGCGCTGGACAGCCCGGCAAGCCTGGAGATAGCGGCACGCAGACGGCCGCGCTCGATCGCGTTGACCGGCTGCGGAACCAGATTCAGAGCCTCTCGCTCGGCCGTGGCAACAATCAGCCCGGTCAGCGTAACGGACAGAATGGGCAGCCGGGTCAGCAGCAAGGCCAGAGTGGCCGTGGCGCAGGTCAGCAGGCAAATGGGCAGCAGCAGGGGAATCAGCGAGGACAGGGTGGACAACCCGGGCGACAGCAGGGGCAGGGCCAGGGTCTGCAAGGTGGTCAGCAGAATGGGCAGGGCGGACGCGGAGGGCAGCAAGGACAACAGCAGGCACAGAACGGCCAGGGCGGCGGACAAGGCGGGAATGCGCAACGCGGTGGAAATCAGTCCGGCCCCGGCGGCGCGCGCAATGGACAGGTGCAGCGCGGGAACGATCAGCGTCCGCAACAGTTCGGGGATGGGCCGTTGCGCGGCGGTGGTGGCAGCCAGGATGCGAACCTGAACGTGGACACCGGCGGCCAGCGTTTCACGGGCACGCGCGATCCGAATGCGCCACGCGTTGGACAGAATCCGGCGGACCGGCAGCGCGTAATCGACCAGGGTCTGGGCGAGTTGAGCCAGCTGCGGCAGGAGGCGAAGGGAAATCCGCAGGCGCAGAAGGACATCGACCAGTTGCAACAGGAGATGCAGAAGCTCGATCCGTCGCGGTTCCGGGGAAACCCGGAGGTCGTAGAGGCACTGCACGCCAAGGTGTTGAACGACGTCGATAAACTGGAGCTCGAACTCCGCCGCGACCCGAACCAGCCGCAGTCCGGTGAGGCGCGTACCACGACGCCCGCGGCCGTGCCTGCAGGCTATGAGGATTCTGTCGCCGAATACTATCGGCGCCTCAGCAAAGGGCAGTAGAGTCGTTCAGGCTCGCGCTGTTCGCTCCGCCGCAGGAGCCAGTGCGGAACCGGATCGGGTAAGATGGCTAAGGCCCGCGACACAGAATTTTTCGCTGGCAACGGGGAATTTCCAGCAATGAACAAACAGGCGGACCAGCCCTATTGGCTGGACGGCAAGGTCGCGCTGGTGACGGGGGGCGCGAGCGGCATCGGCGCTGCGACCTGTCGCGAACTGGCGCGCGCGGGCGCGCAGGTGATCGTCGCAGACCTGAATCTCATTGCCGCCGAGGCGCTAGCGAAGGAACTTTCAGGCGCGCGTGCGGTGGAGATGGACGTTACCAACTCGGCGTCGATAGGCGCAGCGGCAACGGGCATCGCGCAGCTTGACATTCTGGTGAACAATGCCGGAATTGGGCTGGTGGGCAATATCGCCGCGACCGCGGAGGAAGATTTTGACCGCGTGATGCGCGTCAACGTGCACTCGGTCTTCCTGGTGACGAAGGCGCTGCTTCCGAGGCTGCTGGAGACGCGCGGATCGATCGTCAATATCGGTTCGATCGCAGGACAGGTCGGCGTGAAGCTGCGCTTCGCTTACTGCGCCAGCAAAGGCGCGGTGCTTGCGATGACCCGGCAGCTCGCGGTCGACTACCCGCAACAACTGCGCGTGAACTGCATTGCGCCCGGCACGGTTCAGTCTCCATTTGTCGAAGGCTATTTGGACAAATATCACGCGCATGAGAAAGAAAAAGTCCGCGAGGAGTTGCGCCAGCGGCAGCCGGTCGGAAGGCTGGGCACGCCGGAGGATGTTGCCGGCCTGGTCCGCTACCTATGCAGCCATGAAGCGGACTTTATGCAGGGCGCTGTGGTATCGCTCGATGGCGGCTGGACGGCGGCGTAAGGAGCAGTTGATAGTTGGTGCTTGTTAGTTGCTAGTTGAAAACGACGCCGCCGTGCGGCGGACGCAAAGGAGCAGGGAATGAAGCTTGTGACATTCGAAGAAGGCGGCAGCGTCCGCCCGGGGCTGGTGGTTGACGGGGGCATTGTCGATCTGGCGGCGGAGGGTTTCAAGGATGCAATCGCGTTCATCGGCGCGCAGGAGAGCGTACAGGCCGATCTCGCGAAGAAGAAGCCGTCGATCGCGCTGGACAAGGTGAAGCTGCTGGCGCCGGTCCCGGCTCCGCCGCGCATCTTCGGCATCGGCGTGAACTATGCGGAGCACGCCAAGGAGTCCGGGCACGACACGCAAAAGGTGCCGACGGTGTTTCCGGTGATGTCGTCGGCGGTGGTCGGCCCCGGTCACGAGGTCATCATCCCCAAGGCCAGTTCCATGGTGGACTACGAGGCGGAGCTTGCCGTTGTGATCGGAAAGCCGGGCTATCAGATTCCCGCGGCGAAGGCGATGGATCATGTCTTCGGCTATACGATCATGAACGACGTAAGCGCGCGCGATGTGCAGCGGGCGACGACGCAATGGTCGCTGGGCAAGAGCTTCCCGACCTTCGCGCCGATGGGGCCGTGGGTCGTCACCAAGGACGAGCTCAAGGACCCGCACGCTCTGGGCATCAGCCTGACAATTGGCGGCGAGAAGCTGCAGGACTCGAACACTAGCCTGCTGATCTTCAAGATTCCCGCGTTGATCGAGTACATCGCCCGCGTTACGCCGCTGCAGGTGGGTGATGTGATCTCAACCGGCACTCCCGCGGGAGTAGGCATGGGGCGCACACCACAGCGTTGGCTCAGGGCAGGCGAGGAGATGGTGATCCACATCGATGGCATCGGCGAATTGAAGAACCGGCTGCTAGCGGAGAAGTAGCCTCAAGTCGGGAAAGGGAGTAACAAGGCTGGGTCCGATGGCAACTTTCCTCAGCAGATCTCGTCTGGAGCGTTAAGCTGCGTTGTACCGGACCGCCCGGAAGGCTGGACGGCCGGCGAGAAGTTTCTGAGGTCGCGCCATGAAGATGTTTCGTAACGTTCTGCTTGCCTTGATCGCTTTTACTGTTGTAGCCGGTGCCGTGGTTCCCGCGAATGCTGCAGGTGTTCGCCATCACAGGCGCCACCACCGTCATCACAACCACAAATAGTCTTCGGCAACGCGGACTGCGAGAAGCCTGGCTAACTGCCGGGCTTTTTTGCGTTTGCCGATGTTTGGGGGCGGACAAATGTCGTGCGGGAGTGCGTGGAAAACTCGTCTGAAACGCATGTCTGAGCCATCGCCAAAAAGCTGCTAAAATCGATTGAATCCACTCCTTCGAGCGGTTGATCCGCGGCGAAACGCCGGGCTGGGTTCCACGGGGAGCAGGCACATGCGGGCAATTCAGGCGATGCTGGCACTCGAAGACGGGCGCGTCTTCCGGGGCCGAGGCTTTGGCGCGCACGTTGAGGCCGCGGGCGAGGTCGTCTTCAATACCTCGCTCACCGGCTACCAGGAGATATTCACCGATCCCTCCTACGCCGGGCAAATCGTGGTGCTGACCAATCCGCACGTCGGCAACTACGGAACAACGCCCAGCGATGCGGAAGCGGCACGGCCTTTTATCGAGGGGCTGGTGACGCGCGAGTTTTCACCCATCAGCAGCAACTGGCGCTCGACCGAGGTGGCGGACGATTATCTGGAGCGCGCGGGTGTACCGGTAATTGCAGAAGTGGACACGCGTGCGGTGGTGCGGCATCTGCGCACGCATGGCGTGATGCGCGGCGTGATTGCATCGGGCGAGAATCTGGACGCCGATGCGCTGGTCGCGAAGGCGAGGGCGATCCGCAAGATGGACGGCACGGACCTGGCCAGCGTGGTGACGACGAAGTCCATCTACCATTGGGACGCGAGCGAGCCGCGCAATCAGACCGGGGACACACTGCTGCCGGCGGGTCAGGTCGGTTCTGGGGCCGGTGAGCCGCTGCATGTTGTCGCCTACGACTTCGGCATCAAGCAAAACATCCTGCGCATGCTGGCGCGCGAGAACTGCCGTGTCACGGTGGTGCCTGCGACGACGCCTGCGGAAGAGGCCCTCAAGCTGAATCCCGACGGCATCTTCTTCTCAAATGGCCCGGGCGATCCGGAGCCGCTCAACTACGCCATTGAAACAGTCCAGAAGCTGAAGGGGCAGAAGCCGCTGTTCGGAATCTGCCTGGGCCATCAGATCTTCGGCCTCGCGCTGGGCGGCAAGACCTACAAGCTGAAGTTTGGGCACCATGGCGGCAACCACCCCATCCTGAACCACGCGACGGGCAAGGTGGAGATCACAGCGCAGAACCACAACTTCAACGTGGACCCCGAGAGCCTGCCCGCGGATGTGGAGCGGACCCATACCAATCTGAACGACCAGACGCTGGCGGGGCTGAAGCACAAGACAGACCCGATGTTTAGCGTGCAGTACCACCCGGAGGCCAGCCCCGGTCCGCACGACTCGCATTATCTCTTCCGCGACTTCCGGAAGATGATGGAGGAGTGGAAGAAGTGAGGAGGCGTTTTGCAGGGGCGCGGCTTTAGCCGCGCATTTGTTTAGCAAGTTCGATTCAACAAAGAGGATTAATGCCGCGCAGGAATGACATTGCGAAGATTCTGGTGATCGGGTCAGGGCCGATCGTGATTGGGCAGTCGGCGGAGTTCGACTACTCCGGCACGCAGGCGTGCAAGGCGCTGAAGGCCGAGGGCTACGAGGTGGTGCTGGTGAACTCGAACCCGGCGTCCATTATGACGGACCCCGAGTTTGCCGACCGCACGTATGTCGAACCGTTGACACCTTCCTATTTGGAAGAGATCATCCGCGTGGAAGCGGAGATGATGGAGCCGGCGAATTTCCGTGGCGGCAACAAATACGGGGATTCTTCGCCTACGGCTCAGAATGACAAGCAAAAGAGCGGGGGCATCTTTGCCATTCTGCCCACCGTCGGCGGGCAGACGGCGCTGAACCTCGCGGTCGATCTTGCCGATTCGGGCGTACTCGAAAAATATGGCGTCGAGCTCATCGGTGCGAAGCTCGAGGCCATCAAGAAGGCGGAGGACCGGCTGCTCTTCAAGGACGCGATGTCGAAGATCGGGCTGGACATGCCGAAGTCGCAACTGGTGGGCAACGTCGGCGACGGCCTCGCGTTCGCAAGCAAGATCGGTTTTCCGGTGGTCATCCGGCCCAGCTTTACGCTCGGCGGCTCCGGCGGCGGCATCGCCTACAACCGCGAGGAGCTAACGGACATTCTTTCGCGCGGCCTCGACCTTTCGCCTGTGCATGAGTGCCTGATCGAAGAGAGCGTGCTCGGTTGGAAGGAATACGAGCTGGAGGTGATGCGCGACCTCGCGGACAACGTCATCATCATCTGCTCGATTGAGAACTTCGATCCCATGGGCGTGCATACCGGCGACTCCATCACTGTCGCTCCGGCGCAGACACTCACGGACCGCGAGTATCAGGTGATGCGTGATGCGGCCATCGCGTGCATCCGCGAGATTGGCGTGGAGACGGGCGGCAGCAATGTGCAGTTCGCGGTGAACCCGCAGAACGGCCGCATGATCGTCATCGAGATGAACCCGCGCGTCAGCCGGTCCTCCGCGCTTGCCTCGAAGGCGACGGGATTTCCGATTGCCAAGATTGCGGCGCGGCTCGCCGTGGGCTACACGCTGAACGAGATCCAGAACGACATCACCAAGGCGACGCCGGCGTGCTTTGAGCCGACCATCGACTATGTCGTCACCAAGATTCCCAAGTGGCAGTTTGAGAAGTTTCCCGGCGGCGACGACGTGCTGGGGCCGCAGATGAAGTCCGTGGGCGAGGTGATGGCGATTGGCCGCACGTTCAAGGAATCGCTGATGAAGGCCGTGCGGTCGCTGGAGATGGGCAAGAAAGCCAGTGCCGCGGACATTGAGCCACGACGACTGACGCAGCGGCTGGTGACGCCGCATCCGGACCGGCTGGCGTATGTGCGTTATGCATTCGAGCGCGGCATGAGCGTGCGCGAGGTGGCGCGCATGACGAACATGGACCCGTGGTTCCTGAACCAGATCAAGCAGGTGACCGACGAGATCAGGGCGGTCACCGCTGCGGGCAAGGCGGCCAGCGCAGACGAGTTGCGCGCGGCCAAACGCATGGGCATCTCCGATGAGCGCATTGCCGACGGCTGGGGACTGAAGTCTGCGAGCGACGTGCGTGAAGTGCGTGCGAAGCTTGGCATCCGGCCGGTCTACAAGCTGGTCGATACTTGCGCGGCGGAATTTGAGAGCTACACGCCCTATCTCTACAGCTGCTACGACGAAGAGGATGAGCAGCCGCCGACCTCGCGCAAGAAGATCATCATCCTGGGCAGCGGCCCGAACCGCATCGGGCAGGGCATTGAGTTCGACTACTGCTGCTGCCACGCGGCCTTCGCGCTGCGCGAGGACGGCTACGAGACGATCATGGTCAACTGCAACCCGGAGACGGTCTCGACCGACTACGACACCA
>DATNAU010000074.1:0-4360 GCA_035572415.1 Acidobacteriaceae bacterium
GCTTCGCACTCTGCCGCTCGGGCGTCTCCACCAGCTCATACGCCGTCGGCCCCAGGCTCGCAAACAACAGAGGCGCATGCGCGATCCACGCGGCCACTCCAGCAATCGCAATCAGCGCCGCCTCGCACAGCGGCGCCGCCACCACATCCTTGCCTCGCAGCTTTCCCGCGCCGTGCATTCCCGCTTGGATGCACAGCGCAATAACGAAATTTCATCGCCGCCACGCCGCACATTCCAGGCGACATACAAGCCACGAGCGATAATCGCGCTTTGTGTCCAATTAATATCTGCACCGCAATCTGGCAGGACTAGATTCATATCCGGCGAGCACAGGAGCCTCGCAATCATGAACCCGAACGTCGCAAGTCTGCTTGAGAAATACGGCTGGATCGTCGCACTTCTTCTCATCGTCATCTTCTACAAAGTTGTTTTGCGCGTCTTCTTCGGCGCCGTCATCATCGCCAAGGAAGAGATCGGCATCGTCAACAAGCGCTGGGTCGTTCTCGGCAAGAACCGTACGCTGCCCGGCGGCGCCATCATCGCCCTCAACGGGGAAGCCGGCCTCCAAGCCGACACCCTCGCCCCCGGCGTCCACTTCGGTCTCTGGATCTGGCAGTACACCATCTACCGCGCGCCCTTCACCACGATCGACAAGGGCCACATCGGCATCGTCGAGGCCCGCGACGGCCATGCACTTTCCAACGGCCGTGTGCTCGCCCGCGCCGTGGAGTGCAGCTCCTTCCAGGACGCGCGCGCCTTCCTGGCCGGCGGCGGCCAGCGCGGCCCGCAGATCTCCATCGTCCCGCCCGGCACCTATCGCATTAACACTGCGCTCTTCCAGGTCACCACGGGCGACGTGCTCGAAATCCCCGACAACATGGTCGGCGTCGTCACGACGAAGGATGGCCAGCCCCTGCCCTCGGGCGAGATAGCGGGCAAAGAAGTACCCAACCACAACCTGTTCCAGGACGCGGAAACGTTCATCACCGCGGGCGGCTTCAAAGGCCTACAGGAACAGGTCATCCTCGCGGGCCGCTACTTCATCAACCCGCGCTTCGCGACTGTCGAAATCAAGCCCATGACCGAGGTTCCCATCGCCAACGTCGGTGTCGTCATCGCCTACGTCGGCGAAGAGGGCAAGGACCTCTCCGGCGACAGCTTCAAACACGGGAACCTCGTCTCACGCGGCGAGAAGGGCGTCTGGCTCGATCCGCTCGATCCCGGCAAGTACCCCATCAACCCCTTCACGCACAAGGTGGAGATTGTGCCTACGGCCAACATCGTTCTCAACTGGGCGACCGGCAAGTCCGAGGCGCACAAACTGGATGAGAAGCTCTCGACCATCACCGTGCGCTCGTCGGACGGCTTTACCTTCAACCTCGACGTCAGCCAGATCATCCATGTGCCGCGCAACGATGCCCCTAAGGTCATCGCGCGCTTCGGCACCATGGCCAATCTCGTCACGCAGGTGCTGGAGCCAACCATCGGCAACTACTTCCGCAACGCCGCGCAGACCTCGGACGTGATCGAGTTCCTGCGTCATCGTTCGGAGCGCCAGGCCGAGGCGAAGACGGCGATCTCCGCCGCGCTTACGGAGTACAACGTCAACGCCATCGACACGCTCATCGGCGACATCACGCCGCCCGATGCGTTGATGAAGACCCTCACCGACCGCAAAATCGCCGAGCAGGAGCAGGTCACCTACAAGACCCAGCAGCTCGCCGAAGAGACGCGCAAGGACCTCCAGCAGGCCCGCGCCATGGCCGACACGCAGGCCAAGGTGGTCGACTCGGAGCGCTCGGTCGCCATCGCGGACTTCACCGCGCAGGCGTCGGTCAAGCGCGCCGAAGGCGACGCGCGCTCGCGCATCATCGGCGCCGAAGCCGACGCCAAGTCAAAGACCATCAACGCCGAGGCGGACGGCAACGTCATCACCACGGTAGGCAACGCCGAGGCAGAGAAGACGAAAGCGGTCGGCACGGCCGAGGCCGACGTCATCAAGCAGAAGATCGACTCCATGGAGTCCGGCAACTACGCCCTGGTGCAGGTCATGCAGGCGCTGGCACAGCACAACGTGCCGCTCGTCCCGCAGATCGTCGCCGGCGGCGGTGGCGGCAACGGCCACGGCGGCAGCACGCTGGTCGATGTCCTGCTCGCCAACCTCCTGCGCGACAACATCAAGCCCACCACCAACGGCAACGGCGCCGCCGGTAACGGCAGCTACACAACCGATAAGAAGTAGATTCTGTCGGCCCCACTCATCGGGCGACATGAGTCGCGCGGTGGGTGGGTGCTCTGATCATTTCGATTCCGCTTAAGCGGGTCCATTTCAACGGAGAGAAACATGGACAATGAAGCAGCAGAGAGAAAGCACGTTCGTTAACAATTCTGGAGCATGAATGCGTGCCATACATGGCTCAATTGCCCATGATCGAATCATCGGCAGAAGTGGAGCCGCGCACTGTTGAGGAAATTGCTTATCGTGCCCTCTCCCTTTTCGCGGTGGCAATTAAAGGGGAGGGCCTTGAGCAATCGATCGTCGATCGCGTTCTGCGTGACTACGGCCTCCACGCTCACCTCACGCCAAAGGAGTCGACTTTCGCGACAGATCCAAGCCCGGCACGGATGGATAGGGTTCAATTTTCGTGGCGGTATGAATGCGTGTGGGTCTTGCTATGGGCTCTCGGATACATCGAAAACCTTAACGGTCCGCGCCAGATGTGTGACGTTCCGAGGGCAGCCCGGATCATACGCGAGCGAACAGCAGCCGACTTCATCGCGGGTACTAAGCAACGCTCAATTGCAGAAGTTTTGGATCAGGCTGACCTCATCTATCGCTACCACTGGGCAACGAGGAGCGCGAGATTAAAGGGCCAACCTGCACCCGCTGGCCTCAATGGCGGCGTCGTTCAGGAACGGCGCTACGCTTTGAACTGGCTGATCCGCTATTTGGACCAAGAATGGGACAAAATCACAACCGACACTTAGACGAAATGCCTACACAGCCCGCTCGCTCAAGAATGATCGGCGTGGTCGAATCCTTTACCCTCTTCTCATGTCCTCTCTTATCGGCCGCGTCGCTCTCGTCACCGGCTCCAGCCGTGGCATCGGCCGCAGCATTGCATTGGCTCTCGCCGCCGCCGGAGCCGATGTTGCCGTCAACTTCATTCACCGCACTGCAGAAGCCGAAGCTGTCGCCGCCGAAATCCGCCAGCTCGGACGCCGCTCCATCACCGTCCAGGCCGATGTCTCCGTCGCCGCTCAGGTCACGCAACTCGTCCGCACCGTCGAAGCCCAGCTGGGCCCCATCGACATCCTCGTCAACAACGCCGGCATCGCCCACCCGCAGCCTATCGATGCCATCACCGAAGATGATTGGGACCACATCGTCGACGCGAACCTCAAGTCCTGCTTCCTCGTCACGCAGGCCGCTCTGCCTGGAATGCGCAGCCGCGGCTGGGGCCGCATCGTGAATCTCTCCTCGGTCGCCGCGCATGTCGGCGGCGTCATCGGGCCGCATTACGCCGCCTCCAAGGCCGGAATGCTCGGCCTGACGCACTACTACGCACGCTACCTCGCGAAGGAAGGCATCACGGTTAACGCCATCTCACCTGCGCTCATCGAGACGGAGATGGTCACCTCCAACCCCAACGCCAGCCCGAATCTCATCCCAACCGGTCGCTTCGGCACGCCGGATGAAGTCGCCGCAGCAGCCGTCATGCTCGCCCAGAACGGCTACATCACCGGGCAGACCATCCACGTGAACGGCGGCTGGTTCATGACCTAATTGCCGCCGCCGACCAACGCAAAGAGCGGGCCGTCTCCTGGGGAGGTGGCCCGTGGGCTTTGCATTGCTGCCGCTTTTAAATTGCCGGCGAACGTCGTTGGTTTTCGAGACAGCTTCGCGGCCGCACATGCCACCGGAGCGAAGAAGTTCTACCCGCGCAGCGCGGTGATCAAGTCCTTCTGCGCATGGCTCTTCTCCTCTATCGACACCACCTTGCGCAGCGCAGGATGATGCGAAAGTTCGATCTTCGAGAAGTTGAATGCCATCCCCGCTACGCCCTGCATCACGCGATACGGCGAGGGCAGACAGCAGAGATCGAGCGAAGAATGCAGAGCGCGAAACTGGTTCATAACGGGTCCCGCTCGTCGCGGTCGGAGGTGGTGATGACCAGCGCCGGCGCGGCGATCATGATGATGAAAACCAGGGCGAAGATAAGGTCGTGCGACATGGGCAGTGCTCCTTGAGGCTTGGATCGCCTTCTAAGGGCATCATCGTTCCGCGTTAAGGTGCGGTGAATAGCACCCGCGGTGCGCACGGTACACGCAAGTTGTAGAGAGAGTTTGCTAACGGGAA
>DATNAU010000075.1:0-59111 GCA_035572415.1 Acidobacteriaceae bacterium
AAGCCGAAGATCTTCTTCTTCTCCGCGAGGAGCTGCCGGACGTAATCGACGGGGTCCTGGCCCGAGGCTTCGATGGCATACAGCAGCTTCATCGTGGCTTCGTTGGCGCCACCGTGCAGCGGGCCTTTGAGCGCGCCGATGGCGCCGGTGATGGCGGAATGCATGTCAGACAGCGTCGCCGCGATGACTCTCGCGGCGAAGGTGCTGGCATTCAGTTCGTGGTCGGCGTGCAGGATGAGGGCGATGTCGAGGGCCTTGGTGGCCGTCTCGGAGGGTTTCGTGCCGTTGAGCATCCAGAGGAAGTTGGCGGCGTGGGACAGAGACTTGTCGGCCTCGACGCTGGGCTTGCCCTTGCGGATGCGGTCGTAGAGCGCGACGATCATGGCGATCTGCGCCGTCAGCCGGTAAGACTTGCGGACATTAGCGTCATGCGAGG
Source organism: Acidobacteriaceae bacterium (assembly GCA_035572415.1). GTDB lineage: Bacteria > Acidobacteriota > Terriglobia > Terriglobales > Acidobacteriaceae > Edaphobacter. Next base: position 437 of record DATNAU010000075.1, read on the forward strand.
AGTCCTTCTCGTCGGCGTCGTACATGGAGAGCAAACTGACGGCGGTGCGGAGGACCTCCATGGGAGTAGCTGTGGATGGAACGCTGCGCAGCAGATCGAGGACTTTGGGGTCGAGCGTGCGGGCGTCGGCGAGGTTCCGGGTGAAGTCGGCGAGTTCAGGCGCGGTGGGGAGCTTGCCGAACCAGAGGAGGTAGGTGGTCTCCTCGAACGTGGAGCGGGTGGCGAGTTCGTGGATGTCGATGCCGCGATAGGACAGCACGCCGGCGTCTCCATCGATCCAGCAGATGGACGATTTTGTTGCGACGACGCCTTCCAAACCCCTGCCTGGCTGTGCTGCGGACATGTTGAGAACCTTTATCCTTCGCGTGAATTCGTGCCTATATATCGGTTATAGCGCAGCGGCGAAAGCCTTGTCACGGCGGGGCGGCGATGTTCGGACGGGCGTGGAGAGCGGTGAGACATGAGTGATCGAGCTCCTGCGTCAATTCGTATGAAATGGGCGGCGGGAGCGGTGAAGGCTGAGCTATAGTCGTCATTGAAGGACGCCCCACGGGCGCGGAAGGCGCGTGCGCAGAAGGGATTGCGCCGCGGGAAAGAGGAACGGCATGAGCGAGACGGAACCGGTGGTGGTGGCGGAGCGATCCGCCTCCGGAGCGTTTATTGGCGCGGTGGTGGTGGCGGTGGTGATCGGGCTGGGCGCGCTGGCGTGGTGCTGGGGTCTGCAGAATCATCTCTCCAGCGATGAGCAGAAGCTGGCGGCAGCCGATAAGCGGAACTCCGACCTGACGGAACAACTGGATGCGACCAACGCGCGGCTGGCCGCGACGACGGAGACGCTGAGCAGGAATGTGGGCGCAACGCAGAAGCAGATCGACGCGCGGGCCCAGGCGATTATGGCAGCACAACGGGAGGCGAACGCCGAGACCGCGAAGCTGGCGGCGCAGCAGCAAGACACCGCCAAGCAGGTGGGAACAGTTTCGAGCGACCTTTCCACAGTGAAGACAGATGTGGGCGGCGTGAAGACCGATGTGGCTACGACGAAGAGTGACCTCGAAAGCACGAAGAGTCAGCTACAGCGAGTGATCGGCGATGCCGGCGTGATGAGCGGTTTGATCGCGACGAACCATTCGGAACTGGAGCAGCTGAAGCATAAGGGCGACCGCAACTACTATGAGTTCACCCTGCAGAAAGGGGCCAAGCCGACCCTGCTCTCAACGGTGAAGCTGCAGCTGAAGAAGGTGGACGAGAAGCATTCGCGGTACACCCTTGCGGTGAGTGCGGATGACAAGGACATCGAGAAGAAAGACAAGAATCTTGACGAGCCGGTACAGTTCTACAGCGGCAAGGACCCGGCGCTGTTCGAGATCGTCGTGAACTCGATCGAGAAGAACAAGGTGTCGGGGTATCTTTCAACGCCGAAGAACACGGGCGGAGCAGCCGCGCAGTAAAGCATAAAACCGGCTCTGGAAGCGGTGATTAGCGTTTTTGCGATTGCCGCAGATCTTAATTTGCAGCCAGACGCAGAACGGGGGACGCTGGATGCGTCCCCCGTTCTGCTTTGCCTTTGGGTTGGATTACTTCTTCTTCTTTGCGGTCTTCTTTGCGGCCTTCTTGGCTGCTTTCTTGGTTGCCATTTGTCTATTCTCCCTATCGATTGAACATCGATGCCGCAACGGAAAGTTGCAGCTAACGAAGGTATAGTTTTCCGAAAATTCTGTGTCAAGAAAAATCGTTGGATTTGAGCATTTTTTTTTGCAACTCCGGATACCCGTCAAGGCGCTCGCCTGTGACCTTTAGAGGCGCGCATCGCGCGGCGCCGGCGAAGAGATGATCCATTGGCTCGGTTGTGATCGCGATTGTTGTCTGCAACGAAAGATGCAGATGCGACAGCAGCACATCCAGCGATGGAGTGCCGTTTTGCAGCGCGCCTGTTCACAGCACGCTGGCGTCGCATGACAGAAGAACTGAGAGGGTCTGTGCTTGAGCGGAAGGACGAAGACGCGATCGACATCGGCGGTGATATCCGATGCGGTCGCGGTACCTACCTCCTGATAGCGCTGTGATACCGGCTACACGGGAGTGCATCGAGGATGACACGAAGGCCTGCCGACCTCGCCAGGATTTGCCGGATCATCGCAAGGAGATTGTTCGATCGAGGAAGAGTGGTGAAGCGGGCTAAGCCGCGCGGTGCCGCTTCTCTGGTGTTTCCCGTTTCGCTTTCGCGGGCGCATCCGTCACACGACCGGCGGCGGTTCCACGCACGGCGCTTTCATCCAGTGTGTAGCGGGCGTAAAACTTGCGCATGCATGTGAGGCAGCGGGCGGGACGCAGGCCGCAGAGAGAGAGGGCCCAGTCAATTCCCTTGCGATGCAGCGGGTAGCAGGCTCCGCATCTGCAGCTTGGGCACAATTTATTAATTGAATACAAGTTCAAGTCCTCGACCTCGTGATGGTGGCTGGACCGAGTGCCGGGCCGCGGCTGACATAGAAGGAGCTACGGCCTGCTCGAGACAAAGCTAACACATTAGATGCAATAATTTGCACCATCGGTTTCCTCGAGCGAAGCGGGCTTCCAAATGCGTCAGGGAGTGGAACATAGAACGCGCCAGATCTCAACTAAAGAGAGGAGACCTCTCTATTCCTTTTAAAGAGGCTCCGCCTCTCTATTCCTTCGCAGCGATACCGAGGGTCTTCATCTTGCGGTAGAGATGGGAGCGCTCAAGACCAAGGATCTCGGCCGCGCGGCTGACGTTACCGCCGCATTCGTCGATTTTCTTGAGGATGTAGTCGCGCTCATAGGCGTCGCGAGCTTCGGTAAGTGAGGAGAAATCGTCGCGGCCTACCCGGGAGCCGTCACGTTGGACGAGCATCGGCAGATGGCGGCGCTCAATGCGCTGCGTCTTCGGATTGAGGATCAACACCCGTTCAACGAGATTGCGCAGCTCGCGTACGTTGCCTGGCCAGTTGTACTGGCGAAGGGCGTCGAGCGCGTCGGCGTGCATTTCAACGTGTGGGCGGCCATACTGCTGGCCGAATTCGTGGAGAAATTCCTTCACGAGAAGCGGGATGTCTTCTTTGCGGTCACGCAGCGGAGGCACAAAGAAGGGAATGACGTTCAGACGATAGAAGAGGTCCTCGCGGAAGTTGCCGCGTGCGATCTCTTCCTCCAGGTCTTTGTTGGTGGCGGCGATGACGCGGGCATCGACGTGGACGGGTTGCGTGGCGCCGACGGGCAGGAAGCGTTGCTCGTCAAGCGCGCGGAGGACGCGGGCCTGTGTCTTGAGGCTCATGTCGCCGACTTCGTCGAGGAATAGAGTGCCGCCGTCGGCGCGCTCGAAGGTGCCGCGCTTTTCCTGGGATGTGCTGCCTGCCGCTGCCGGAACGGCGCCGCGGCGATATCCGAAGAGCTCGGTCTCGATGTGGTCCTCGGGAATGGCGGCGCAGTTCAGCTCCACGAAGACGCGGTCATGGCGCTGGCTTTGCGCGTGCATCGCGCGGCCAATCAATTCCTTGCCGGTGCCGGATTCGCCGAAGATCAGTACCCGACCGTTGGTGGGGGCCATGAGTTTAATCTGCTGGCGGAGCGCCTTGATGGCGACGCTTTCTCCAGTGATGCCGGCGTTGCGGCTGAGCTGGCGGGCAAATTCCCGGTTGTCTTCGCGCAGCCGCCGTGCCTCGATGGCGTTTTTGAGGACGATAAGTGTGCGGTCAAGCGAGAGGGGCTTTTCGAGGAAGTCATAGGCGCCGAGCTTGGTAGCACGTACGGCGGCCTCGATGGTTCCGTGCCCGCTGATCATGATCACTTCGGGCAGATGCTCGGCATCGAGGCGGCGGATGTCAGCGAGGGTGTCTAGCCCGTCGCGGTCGGGCAGCCAGATGTCGAGCAGCACGGCGTCGTAGCTCGCGTCGGAGAGCAGAATGAGCGCTTCCGCAGCAGTGGCAGCGGGTGCAACGAGGTAGCCCTCTTCCTTGAGAATGCTCGCGAGCGAGTCGCGAATCTCGGCTTCGTCATCGACGATAAGGACATGGTTCATAAGAGACAGGCGCAAGGCGCCAGGTTCAAGGTACTAGGTTAAGACGGCGCGGGCGGCTTCACCTGTCTGCACAGGCGCGGGTGGCTCTGGATCGGTCGCTGAGGCTGGGCGAAGTTCAATGATGAAACGTGCTCCGGCGGGGAGGTTTCTCTCCGCGCGGATGGTGCCCTGGTGCTCCTGAACGATCTTGGCGGCGATGGCCAGACCGAGGCCGGTACCGCGCTGCTTGGTGGAGAAGTAAGGGAGGAAGAGACGCTCGCGCATTTCATCCGTGAGCCCCGGTCCAGTGTCAGAGATGGTGAGTTCGACCATGCCGCTGGGGAGGAGCGCGGAGGCAATACGCAGTTCGCGCAGAAGAGATTGCTGCATGGCCTCGGCGGCGTTGTCGATGAGGTTGCCGAGGGCGCGTTTGAGGGCTTCGGGATCGGCGAGCACGAGGGGCAGACCAGGCGCGAGATCGCGCACAAGGCGGATGGATTGCAGGCGTCCGGCGAAGATGGCAAGAGAGTTGTCGACGATGGTGTTGAGGTCCGCAGGGCGGGGCTGCGCCATTGGGAATTCAGCGAGGGCGGAGAACTGGTCGACCAGCGCGCGCATGGTCTCGACGGAAGCGGTGATGACCTCACTGGATTTGCGGATGGTAGCTATGGACGGCGAGTCAAGGTGCGCAGAGTCGAGCGTCGTGGCGAGGCGGCCGATGTGCCGATGGATCTGCTCCGCGGAGAGCGCGATGGGTGTGAGCGGGTTCTTGATCTCATGCGCGACGCGACGCGCGACCTCCTTCCAGGCGGACTGCTTCTGGGCCCGCAGCAGTTCCGTTGCGTTCTCCAGGACCAGCACGTAGCCGTGGTGGATGCGTTCGGTCTCCAGGAGCGCGACGGTAGCGAGCACGTACATCGTGGCGCCGGGCGTTCCGTTGCGCGCAACCTTCAGCTCCATCTCGCCGGAGGCTGAGCCCATGCGGTGGCTGCGGCGAAGCAAGTGGTCAAGCTGGTCGATGCCGTCGGCGGGAAAGATGCTTTCGATGGGGGCGCCGAGAAAGGGCGTTTGGCCGCCCGGATCGAGCATCTCAGTGATCGCGCGGTTGGCGAGAACGATGCGCCGCTTCGCATCGAGAGTAGCGACGCCATTGGGAATCGTTTCCAACATGGTTTCAAGCTCACGGCGGCGGGCGTCGAGTGCGGCATTGGCTGCGGAGAGCTGCGCGGTGGAAGTTTCAACGGTATGCCGACTGTCCTCAAGGTCGGCGGCCATGGTGTTGAAGCTGCGCACCAACTCACCAAGCTCCTCGGTGGCGCTCTCGGCGACGCGATGCGAGTAGTTGCCTCCGGTGATGGCCTGCATGGCATCGGCGAGTGCTTCCACAGGCTTCGTGACTTGCTTGGCGAGATGCAGCGCAATCCAGCAGCAGGCGAAGAGGGCGAGGCCTGTGATCACCAGAAGGTAGGTCAAGAACTGGTTGCGTACCTGCCGACGCTGGCGATAGGCGTTCCAGTAGCCGTCGATAGCATTTTGGAAACTTGCAACCGTCCCGGAGATGCCGTAGGGGACAGGCAGACCGACGACAACGGTTCCACCCTGCTTGATGGAAGCGATGCCGAGAGCATAGTCCGTGCCACCGAGGGAGAATATCGGCAGATCGGTACGCTGGGCCGCGGCGAGAATGGTGGCATCCGTATCGCCCGCGCTGTGCCTCTGATGGACTGTTCGGTTGACGGCAAGCCTGGCGTCGCTGTCATCGTCTGAACCCGGCGCCGGAGGAAGCCATGTCTTGACTCGGGCGGGAATGCCGTTGCTTTGCGGCAAATGGAAGGTGACGACGGAATGTCCTCCGCTATAAACGACGGCGAAGCCGTTCTGCAACGTGATCTCATGGTCTGCGAGTACGTCGCGTGAACGGTCTGCTGTCACCGCGTTGCCGCCAGGCGTTCGGTGAGCGGAGGGTGCGATCGACTGCAAAGACGCCGCGATGGATTCGGCTTCGACGCGCGCATTCGACGAGGTGTACTGTTTCAAATCGAGCGCAAGCTGCCTGGCATCGTTGCGCATCTCTTCAGGGTCTGTTGAGAACCAACGATCCACGGCACGGTTCATGAGACCGTAGCTGAACAGGAACATGAAGACCAGCGGGATCAGCGAAACGATCACGGCACCCCACAGCATGCGCGTGCGCAGCCGGGTGCCCATGACGCTGGCGCGCTGGTCGGCGTAAAGCTTGAGGAGGTTGCGGGTAAGCAGGACCAGGACGGCCATGAACAGCAGGAAGGCAACCGCGGACAGGCCGTAAAGAATGACGGTCTCGCCCGTGGTGGAGGGGTCCAGCGATTTGAGTTTGAATGCGTTGAGAACGGTGAAGGCGATCAGCAGAAGAAAAAGGACGGAGCCCAGCGCCGCGATGGTAATGATCTTCTTACGGCCTTCGCTGACGGGCATAGGTGCGGTCCTCGGTGGGGCGACACTGATTATAGGCGGGCGGTTCGATGCAGGACGGGGAGGGCTACGGCGGCCATGGCGGATGGCGAACGGATCTTTGGCCTCGGGTCGGCGGTATTCACAAGCATCGTTTCGGCTGCCGCTCATTTATGATCGAGTCGAGCGGAAGAGTGGCCGAGTGGTTGATGGCTCCGGTCTTGAAAACCGGCGTACCCGAAAGGGTATCGGGGGTTCGAATCCCTCCTCTTCCGCCATACAGTCTTACAATCAGCGAGTTGGCGAATGAGCAGGCGGCCAGTGTGATGCAGCATGGGAAGCTCGTGCATATCGACGGCGCCGCACACAATCTCCACCACGGTACAGGAGCTAACGGCCTTCCTTAATACGCTCTAGAGCGGGACAATGGATACCGCTTTGCCGGGCGCTCTCAAACGCGCGAGTGCCTCCTTTGTTTTCGGCAGAGCAACCGGCGAGGCTTACGCCTGCCCTGGAGAAGGTTGAGATGAAAGAGCAAAGATGGACACGCAGGGATTTTGTCGCCACTGCGGCGATGGCGGGAACGGCGTCGGCGATCGGGTGGGACGCGGAGGCCCAGACACATAAACGTGCGGCGGCGACGGCTCTCGCGGCGAATCCACCAGTACGATCCAGACGTGCAAGCCTGGACGACGGCTGGATGTTTACACGCGGCGACGTCAGCGGCGCCCAGGCACCCGGCTTTGCGGATGCGGCGTGGACGCATGTGGATCTGCCGCACGACTGGAGCATTGCAGGCCCGTTCTCGCGCGATGAGCCGAGCGGAGGCGCGGGCGGCTATGCGCCCACCGGTATTGGCTGGTACAGGAAACGCCTGACATTGCCGCCCGCAGCCGGCGACCGCCGGGTGAGTGTGCTGTTCGACGGTGTATACCAGCGCAGCGAAGTATGGATCAATGGGCACTCACTTGGAATGAGGCCGTACGGATTTATCAGCTTCGCGTATGACCTGACGCCATATCTCAACGCGAGCGGCAACAACGTTCTCGCCGTCCGGGTCGACAATTCCTTGCAGCCGAACTCGCGCTGGTACACCGGGTCCGGTATCTATCGGCATGTCTGGCTCATTACGACCGGGCCAGTGCACATCGCGCAATGGGGCACTACGATCCGCACGCCTGAGGTCTCGAGCGAGCGCGCGCTGGTTACGGTTGCGACACGCGTGCAGAATGAGAGCGATCGCGCCGCGACATGTTCGCTCAGGACGGACATCATCGACTCTTCCGGCACCGTTGTGGGCAGCGACACCGCACCGGTCCAAATTGCCTCAGGTGCGGAGCACGTCGCGGAACAACATTTTGAAATCCAGCAGCCTGCGCTGTGGTCTCTCGCGACGCCAGTGTTGTATACCGCGCGGCAGACACTAAGCCAGGGAGGCGGCGAAGAGGATGTTCTCAGCACGCCATTCGGGGTTCGCAGTATTGCGTTCGATGCGGATAACGGATTTCTGCTGAACGGCACGCGCATCAAGCTGAACGGTGTCTGCTTGCACGGCGATGCCGGCTGCGTAGGAACGGCCGTTCCGGAGCGGATGTGGGAGCGCCGTCTGGAGACACTGAAGGAGTTGGGCTGCAACGCCATCCGCTGCAGCCATAACCCTCCCGCGCCGGAGTTTCTCGATCTATGCGATCGCATGGGATTTCTGGTGATGGATGAGGCCTTCGATGAATGGCGTCACGGCAAGGGCCAGACACGCGACTACGGCTATCACAAGTATTTCGATGAGTGGTGGGAACGCGACGTGCGCGCCATGATCGCACGCGATCGCAATCACCCCTCGATTGTGATCTGGAGCGCCGGGAATGAGATTCCCGACCAACTCGATCCACGCGGCGCCGGAACCGCTGCCTCATTGGTTGGCCTCTTCCATGCCGAGGACCCGACACGGCTGGTCACCGCAGCGTGCGACAACATCGCCGCTGACCCAAAAGCCACGCCGGAAACCTTTCTCGAAGAGCTGGACGTAGTGGGATACAACTATGTAGATCGATGGCGTGACCGGCGCGAAAAGTACTACAGCATCGATCGCCACGCATACCCGAAGCGCCGCTTTATCGGCACCGAAAGTATCGGCATGGGCGGGGTACGCGGCGAATACGGCGAGCCCAACGCTCCCAACGGCCGCAGAGGGTTCGCCTCCAATGGCCGGATCGAGGCCGAGCAGCTTCAGCAATTCATTCAGACCTACGACTACGTCTCCGGCGATTTTATGTGGACAGGCATCGACTATCTCGGTGAGGCGCAGTGGCCGAATCACCTCTCATCCGCGGGCCTGCTGGATACCTGCGGCTTCAGGAAGGATGGCTCCTACTTCTACCAGAGCATCTGGACCGACAAGCCTGTTCTGCACCTGCTCCCGCACTGGAACTGGCCCGGACGGGAAGGTGAGATCATCCCGGTGATCTGTTACACCAATTGCGATACGGTGGAGCTCTTCCTGAATGGAAAGAGTCTTGGCGTAAAAGGGTATGAGTTTCCGCGCACGGGTATGGTGGGCCGTTACGGAAACACTCCGCCGCGCGCGCGCGAATTGCAAACCACCGCCGACCTGCATCTCGCCTGGGACGTGGTCTATGCGCCCGGTATCCTGAAGGCTGTGGGCAGCAAGCTTGGCCAAGTGGTGCAGACGATCGAAATGCGCACCACAGCCGCACCGGCGGCGATTCGGCTCTTCGCTGACCGCGAACGAATCGGCAGCGGACGCGGGGATGTTTGCCACGTCACGGCTGAAGTGGTGGACAAAGATGGGCTGGTAGTCCCAACAGCGAACAATGCGTTGAGCTTCGCCCTGACCGGGGAAGGGAGAATTCTCGGCCTGGACAATGGCCGGCCTGATAGCTCCGAAAGCTATCAGGGCACGCAGCGAGAGGCATTCAACGGCATGGCGCTCGTGGTTCTCCAATCCCGCGGCCGTCCGGGAACCATGACGCTGAAGGCTGCTTCCGGCGAGCTTGGCTCGAACGTGGTGAGCGTTACCGCTGAATAGGGAGTGGGTCATTGGATAGAGGACCCCGATGCGGGGCTCAACTGCTTCTGCACCGCAGGGGGCAGAGGTATTGTGATTCTGATTTGTGACAATCGGGGATGGAACGAATAGCGTGATGAAGCTTTGCAAGTGCTGTCGGGACGGCGGGGCCGATTGATGGCACTAATCTGGATGAATGGCCGTTAGAGAGCCGAGCTTGCGAGGAGGAACGAGTCGGGCAGTCAGATGGTTGCTTGAGCGGGTTAGACTTTCACGTAACCTCGTCTAATTGCAACGAGGACAGCGTTGGTTCTGTCTTTGACACCGAAAGAATTGAGTATCACTCCGATATTCCGAGCCGGATCAGGGGCAGATAGGATGAGGTCAATCGGAAACGGTGTGGGTTTGACTAAACAGCTTTTGCGATACGACGGGAAGGCTCTCTGTCTTCTGAGTTCAGGCTGGAGAGCTGTATTTGTGAACTATCCTGAGAGATCAGAGGGATCATGATACGAAGGACTGTTGCGGGTTGGTTCTTCACAGTATCGTTGCTGGCTATCCAGAGTGCTTATGGCCAAAAACAGGTGGTTCTTTCTCGCGATAACGCGACCGTCACTCTGGAGTCTTACGCGCCAAACATCGTGCGCATTACGATTAGCCTTGACAAAGAGGCCGCGCTCGCTGCGCCGGGATACGGCATTAGCGCGGAGGCCAAGGATTCGGGTTGGAGCTACGCCCACACAGCCACGATGGACTCGTATGCCTCAACGCAGTTGAAGGTGCAGATGTCAGTGCCGCAGCATCGAGCGGGCGGGCCTTCGCCAAGCTGTGATACCTGCAACTATTTCCACGGATCAACACCGCGGGTTCCGCTTCAGATAGTGGATGCCGAAGGCAAGGTGCTGCTCCAGATGCAGGGCTGGACGATGAGCGTGCCGAACCACAAGGACGGTACAGCGGGCCTGTTAGACGAACTGAAGCCCGCGATCGCGTATGACCATTATGACGACAATAATCCAGGCCACGTGTATGACGAGGTGGGCGCAACGTTCTCTTCGCCAGTCGGGGAACACTACTATGGCCTGGGGGAAGACCAGCAGGGATTTCTCGATCATCGCGAACATCCCGTGCGTTGCTGGAACAACTACACTGCGCCTGCCGGACCGACGTTCTGCGTCCCGTTTCTGGTGACGAACCGGCACTACGCCGTGCTGTGGGACAACCCATCGCAGACCACCATCACGGCCGGTTTCAACGAACAGACGAAGTGGGATTCGCAGGTAGGAGACCGTGTCTCGTTCTTCGTGATCTACGGCAAGGATACGGACGCGCTGTACTCGGGGTATGCGTTGCTGAGCGGAAGCACGCCGATGTTGCCGAAGGCGGCCTATGGCTACATTCAGTGCAAGCAGCGATACCGGACGCAATCCGAGGTGATGTCCGTTGCCGATGGCTACCGGCAACGGCACCTGCCGCTGGATATGATCGTGGTCGACTGGTTCTATTACACGAACATGGGGCAAATGGACTTCAGTCCGAAGGAGTGGCCCGACCCTGCGAAGATGAATGACGACCTTCACAAGATGGGTATCACGACCATGATCAGTGTATGGCCGCGGTTTGTGCCCACCGATCGCTACTACCAGACACTCGCGGACAACGGATGGTTCGAGCACCTGTCAGACGGCACGCCCACCAATGGTTTGCCTTACGACCATGCCGGATCGGACATCGATACGACCAACCCGGCGGCCGCCCAGTGGTACTGGGACGTCATTAAAAAGGACATACTCAGCAAGGGCTTCAACTATCTGTGGGCCGATGAGACCGAACCCGACCTGCCGCCGAATGGCAGTTATTTCCATATCGGGCCGGGAACCGAGTATTTCAATGTCTATCCGTTGTTCCATACCAGCGCTCTTTACAACGGGTATCGCTCTGCGGGTGACCAGCGCGCGCTGATTCTTTCGCGGGACGGCTACCTGGGAGTGCAACATAACAGCGCCATCGTCTGGTCGTCCGACATCTTCCCGACATGGGACACGCTTCGGCGCCAGATCCCCACAGGTTTGAACGTCGCGGCCTCCGGGTTGAACTACTGGAGCAACGATACCGGCGGCTGGCAGGGGCTGCCACGGGTCCATGTTCCCGAGCATCCGCCACTGCTGGATCCGTCGTCGGCAAAAGACAATGTCGGCGACTATGCCGATTATCCGGAGCTGTACACTCGCTGGTTCGAGTACGCTTCGTTCCTTCCGATCTTCCGCACGCATGGTACGAGGAACGCGAATGAGGTTTGGTCGTATGGCACTGCGGCGGAGCCGATCCTCGAGAAGTACCTGCGCCTGCGTTACACACTCATGCCTTACATCTATTCGTTGGGCTGGTACACCCACACGACTGGGGCGCCGTTTATGCGCGCGCTGTTCATGGACTTCCCAGACGATCCGAAGGTCAACGAGATCGGCGACGAATACATGTTCGGGCCGGCATTCCTGGTCGCGCCGGTGACGTCGCAGGGAGAAACGACCAAGCAGGTATATCTACCGGCAGGCAGTGACTGGTACGACTACTGGACGCATAAGAAGTTCTCCGGCGGAGAGACGGTTGCGGTCGATGCTCCCATCGACCGGTTGCCGCTCTTCGTGCGAGCTGGGTCGATTATCCCGACAGGCAGCGACGTGGAGAGTACCCGGGACCAGCAGGCCATCACCAAGGTGGAAGTATGGGCCGGCCGCAACGCCGACTTCACGCTCTATAGCGATGACGGCACGACCTATGCCTATGAGCATGGCGATTTCAAGGAGACGCACCTGCACTGGGACGATGCGGCACAGAAACTGATCCAGACGGGTGCGCGGGCATGGACAGCCCCGGACGATCAGGTGATTACTGTGATTCGCTAGAAGTGGACCGGCGACTTCCCCACTGCATCAAGCTGCCTAACGCAGGAAAATGATGGCCGATCCTTGCGGAAACGGTGGTTGAAGACGATCAAGATGTTGCCGAGCCGCAGCGATGGTCACCCATAGCTCGGCAAGATATCCTGCTCCCACCCGAAGCACTATGCCAAATTGCTATGCATTGGCGCTCCAGCGTTGCGGCGTTTGTCTGGAGTTCAGTGGGGCCGACTGAGAGTGATGGTCAGGCCAGCAATGGGCTTATCGTTCTCATCCAGGAAGCGCGCGCAGAAATCGGTTGCGCCGCCGCCGTTGACCACCGCCGCCCGAACCACATTGGGTCCTTTCTTCAGTGTGAGGCGCCTGGAAACGCCGTCGTCGATGACCGTCTGCCGATCGTTGTAGATGCCGACGACCTCTTCGCCATTCAGCCACCATACCGAGGCAGCGTTCGAGCCGATGGCAAGACGCACGTCCTTCATCTCACGCGGGCTGTTCACAATGGTGACTGCCCAGAATAGGACGTTGCTTGTCGGCTTTTTAAGCGAGTGAGCGAAGTGGTAGAGGTTCACGTTGTATAGCCTGGTGTCGACAGCGTGCCAGGTGAGCGTCGAGTCGTCCACTGCTTCCGTCTGACCGTCCTTCGGGATAACAGTGAATTGGTCCGGGAACCATTGCTTCTTCACCATGGCCTGCACGGCACTTTCCGTAAGGCCGTTCACAGGGATCGGTTCAAGCAAGAGCCACCGTGGGATGAATCCGTCGGCGCCGGTCACACGGGACGGAGTGACCGGGCTGGTCAGCGTAGTGCCATAGGAGGTTGCCGCTGACACAGGATTGGCCAGCAGCAGCAGTGGAAGCAGAATTGTTGCTCGCAGAGACATGCGCAATATCTTCGTCATTGAACCCTCGTGGAACGCCGGTAGGAAGTGTGAGTCGTGAGGTCCGATGGAAAGCAAGACGAGCTTCACGGCGTCTTCAGCAACCAGTGCTGCATGTCGCTTTTTGCATTGAACTTCGACAGGGTGGGGAAACTGGCTCCGATGGCCGAGAGCGCCATACCGTCTTTCAAGTTGGCCTGCGACTTAGGCATGATGCGCCAGCTTCCATCGGATAACTGATCCAGACGCCATAGTTGCTCCGGCGTTCCTGTAAATGAGGCGCGAACTACGAGCTCGCCGTCCGCTGTCGCGGCCAAAGCACGGTCAGTACCGGCGACTGTGATCTTGAAGTAAGGTGCGCCGGGATAGCCGCCCGCGTCTGGCACGGCTGTGATCTGCCACTTCTGCTGCGCCTGTAGTTGATAGTTTTCCATCGACGCGCCGGTATCCCCGGCGGGCCAATTCGCGTCCACGGAAGCGGCTGTCTGGTCGGCGATGGGGCTTCCCGTCCCCCCAAAGATGCCTCCGCCGGGACGAGGACCGCCACCTGCGCGCTGCCCGCCACCTCCCGAAGAGCCGCCATTGGCTGGTCGCGCTCCGCGTGTGCCGCCTGCCTGCCCCGCACCGGGCCGACCCACGCCAATGGGTCCAAGGCCAGGACCCTGGCGCATCCTTCCGCCGCCCACCGGCGATCCTTCCACCGCCATGGCCAGGGATGTTCCAGTATGTACGGAATGGATCTCGTATGTGCCTTCCTTTGGATTTTCACCGGCAACGGGCCAGCCGTCTTTCCAGAGCAGCGGGCGGATATCCAGCACACTGGCGCCGCCGCGATCCAGGTCAGCCTCCCAGTGCATGGAGAACTTCTGGACGCCGTTGCCGAGATCGAGCAGGCCGAAGTGCCCAGGACCTACCTTTCTCTGCCCTGAACCGATGAGCTCTGTACCGCCGCCCTGGATCATGTCGACGCCCTCAGCATCGAGGAAGGGGCCGGTCACGTGGCGCGATCGTCCCATGCGGATGTTGTAGCCGGAACTGGTTCCCGCACAGCAACTGCCGTGCGTTGCCAGCAAGTAATACCAGCCATCGTGGTAGATCATGTCGGAGGCCTCGCAGTTGATCGCGAGGTTGATCGGCTTTGACTTTGGATCCTTGCGCATGCCGGTCTTCGGATCCAACTCCACCAGCCGGATGTAGCCGAAGTACGAGCCATAGACCAGCCACAGCCGTCCCGTAGTCGGATCGAGGAACGCGCCGGGATCGATCGCGTTGGAGTCCTCCTCGCCGTCAGAGCTGGCAACGACGCCACCGTCATTCCACTTGTAGTCTGGCGAGTTCGGATCGAGCGACTTGCTCCAGATCATCATTACGTCGGCCTTCGGCTGCTGATAGCCGCGCGCGATGTACATGAAGTACTTGTCGCCGATGTGGATCACGTCGGGCGCCGCTCCCGTGCGCGAGGGCACCGTGCCGCGCCGCCACGTCCAGCCATCATCGGAGACCAGCGGACCCCCGCCCGTTCCGTACACGTAATACTTCCCGTCGTCGTAGGTGATCGTCGACGGATCGTGAATGCCGACGTCTCCATTCAGAGCGCGGGCACAAGCGGGTATCGCGAGCATTGTGGCCATGACCGCGAATCGCAGGGTTGTAGAGCCTGTCAATGAATTCAGTTTCATCTTTCACCTCTGTCCGGCAGGGACCATCCATAGAGATAGCTGGGCTCGGCGCCGCCGTGCGCGCCGATCGGTTCACCCGGATGCTCCATGTTTTGCGGCCGCGTCGTTTGGGATGCACCCAGCAGGATTGAAATTGCAAATCTTGAGCTGCCCTTCACTGTCTTGCCTCGCTTGGGCCGGGCCTCATTTTTTCCCGGCTGCCTTCGGTTTACCCTAGTGAACGCTGACTGCTTACAGCGCGCCCTGCACAAACTGAACTCCTGGCGCTGGCTGGCCTCCGCCGACACTGACCTGCAACTTGGCCCGCGGCACATCGGCATGCGCCAACGTGAAGCGCACCTCGCGGCTCTCACCGGCCTTGAGGTGAATGCGCTCAAAGCCGCGCAGGCTGCGGATCTCCTCGCCGGGGCCGCCGCTGATGTAAAGCTGCACCACCTCATCCCCGTCGCGCGAAGAGGTGTTCTTCACCATCGCGCGAATCTCTGCGCCGCTCGCGGTGCGCCGCGCCTTTAAGCCGGAGTAGGCAAACGACGAGTAGCTGAGCCCATAGCCGAAGGAATAGAGCGGCTCGCCCGAGAAGTAGCGATACGTGCGGCCCTTCATGGAGTAGTCGGTAAACGGCGGGAGCTGCTCGAGACTCTTATAGAACGTCACCGGAAGACGTCCGGCGGGATTATTGCTGCCGGCCAGCGTCTCCGCGATAGCTGTACCGGTTTCTTCGCCGCCATACCACGCGGACAGAACCGCGATGGCATTCGCGGCCTCAGAGTTTGCGGCGATGGCGCTGCCGCCGGTCAGCAAGACGACGACAGGCTTGCCCATCGCCATCATCGCCTTCGCCATGTTCTCCTGCGGCTCGGGCAGATCGATCGTGGTGCGGTCATGCCCTTCGCCCTCGATCGATCCATTGAGGCCTACGAAAAGAAGTACAGCGTCCGCATCCCGGGCGGTATTGCGGGCCTGCTCCAGCAGCACATCCGCAGGCGGAATCCAGTTCAGCTCCGCGCCGCCGCCGGGCCCATTCTGCGAGTACTCCACGCGGATGGAATAACTGTGGCCGCCTTCAAGGTGGATGGGCGGCGGCCCGCCGCGGCGAAAGCCCTGACCCGGTCCTTGTCCCTGGCCTTGTCCTGGCCCGAGTCCTGGAGGCCGTGAACCACCGGGACCGCCGGAGGTCATCTCTTTGCCGTCAAGGAAGAGTCTTACTTTGCCGTCGCGGTTCCACATGCCGGTGCGCGCGGCCAGCACGTAGTCGCCCGTGCCTGGAGGCGTGAGCGTCCCCGTCCAGCGGATCGAGTATTTGTTACCCTCGATCGCAGACATGACCGCCGGTTCTTCCATGTTCGCGTCGTAATACAACCGAGACTCGGTGCGTTTGAGTTTTGGCTCTCCCTGGAAATCGGGATTGTTGTAATACTCGGCGAGCAGGCCGTGGCTGCCGCCGTCCGGCGTGGTCAGAGCATCGGTGGAGACGATAGCTGCGGCGGTTGGTGTGTAGGTCGCGCCCAGAGCGTACTCGATCTTGTCGCCCGGAAATTGCTTCTCTATGCCTTCGAGCGGCGTAACCTGCTTCGACGAGATGCCGTTGTAGTTGCCCAGCAGTCCAACGGGATCGTCGGCGGATGGGCCGATCACAGCGATCGTGCGAACGGAAGGCTTGAGCGGCAGGAAGCCGCCCTGGTTCTTGAGCAGCACGATCCCCTCGCGTTCGGCCGCGAGTGCAAGCTGGCGATGCGCAGCGGAATCATTCTCCGAGTATGGAATTTTCGAGTACGGCACGCGGTCCGGAGGATCGAACATGCCGAGGCGCATGCGGGCCGTGAAGAGGCGCACCGCAGCCTGCGTGATGTCGGCCTCGGCGATATGCCCGGCCTTCACTTCGTCGATCAGGCTGCGATACTCGTTGCCGCATGTCAGGTCGGTACCGGCCTTCACCGCGGCAACGTCTGCCTCGCCCTGCGTTTTCACATACTTATGACTGCGATAGATGTCGCCGATGGCGCCGCAGTCGCTGACGACGTAACCTTTGAAGCCCCACCGATCGCGAAGGTACTTCTGGAGCAGATCGTCGTTGGCGCAGCCGGGCGCGCCGTTGACGGAGTTGTAGACGCACATGATGGAGTCGGCCTTGCCCTCCATAATGGCTGCCTTGAAGGCGACCAGATAAGTGTGGTCCAGGTCATATTCGGTGGCCTTTGCGTCGAACACATGCCGCAGCGGCTCCGGGCCGCTGTGGACGGCATAGTGCTTCGGTGTCGCGACGACTTTCAGGTAGTGCGGATCGTTCCCCTGCATGCCGGTAACGAACGCGACACCCATGCGGCTGGTGAGGTAAGGGTCTTCGCCGTAGGTCTCCTGCCCGCGGCCCCAGCGGGGATCGCGAAAAATATTGATGTTGGGGGACCAGTAGTCGAGCCCGGCTGTGCGCCCCGGCGCTGCTCCCGGCGCAACCTCTTGAACCGGAGGACGCCGCTGCGCCTCGTTGTACTTCGCGCGAGCTTCGGTGGAGATGGCGTCCGCAACGCGATTGACAAGGCCGGGATCGAACGTCGCCCCAAGCGCAATGGGCTCCGGAAAAACGGTCGCGCGGCCGGTTGCGACGCCATGCAGCGCCTCATTCCACCAGTTGTAGACGGGAATGCCGAGGCGGGGAATTGCGGGCGCGACATTCTGCATCTGCAGAACCTTTTCCTCGAGCGTCATGCGGCTGACGATGTCGGCGGCACGCTGCTCCGGCGGCAGGTTCGGATTCTGGTACGGAGCAGGCGTCTGCGCGAGCAGCGAAGAGCACAAGACAAAGGTGGCCAGCACAGACGAAAGCTTCTTCAATGGGTTCTCCGCGCTCCGCAGGGTTTGTCCGATGAGGGCCCTGTGGTCTTCATTTGAGATACAAAATATAAGCGACCTGAAAAGCAAAGCACAAGTCCATTGATGCACTTTCATATACGGGATGAGGAGCCCCATATTTTCAATCACCAGATCATCGGCTTTGGTTGATTCTTTTCGAACAATAAGCATCGATAATTCAAATGTCTGACTTCGGAATACCGAAAATCTGGTGCATCCTGCCTTCAGGAATGCTTTTCCTTCGGGCAAATTAAGGGACTTCGGTCGCTGTTCTCATCCTCAACGGCCGCAGCGCAACCTAAAAAAAACGAGACGACGACAGCCCGAGGAAGCAAACACGTTTCCACTTATGATCTAATGCTTCTGCCGAATGCTTACCGGCGACGCCACCGTCCATTTCAGATTTATTCGCTACTCGAATAAAACGGACCGCAACACAAGCCTTTCCCGGCGAAAACCACCACGAGAGATCCAAATGAAAAAGCTCTTCGCTCATGCCTCGACGGTTGCGGTACTTGGAGCGGCCGCGAGCTTGGTTCTTGCCGCACCAGCAGCGGTCGAAAATACCGAAAGCGGAGCGCGCCTTGCTGTGGACGGCGGCACGCTGCGCATTCAGTTCTGGTCGCCGGAGATTGTCCGCGTGACGTATGCGCCGGGCGCGGAATTACCCGAATTGAAGAGCCTCTCGGTAGTCGCCCAGCCGGAAAGAGTGCGCCTGACCCGGCAGGAGAGCCGTGACACGCTCACCATCGCATCGCCGAAGATCAAGGTCCGGGTGGACAAGCAGACCGGCGCAGTCACATTCCTCGATTCCGCCAATCATGTCCTATTGAAGGAAGCGGCGCATGGCCGCGCGATTGCGCCTGCGTCGGTTGCGGGCGCTTCCGTCACCTCTGCGGAACAGGCCTTTGAGATTGCGCCGGATGAAGGCATCTACGGTCTGGGCCAGCATCAGCAGGGAGCATGGAACTATGAGGCTACCGGCAGCTTCAATGTGAAGCTCGCACAGGCGAACACCAACGTGGGGATTCCGGTGATGACTTCGAGCAAAGGCTACATGCTGCTCTGGGACAATCCGGCTGTGACGACTATCTCCTCGGACGCTGCCGCCGACTCGAGTTCAGCATCGCGCGTGCTCAGGTGGTCCTCCGAATACGGCAAGGCGATCGACTACTACTTCTGCTACGGCGATGGAACGATCGGCACGGCGATGGCCGCATATCGCCACCTTACCGGGCAGGCGCCCATGATGCCACGCTGGGAGTTCGGCTTCTGGCAGTCGAAGGAGCGCTATGCCTCGCAGGAGGAGTTGCTGGGCGTGGCGGCGAGGATGCGCGAGCTGAAGGTGCCGATCGACGGCATCATCCAGGACTGGCAATACTGGCCGCCAGGCAACAACACATGGGGATCGCATCAGTTCGATCCGGCACGCTATCCCGATCCGGCAGCGATGTTCCAGCAACTGCACGACGAGCATTTTCACACGCTGATCTCGGTGTGGGCGAAGTTCGACCTGGGCAGCAAGAACAGCGACGAACTGAACGCAGCGGGCGGCATGTTCCCGGAGGTGACACGCTACATTTCGCCGCCTGGGCAGGGGCAATGGTACGACCCTTTCGCCACTGCCGGCCGCGAGATTTACTGGAAGCAGTTGCGCGACCAATTGTTCTCCAAGGGCGTCGATGGCTGGTGGCTGGACGCGCCGGAGCCGGAGATCAACAACATGGCGTTTCGTGGATACACCACGCCGCTCGGTCCGGGCTATACGGTCTACAACGCATACCCGCTGATGCACTCGACGGGTATCTACCAGGGCCAACGCGCCACTACCGACAAGAAACGAGTTGTGATCCTGACGCGTTCCGCGTATGCAGGCCAGCAGCGCAACAGCGCGATCACGTGGTCAGGCGATATCCAGGACACATGGCAGGTGCTGAAGAACCAGATTCCCGCGGGGCTCAATTTTTCTCTCTCCGGCATCCCGTACTGGAACACGGACACCGGGGGATTCTTCGGCAATCGCAGCGCGGGCAACGGCGACCCAACCAATCCCGCCTATCAGGAACTCTTCTCGCGCTGGTTTCAGTTCAGCGCGTTTTGTCCCATGTTCCGGGTGCATGGCTCCTATGGCCTTCGTCCGGGCAAGGAGTTCTGGCGCTTTGACGACAAGACACAAGCCGTGATGCTGAAGTATCTGAACCTTCGCTACCGGCTGCTGCCATACACCTATTCCGTGGCGTGGCAGGTAACCCATGCCGGCAGCACCTTCATGCAGCCGCTGGTGATGGACTTTCCGAAGGACCCGGGGGTGCAAGATATTGGAAACCAGTATCTCTTCGGGCCGGAGATTATGGTTACGCCGGTGACAGCTGCCGGAGCAACGGAACAGGCAGTCTACCTACCTGCGGCGCGCGCATCTTGGTACAACTTCTGGACAGGAGAAAGAGCTACCGCCGGCCAGACCGTTCAGGCCGCGTCTCCGGTTGATACGATGCCGATCTTCATCCGGCCTGGCTCCATCGTTCCCATGGGGCCGCTGCTGCAATATTCCAATGAGAAGCCGGACGACCCAATCGAGCTGCGCGTCTATCCCGGCGCGGATGGGCAGTTCACATTCTATGAAGATGAAGGCGACAACTACGACTACGAGAAGGGGCAGTACGACACGATCCCGATTACCTGGCGCGAGAGCACACACACGCTGGAGATCGGCGCTCGTACCGGAAACTTTCCCGGCATGTTGAAGGAGCACACCTTCAATGTCGTTGCCGTCTCCAAGGATCACGGCACCGGCGTGGATCTTACCAACAAATACGATTCCGTTGTTCATTACAACGGCAAAGCGGTACGTGTCGCATTGCACTGAAAACAGGCTTTCTAAAATCCCGCTCCAAGGAGAATGCAATCGAATGAAGCGAATCTTTCTCTGCATCGCACTCACTGCTGCCCTTGTGGGCAACCCGTGCTTCGCCAAGGCGAAGAAAACCTCGAATGCATCCAGACAGGAACTGGTGCCCGCCCCTCTGCGCTCGGAGTCGGCGGCGCCTGTTCCGGCGCATCCTTCGCCGTATAACTTCCCGGGCGTTCAATATCCGCGCATTGAGGAGGACTCGCGCGTCACCTTCCAGTTCAAGGCGCCCACCGCGCAGAAGGTGCAGGTATCGATCAATAACGTCTCCTACGACATGACCAAAGGAGCCGATGGCGTGTGGACCTATACCAGCGAGCCGCAGGCTCCCGGCTACCACAACTACTGGATGGTAGTGGATGGCGCGGTTGTGCTGGATCCTGCCACCAATGCGTTCATCGGCTACGGGCATATGTGTAACGGGTTTGAAGTTCCCGAGCCGGGCGTCAGCTTCTACGACCTGAAAGATGTGCCGCACGGAGATATCAGGATCAAGAATTATTTCTCGAAGACCGCGAACGCGTGGCGGCATATCTTCGTCTACACACCTCCGGGCTACGACGCGACTACCAAGACGCGCTACCCGGTCCTGTATCTGCAGCACGGCGGCGGCGAAGATGAACGCGTGTGGACGGAGATGGGCCGAACGAACCTGATCCTGGACAACTTGCTGGCTGAGGGCAAGGTGAAGCCGATGATCGTGGTGATGGAAACAAGCGCCGTCGGTCCTCCTCCGGTCCGTCCCAGCGGCGGATTCGGTGCAGGTCCTCGTCCCGCAGGCGGCCCCGGCGGTGCAGGCGCTCCTGGTGGCGGCGGACCTCGCGGCGGCGGTATTCCCGGCATGGGTGCGGCAGGTGCAGCTTACGGCAAACTGATGATCAACGATCTCATTCCGTGGGTCGACAGCAACTTCCGCACTATCCCGGACAAAGATCATCGTGCCATGGCTGGCCTCTCCATGGGAGGATTCATGACCGCTTCGGTCACGATGACCAATCTCGACAAATTCTCCTACATCGGCCTGTTCAGCGGAGGAACCGCGGGCGGATTCCGCCCCAGCACGGTCGCGGCCAACACTGCGCCGCCGGCGCTTGACCTCAAGACCATCTACAGTGGCGCGATGGCGGATCCGGCAAAGTTCAATAAGGAAGTGAAGGTCTTCTTCTTCAGCGGCGGCACTGTACCGCCGATTGAAAACCCTGAGGCGCTCAAGAGGCACCAGGAGCAACTGGTCGCGGCCGGCATTACCAACAGCTACGTTTACATCTCGCCGGGCACCGCACATGAATGGCAGACCTGGCGCAGGAGCCTGTACGTCTTCGCTCCTCTCTTGTTCCGCTAAACACTCTCATCTGTTTCTGCGCACGTTGCTCCGGACTTCCAGTGCGAATGCGAAGAGACAGCCCAACAGCGGAGTGGAAGCTCCAGGAGGATGGATTCGCCATGCCCGACGGTCCGATCAGGCATATTTTTGTCGTCATTGCTTTCATCTCTCTTGGAGTTTCCGCTCAAATTCCTGCCGCCCGAACGAACGACAACGGGGTGGCGGCAAAGGCCCTCGAAATCGTCTCCGGCATCCACGGCGAGTGGTCCCAGATGCCGGGCAACATCGTATCGACCCGCATGAACGGCGGAGCTCTTATTGGAAATGGCAGCGTCGGTGTAGCGATTGGCGGCTCAGCCGACAAGCAGGAGTACTACGTCGGGCGCAACGACTTCTGGAGCGTGCAGAGGGGCAAAATTATGCCCCTCGGCCGGCTGGAGCTGACTATTCCGGCATTGCAGAACGCGAGCGCCCAGATGCAGGAGAACATTGGGCCGGCCGATGTGACGGCAAGTTTCAAGGCAGCCTCTGCGCAGTTGAAGTCGCATTCCTGGGTCGATGCAAACAAGAACTTCTTCTACATCGAGTTGGAAAATCCGGGCACGACTTCGGTCGATATGGCCGCACAGATGCTCGACGGCTTCAACCACGACGATCGCGACACGCTGGGCGGCAGAAGCGGGCAGGTCTACTGGCGGCGCGTCTCGCCTGAGGTCGTCCACGCGACGATTGGCGGATCTAACGACGGAAAAAACACGGGCGCGCTCGATGCCACCGTGCGCTCGCTTGAAATCTTCGCCGATTCACATCCCAGCGCAAGCGCAAAGCCTGTTTACAACTGGAGACCAGAGACCACGCTGTGGGATGGCAGTGCGAAACCCGCGCAGCCATTTTCCTGCGGCGACATTATCCTGCCTGAGAAAAAGTTCAGCGTGCGCGGCTCCATCCGCATGGAGCATCCCAACCCAGACGGCATCGTCTTCTCCTCCGTCACCCAGAACTGGAAGATGCAGCAGCAGGACCCCGGCAATCCTCTCGGCAATGTTCGCGGACACGATAGCGGCCGACCGCAAGGCGCTGAGGCTGGGCTGCTCATCTATCTCTCGCAAGGTCGCCTCGCAGCCAATCTCAACGGCACCGTCGTCACTGCCGCGGCTACGCTTCCGCTCCACCAATGGACTGACATCGTCGTGACCTATGACGGCATGAAGATGGCACTCCTTGTGAATGGCAAAACTGTGGGCGAAACCACGAACTTCCCGAGCGCCGCGCAGGTTATGGGCCCGGAATGGGAATGGGCCGCAGCGCATCCCGGTGACCCGCGAATTCCTTTTGACGGCATTGCACCGGAGGGAATCTTTGCCGTGCGCATCCTGGGCGTTGACGCTTCTTCGGAAAACGGCCTCCTTCGCTTCCAGGTTCCTGCCGGCGGCAAGGTGATCGTTGCGGTCGCCGCGGTTGATGATCGCGACAGCGCGGGCTATTTCCAGTCCTCGATCTCCGAACTGAATCGCGCGGCCGCACAATCCGTTGCAGCCGCCTGGTCGCGCCACGTTGCCTGGTGGCGCGACTTCTGGTCGAAGTCCTTCATTGAAATTCCGGACAAGACCGTCCAGTCGTGGTGGTATGGTTCGCTGTACGTGTTGGCCTCCTGCAGCCGGACAGGCAACGTCGCGCCGGGCCTCTGGGGCAACTGGATTACATCGACCAACGTTGGATGGCAGGGCGACTACACGCTGGACTACAACTACCAGGCGCCGTTCTGGGCAGCCTTTCCCACCAATCACGTCAGTCTCGCGGACTCGTACGATGCGCCGATACTAGCGTGGCTCAACCGCGGGCGGGGGCTGGCGAACCATATCGGCGCGCATGGCGTTGTTTACTACACGCACCTGGCGCCGTCGCCCGGATGGAGCGCGGACAACTTCCGCGCCCTTGATCAGAAGAGCGATGCGCTATTCGCCGCAGTGAATTGCATCCAGCGCTGGCGTTACACACGCGACGAAGCGTACGCGCGCAAGGTCTGGCCATTTCTTACCGCCGTGGCCGATTTCTGGGATCACGACCTCAAGCTGGTGGACGGACGATATGTCGATGAGAACGATGCCGAGGATGAGCATCTGTGGGGGCCGGCTGACGATACCAATCCCGCAACTGTGATCGGCTTTTTGAACATGCTCTATCCGGCGCTGCTCGATATGGGCGCGCAACTGCACATGGGCGAGAACATGCGCGCAACCTGGCAGGACCATCTCACGCATCTGAGCCCACTGCCAATGGCCCCGGCAGCAAGCGTGGACGCCATTACCAAAGCAGTCGGCAAACCGATCCCGGACGACAGGATGGTGATTCTGGAAAGCGAGCACGGGATGCAATGGGTGAACATCAGCCGCGGAGACCGCTTCTCGGATGATCCTCCGGTCGCGATTCAGGGCTCCTCCGCAGGAATGAACTCACTGCAAACGGTCTTTCCCGCATGGAATATTGGGCTTGAAAGCAGTCCGGAATTGCGGCACGCCGCCTTCAACACGGTGGATTACACGCGCCTCTGGTACGACTCAAACAACACCTCGAACTTTTACCCTGCGGCCGCCGACGCAGGCTACGACCCGGATTCCATTCTGAAGCACCTCAACCTGATGGTCACGCACATTGGATATCCGAACTTTGCATACAAATTCGGTGCGGGTGGAGTGGAGAACGAAGCCACGGTTCCCACCACCGTCGCCGCGATGTTGCTGCAGAGCTACCAGAAGAACATCCATGTCTTCCCCAACTGGCCGATCAATCAGGACGCATCGTTCGGCAATCTGCTGGCGGTGGGCGATTTCCTGGTCTCGAGCAGCATTCGCAATGGGAAGGTGGAAACAGTGAAGATCAGGAGCCAGCTTGGGGGCACCTGTAATCTGGCGAACCCATGGGGCGCGCCCCAGCCCGTCAAGCTTCAGACCGACGGCGGGCCCACCAGGGTTATGCATGGGGATGTCATCACAATCGGCACTCGGCCCGGCGAAAAGCTGACATTCACTCCCGCACTCAATTAGAAAATCCCACCGGCTAAGCTGACCTCAAAATGCATCGGTCTAACTTAAGAGTCACTGGACAAGCAGCTATCCCAATACGATTACTGCGGCGCTCATTGCAGGCAGGACGAACGGACCAGCACTAAGTCGTTCACTGCTTGCAGGCACCCATTCGCCGCGTGAGTCCACGGCTGCTTGTCCAAATCTGACGCCATCTTTGCTTTCGGGCGATGGCGCATTGAGGCGCAATATCGCGCCTTTGTGAAGGCCGAGTTCTGCAATGTTTAGTTTGTAGCTGGACTCTCGGCTCTTATTGACCGCAACAACCGACCTGACTTTGCCTTCTCTTCCAAGCGCGTATGCCGTGACCCTTTCGTTCCTGGTGTCAATGCCGATAGGGATGATCTGGTTGTTGGTTCGGCTGGCCACCGCAAATGCAAGCATCCCATAGTAGGATGCTCCAACCGAGTTCGCGCCTCTGCCGCCATCCACGATCGGCGAATACGAGCTGATAAAGCCCAACTGGTTGATTCCAGTTTCGATGTTTACGCCGGCACATCCTGCCTGCGCCAGCAGCAGCATAAAATCCAGAGTCCAGAGCGCACCGACGAATGTGTCGCTTACGCGGGGCAGCCCCCCACCGGAGAACGAGTTTGTTTCGCACATACGCCATGGGATTCCGCTGGTTTGCGAGGCTGCGCGCAAGCGTACAAGTTTCTCCTCCAGTCTGGCATCCGGGGCGAGAAGTTGATCGGCACTGCCCCTTGCCTGCGCATTGCGGTAGTAGTGCGTCGTCAGAAGTTGTACGTCACCGCGGGAATCCTCCGCCATTCTCTCCACCCATTCCACGGAGCTGGCGGTGTCTGGTGCAGCAAACCTTATACCAGGAATGGCTTTTAAGATCGCCGTATGCCACGCGGCATATTCGGCGCGGTATGCGGCGTAGTCGTAGGGAGGTTGACGAAAGAACTTTTGCCCGCGCGCATAGTTCTCAACTTCGTTGCCAATCTCAATAGCCTCAAGTCTGCCGCCGAGAATATCTGCGACGGCGCGGGCCTCGACCACCGCATCCTGAATGGTTCCTTGCGCGAAATTCACACTCCAGATCGCCTTCCAACCGATGGCGGAAAGGAATCCTGCGAACTGCTGCAAACTCTTTCGCGTCACGATGGTGTTCTGGCGATCGGCTCGCGGAGTGCCGTCGACTTGATATCGCGTATAGTCCGCAACGATGCCGCCGACTCGGATGATCCCCTCGCGGCTAAGGCCTCGAGCAAGCGCCACATAGGAATGATTCTCTGCACTGAGGAGGCCCGGCGTTGCGACTGAGGACATCTCATAGCCGAGCCCAATGAAGCTCTCTGGCAGCGAAATGGGATTGCCGTCCTCACGCTTGATCACGATCGAACTTTCCGGGCTGCCGAAAGCAAACACAAACGGAGCAAAGGGAAGCTCAGCGGAAGCCAGAATGGTTTGCCGAAGCAGGCTTCTGCGCGTCAGAGACATGTCTCACTTTAAATCACCCATCTGTTTCAAGGTCTTCTTTGCCTTGCAACTCCGCCCGGAAGGGCGAAATGCTTGCGGCGTTTGAGTCAAATCTGACACAACCGTGGCGGGAGAGACACACTATCCGCTCTGATTTCCCCGATAACTCATTTGTTTTGTGAGGCTCAGGCTTTGGGCACAGGGCTGCATTTCTATGTGGGCAGAAGGCACACAGGAGGCAGCAATGAGGATTCCTGCAACTGGCGTAGTGGTGGGATTGGCAATGTGGGTAGGGCTGGGAGCTGCGGCTCGTGCCGCGGACGTGCTGGCGGCTGCGACAGCCACAGTGGACCAGAAGAGAGTAGGCGATAAGGCTGAGCCGCCGGCGACACGGCCGCAGACTGCCAACGTCACTCCGATCGTGCATGAATCAGCCGCACCAATTGCGGCTTCCACTTCGTTCGTCCCGACACGGTTGATCCTTGTCAGCATCCCCGATCACAAACTCGCCTTGCTGGTAAACGGCCAGGTCAAGGCGACGTACCCGGTAGCGGTAGGAAAGCTCTCAACGCCCAGCCCGGCCGGCGATTTCACCATCATCAGCCATGTGACCAACCCAACCTACTCGCACAAGGGACGAGTGGTGGGACCCGGTCCGGGTAATCCCGTGGGCACGCGCTGGATGGGGTTGAGCGAGCGCGGCTACGGCATTCACGGAACCAACGAGCCCCGTTCGATCGGCAAATCGGCCTCGCACGGCTGCATCCGTATGGGGCGCAAGGATCTCGAGCAACTCTTCGCCACAGTCGAGATCGGAGACGCGGTGGAAATAAGAGGCGAACGCGATGCTCAGATAACCGCGGTCTTCGATTCGGCGCCTTCGACAACATCTCGCGCATCGGCAGACGCGTCTGGAGCGGCTGACACCACGATAAAGATCGCTGCTGCGCATCAGTCGGCGAACGAGGGGGAGTAAGGCCATGGAGGCATTGAACGAATTCTGCGCGGCGGCGGGCGGACTGCTGCTCTCGATTGCGTGCGGGTTGATGTTGGAGGAGTTGATCTTCGGCGGACTGGTGCGGCTGTTCTTCGCTTCGCAGCGCGCGGCCGGCAGCAATGGCAAGGAGCGAGAAAGCAAGATGGGAGGCAGGTCATGTTAGTCATCAGGTACTTTATGCTTGCAGTTGGTGTGGCGCTCGCAGCGGTTGCCGCGGGAATTTTGTCGTTCGATCTGATCCTGACGATGCGCTATCGCATCGCGAAGATGAAGAAGCGGCCGGAAGGCGAACCTGAGCTCCTGGAACCTGAACCACTGCGATGGCAGGTGAGCACAAAGCTCGCTGGCGCCGCATGCCTCGCGCTCCTGATAGCGGGAAGCATCGTCGTCGTCCCCAGCGGCAAAGGCGGCGTTCGCGTCAGCGCGTCGAGTGGAACTCTGGCGGGAACCTTGTATCCAGGAGTGCACTTCGTTCTTCCGCTCATGGAGCATGTCGAGCTATTCGATCTGCGAGACCGCCTATTTACGACGGGAGCCGGCGTAGATGGCGTCTCGCCAACTGCCGCTCTGAGAGCAGATACGACAAAGCTCGATGTGGCAAGAGCTGAGCCGCTGGAGGTGCAGTCGAAAGAAGGCCTGAGCATCGGTCTGGCCGTAACGGTTCGCTATCACCTCGATCCGAAGCGGCTGGATTATGTGCAGTCGCATCTGCCGCAGCCGGTCGAGACCGAGATTGTTCCGCCGATTGTAGCCAGCGCCTGGCGCGAACTGGCGCCGACCTATACTGTGCGCGAGATCTTCAGCTCGAAGCGCGAGGAAGTTCGACAGAAAGCCGCGGAGAACATCACGCGCAAGCTGGCGGGCGATGGAATTGTAGTGCAGGAGGTAATGCTGCGCGACATTCAGCTGCCTCCGGAGTATGCCAAGGGGCTGAATGACCTGTTGGTGAAGGAGCAGGAGGATGACCAGCTGAACGTGCAGACCGATATGCAGGCCAAGCAGGTAAAGATCGCGGAGCTGCAGGCAGAAGCGGACAAGGCGCAGAAGGTGAAGCAGGCGGAAGCCGAAGCGGAGGCCAAAGTCATCGAGGCCAAGAGCGAATCCGATGCCATGCAATACACGCTGCCGCTGAAGCAGAAGCAAATTGAGCAGACCAAGCTGGAGGCACAGGCGCGCAAGGAAGCGACCATTGAGAATGCTGAAGCGGAGGCTCAGGCGAAGGTGATCGACAGCAAAGCTGAGCAGCAGCGCCGCGACCTGCTGGCCGACGCCGAGGCCAACCGCATCCGTGTAACGGCAGCCGCGGATGAGGTGCGCATGAAAGGCGAGGCGTCCGTGCTGAACCAGTCGCCACTGTTGATCAACAAGATCGTGGCCGAGCGGCTTTCGGACAAGATCCAGGTGATGATGGTGCCGGCGGATGGCAAGTTCTTCTTTGCCAATGATGTATTCAAGGCGCCGGCCAGCGCGGCCAACACAGGTGCGAGCGGAGCCCTGGGCGCGGCGGCCCAGGCGATGGACGATGTCCCGGAGACAGCGAAACGGTAAAAGGGTGCAGCCACGGATGGACACGGATGACCGGGTGAGGTGGCAATACCCGAAAGCCGGTGAAAATCCGTGGCCGCCTTGATTTGGGGAGACGGTATGGAGCAGGTACGGCGATATAATTCGACCCACCGAGACATGCAGAGAGCGGGAAACATCGTGGTGCTGCTGGCGCTTGCCGCGATGTGCGCGTGGCATACAGCGGCGCAGTCATCGGTGGATGTATCCCGCGGAGATACGCGCTGGGAGGCGCCGGCAGCCGATCTGGCGAAACAGATAACAGGCATTGCGGGGCCTGGGCCGGCAACACTGAACGTGCAGAATGTCTCTTCCCTCACACCGGACCAGGTTGTTCGCATTCGGCGGCTGCTGGAAACGGACTTGCGGACGGGTGGGATCGGAGTTCGCGTCGGCGCAGAGGGCGCGGCGATCCCCATGGCAATTCGCATCACGCTTTCGCAGACAGCGAGGCGTGGAGTCTGGATAGCCGAGGTCCAGCAGGGAGCCGAGACACGCGTCGCAATGACGGAACTGGCGTTCGATGTCACGATGACGCCAAACAGCGCGCCCGCTGCGATGACATTGCGCAGGCAGATGCTGTTCACGAGTCCCGAACCGGTATTGGATGCGCAGGTCGCTCCCGATGGAACACTGTTGGCTCTGATGCAGAATCGCATCGCCCTTTACCGCCAAAGCAGCGGCCAGTGGCAGCAGGTGCAGAGCTATGCGATCTCACCCGCGCTGGCCCCCACAGCGCGCGATCCTCGCGGCGAAATCGTTCCAGGGCCCGACAGCGTGCGCGTCTTTCTGCCGGGAGTGGAGTGTGAGACAGTTGCAGAACGCGAATTCGATTGCCATGCCAGCGACGACCCGTGGCCGATCGGTACACAAAAAGCGTTCTACAACGCATCTCGCGACTTCTTCTCCGGCGTACTTGTCCCCGCAGCAGCGGCAACTCCCCCACCTTTTTACAGTGCAGCCGAAACCCTTCAAATGGGCGGAACGGTGACGCTGCTCGCCGACCTGCACGGGCATGTGCGCATGGTGGATCGCGGCGCGATCGTAGAGGTGACCGGTTCGCGGGATTGGGGCAGCGACCTGGCGGGCTTGCGCACTGGCTGCGGCGCCGGGTCGCAAATATTGGTGGATACGGCAGGCGACCCGGCCCACGATTCGCTGCGTGCTTACGAAATTCGCGGTCACGAGGCTGCTGCGGTCAGCGCCGCGATTCCGTTTGACGGCAGCATCACCGCCCTGCATTCAACCAGTGACGGCGGCACTGCGATGGCCGTTGCCCACAACGGCAATACATACGAGGTGTGGCGTGTATCGCTCGATTGCCGCTAGCGGATTGCTGCTGTGCGCCATGGCAGCACCTGCGAGTACGCGTCCGCAGTATGGCGGCACGCTGCACGTGGAAACGCTTGACACGCCGGATGCTCTCGTGCGCATGCTGGTTTTCGACCGGCTGACGCGGTTCGACGCAAATGGCGGCGTATCGCCTGCTCTCGCCATACGTTGGTCGCAGGACAACAACGCGCAGCGCTGGCAGTTCTGGCTCCGGCCGGGCGTTCACTTCCATGACGGCACGGAAATGTCGACGGAAGACGTCGTTCGCTCGCTGAACGATGCGTGCGCTTCCCACTGCCCGTGGAAGATGGTTCGCGCCGTGGGCATGTCGGTCGTGTTGACGTCAGACTCTCCGCTGCCGACGCTTCCGGAAGAGCTCGCGCGATCAATCTACATCATCGCCCATAAGCAGGCCGGCGGAGAGCTCGACGGAACTGGGCCTTTCAAGACGACAAGCAGCGGCGGCAACAATGCCATGCTCACGGCCGTGAACGATGCATGGTCAGGCCGCCCATTCGTGGACGGAATCGAGATTGATGGGCGGCGAGATATGCGGGCGCAGTTGCTCGACCTGAGCGTGGGACGGGCCGACATTGTCGATTTGCCGCCGGAGTTGGTGCGTCAGGCCATGCAGTCGCATGTCGTCGTCACCGCTTCCTCGCCGGTGGATATGCTTGCACTCACTCTTCAGGGAGGCAGGCTGCGTGCGCCGGAACAACGCCGCGCGATTGCTGAAGCAGTGGATCGCACAGCTCTCTGGAGCGTCATCTATCAGAAGCAGGGGGAGGCGAGCGGATCGCTGCTGCCCAACTGGCTGACCGGGTACGCATTTCTCTTTTCTCCGCTGCGCAATCCTGCGCGGGCAACAGAACTCGCGGCGGCAGCGCGGATGCCGTTGACGTTGAGCGCGGACAGGAATGATCCTGCCACGCAGCTTGCGGCGGAACGCATCGCGCTGAACCTGCATGAAGCTGGACTGACCGTGCAGGTGCGGCCGCCGGGCACGCCCGATGTGGACATCAGGCTGCGTTGCATCCATCTTGAAGCGAATGATGCCCGCGCTGGACTGCATGAAATGGTGCGCGAATTGGGTGCAGACATGGATGATGGCGGCGGCGATGCCGCTTCGCTCTATCGCGTGGAGAAGACTTTTCTGGATGATGGAACGGTGGTGCCATTGCTTTGGTTGCCGCGAGACTATGCCGTCAATCCGCGCGTGCGCGGATTGGCATTGGCTCCCGATGGCACACCGCTGCTCGCGGACGTCTCCTTGAAGGCGGACCAGCCATGAGCCTGCGGCAGCGGCTGCTGGTCATGTTCTCGCTGACCGTGATGCTGGCGGTCGCCGCGGTAGCGTGGGTAATCTCCTTGCGCGTGCGCGATGCATACACAACCCAGCAGCAGCAGCGCACGGCTGCGCTCGTAACCCAGTTCCGGCGTGAATTCGCTCGCAGCGGGGCGCAAATTGGCGAACGGCTGGAGCGCGTGGCGTCGAGCGAAGAAACCTATCGTATGGGGTTCGATTTAACGCATGGCGGCGATCCGGCAACATACCTGACGGAAGCGGCCGCGCTCGCGCATGAGTATGGGCTGGACCTGCTGGAGATTGTGGGGCCGGATGGAAAGATCGTTTCTTCGTCGCAGTGGCCCGCGCGCTACGGTTACCTCGAACCGGCCGCCACATCGCCCAACGGTCCGGCATTCCTCAAGCGCGAAGACATGCCTGACGGCACATCGCAGCTCGCGCTGATCAGTGTACGCGCGGTCAAGGAGAGCGATTCCGCGGTTGTCCTTGTGGGTGGGATGTTGCTGGATCGCAGCTTTCTGGATTCCCTGGCAATACCGGAAGGAATGCAGATCTATCTTTACCGCAACTTTGGCGCAGAGTCTCTGGTGAGCGGGGGAGATGCGGTCATCGATCGGCATGCCCTGCAGCCTGTGTTGGATCAGGCGCGATTCTCGAGCACGGACGCCCGCGCGATCGTTTATCCAACGAGCAAGCGAGAAGACAGCCTGGATGTTACGGCGGTGCCGCTCAAGGATCGGCAGGGCGTCGCATTGGCCGTGTTGCTGATTGCGAACCAGCGACGCGATCTCGCAGAGATGCAACAGCACATCCGCAATACGGCTTACAGCGTTGCCGGTCTGGGCGTGCTGTTCGCCGTTGCGGCAAGCCTCTGGATCGCCGCGCGGATTTCCCGGCCCGTAGAGCAACTGGCTCATGCGGTGGATGAGGTGGCGGCCGGCAACTGGAAGATTACTGTGACGGTCGGCTCGCGGGATGAGGTGGGCAGGTTGGCGGCCGGGTTCAATCACATGACCGGGCAACTGAGCGAGCAACGCGACCGGCTAGTACAGAGCGAGCGTGTCGCCGCCTGGCGCGAACTGGCGCGGCGTCTGGCGCACGAGCTGAAGAACCCACTGTTTCCTCTGCAGATCACGGTGGAGAACATGGTTCGTGCGCGCAGGCTCCCGTCCAAGGAGTTCGATGAGGTATTTGAGGAGAGTACGTCGACACTGATTGCGGAGCTCCAGAACCTGAAGACAATCATCGGCCGCTTCAGTGACTTCTCGCGCATGCCCAAGCCACAGCTGCAGCCGGAAGAAATATCGAAGGCGTTGCAGCGGCTGATCGCGCTCTATGCGCCGGCGCTTGAGGAGAAGAAGATCGAATTGAAGGTCGAGATTGAGAATGCATCTTTGACCGCAATGGCGGACAGCGAGCTGCTTCACCGCGCGCTCTCAAACCTCGTGCTGAATGCGATGGATGCGATGGATGGTCCTCCGGAAAAGACCGGCGGCGTATTGACAATTTCTTTGCGGCGCCGCGACGGGATGATCGAAATCCGCATTGCAGACTCCGGCGCCGGGCTTACGCCCGAGGAATGCGACCGCCTGTTCACGCCCTACTACACGACGAAGCAGCACGGCACAGGATTGGGCCTTGCGGTGGTACAGTCGATCATCGCTGACCACCACGGAACAATCGCCGTCCGCCGTGCGGAGAGTGGCGGCGCTGAGTTCGTGATCGAATTGCCCGGAGTGGCAGAGAAGGCATGAGCATGAAAGCCGACATCCTCATCGTCGACGATGAGCACAACACGCTGGCGTCCCTCTCACGCGCTTTTCGCATGGCCGGGCATGAGGCAACTGTCTGTGATGATGCAGCGCGGGCGCTGGAGCTGGCTCTTACAAGGCCGTTCGACCTGATTCTCTCCGATGTGGTCATGCCCCGCAAAGACGGGCTTTCGCTCTTGGAAGATCTGCGCGGAAAAGGTCTGAACACCCCTGTGGTGATGATGTCCGGACAGGCGCACATCGAAATGGCGGTGAAGGCGACACGGCTGGGGGCGCTGGACTTTCTCGAAAAGCCCATCTCCACGGACAAACTGCTGCTCACTGTGGAGAATGCCCTGCGGCTGAAGCGCTTGGAAACGGAAAACAGCGATCTACGCCGTCGCGTGGGCAGACAGGAGATTGTCTGGAGCGGCGAGGCGATGCAGCGCGTGATGGCGTTGATCGATCGCGTCGCAGCCAGCCATTCCCGTGTCTGCATTTGCGGGGAAACCGGAACCGGCAAAGAATTGGTCGCCCGTACGCTGCATGAACGCAGCCCTCGCGCGCAGCAGCCGTTTGTCACGCTGAATTGCGCCGCCGTGCCGATGGAGCTGATCGAGAGCGAACTTTTTGGCCATGAGAAAGGGTCGTTCACAGGCGCGACCCAGCGCTATACGGGGAAATTTGAGCAGGCGCATCGTGGAACGCTATTCCTGGATGAAATCGGCGACATGCCGATGGCCATGCAGGTGAAGCTGCTGCGTGTGCTCGAACAGAGCGAGGTAGAGCGGATTGGCGGCGGCAAACCGGTCCCGGTCGACGTGCGTGTCGTGGTCGCTACGCATCGTGACCTGCAGGAACTCGTGCGCGAAGGCAGCTTCCGCGAAGATCTCTATCATCGCGTGTTCGTATTCCCCATCGCGCTACCGCCATTGCGCGAACGAGCAGAAGATATCGGACCCCTGGTGCGTTACTTTGCCGCACAGGTTGCGGCCCAAAATGGATGGAAGGGTGTGGATTTTGCACCGGCCGCCATCGACGCCCTGACGGCAATGTCATGGCCTGGAAACATTCGGGAGCTGCGCAATACCGTAGAGCGCTTGCTGCTCCTGGCCGAGGATCGGGTCACCGCGGAGACAGTGGCTTCAGCTATGCCCGCGCCGCGCCCACTCCAATGGAATGCGGCAGCGAAAGTGGGTACGTTGGCTGAGCGCATGGATGCGTTTGAGCGGGAGACAATCGAAGCCGAACTGGAGCTTCACAAACGCAACGTCGCACGAGCGGCGCGAGCCCTCGGCCTCGAACGTAGTCATCTATATAAGAAGTGTCATCAGTTGGGAATTGCATTGCGGCTGGAACCATAAGTTGCCTCGACAGCGTTGGGACAGCGACGGGACTTGTACCCTGCTCGGTATCCGTGGCGCCGCCGGCTAGCTGGGGCGGGTAATAATGACGACGCAGCGCAACTCAGGAGAGA
Organism: Acidobacteriaceae bacterium; assembly: GCA_035572415.1. Lineage (GTDB taxonomy): Bacteria > Acidobacteriota > Terriglobia > Terriglobales > Acidobacteriaceae > Edaphobacter. Next base: position 35,377 of record DATNAU010000075.1, read on the forward strand.
GCCATGTCTGAATCCATGAAGCCATCGGACTTCACTGTTAACCGCGAGGAGGCACTCTCCCGTAGAGATTTCGTCAAGACGGCGTCCCTTGCCGCAACGGCGATGACAGCAGGCCTTGCGCTGACGCCGGCGAAAGGCCTTGCTGCTGCGCCAGATTCTCAGCCCGCGACGACGAAGCCGATGATCGGATTCCAGGCCGAGGTCACGTATGTGCTGCAGTATGGCGTCGCGAAGTTTCTGGATGATGTACAGGCACGCGCCAGCGTGAACACGTTGATGCTGCACGGAAATCCGTTTGAGGCTTCGTGGGCGGGACTGGATAAGCCGAGCAATCCGACTGGCAACTTCGCGACGGCGCACCCGCAGTACTACCGCGACATCGGGATGAAGGCGCAGCCGCTGGCCGCGGATGACTTCAACCTTCCCGACGCGATGGACAAGATCACCGCGGAGACGAAGAAGCGCGGCATCAAAGTCATTCCATGGATGGAGGAGGACAATCGCGCACGCCCGCCGATCCAAGGCATGGAGGAGCTGTATGAGGTCGACCTTTATGGGCGGCGCACGTCGGCGCATCCGGGCGGCCCGTGCCTGAACAATCCCTACTTCCGCAACCTGCTCAGCGCGCAGGTGGAGGACTTCCTGCGCTCGTACGATGTCGATGGCTTGCAGCGCGGCAGCGAGCGGCAAGGGCCGATGAGCAACGCGCTGGGCGCATGGCACCATGGCGCAAAGAGCGATCCCGGACACACCTCATGCTTCTGCGGATACTGCGCGGCGAAGGCGGCGAAGCAGGGCATCGATATGGAGCGCGTGAAGCGGGCGTTTCTCACGCTGGAGCCATATATCCGCAACGGCCGCGCGGGCAAGCGTCCGCAGGATGGCTACTACGTCGAGTTCTGGCGGATATTGCTGCGCCATCCGGAACTGCTGGTGTGGCAGACCTTCTGGGCAGACAGCATGCGCGAGACGCAGCGCGAGTTTTCGGCAAAGGCGAAGTCGATCCGCCCCGGCGTGCCGATCGGTTACCACATCTGGCAGAACATCTCGTTCAATCCCATCTATCGCGCCGAGCAGGATTACCGTCCATATACGGAGTTTGCCGACTTCATCAAGCCCGCGATCTATGACAACCCCGCCGGCGAGCGCATGGCGTCGTTCGTGGACAGCATGACCCAGAATATCTATGGCGACCTGAGCCGGGAGCAGATGCTCGAGTTCGAGTACAGCGTGATGGACTTCAAGGAGAAGCCGTACGCCGAGTTGATCGGACGGTCCGAGGCCGAGTACCGTTCGCAACTGAGCCAGCAGCCGATCAACGGCACTCCACGCGGGAACTTTCAACGCTTCTCCAGCGATTATGTCTACCGCGAGACCAAGCGTGCGGTGGATGGCGTGGCCGGCTCGAACACGCGCATCTGCACCGGCCTGGGCATCGACGTGCAGTTGAAGAACAGCACGCCGGAGAGCGTGCGCGACTGCGTAGAGGCCGTGTTCCGCGCGGGCGGCAGCGGCATCGTGATCTCGACAAGTCACGCGGCCATGCGGCCGGAGGACCTGAGCGCTGTGGGTTCGACGCTGCGGGAACTGAAGCTCGCCTAGGTTCGCCCGCTAGGGCTCAAGGCCAAGCAGCCGCGCGGGATTGGTCTTCGACATGGTGTCGATCTCTGCCTGCGTGAAACCCTGCTGCTTCAGACCGGCGAAGAACGCCGCAAGGCCGTCGGGATGCACCGAGTTCGCAGGCTGGCCCATGTCGCTCGACAGAATGCAGTGCTCGACACCAACTTGCCGGATCGCCTTCGCGTATTCAGCAAAGCTGAACTGCCCGCTCTTGACTCCGAGATAGGTGAACTCGATATAAGCGCCCATGCCCGCGGCCTCCTGCATCTGCGGAATCGTCATGTGGATCGGCGCGACGATAGGATGCGTGACGACCATGTGCTTCACGCCCTGCGCGCGAGACTCGCGGATCAGCAGCAGGTCTTCCGGGGCGCTGTTGTGCCCGGTGGCCATCACGAGGTTGTGCTTCGCGATCATCGCAATGACGGCCTTGGTCTCCGGCAGCAGTTGGCCATCACGCGAGATGCGGACAAAGGGGCGGTTTTGCTTGTCGGCAAGCACCTGCGCCTGTGAGTCGTAGGTGGACATCCAGACCACGCGGCCGTAGTTGCCGGTGATGTTGGCCATGTGCTCGACGGCCGAGGGATTCATGCCGCCGACGGTGAGGTTCAGGTCGATGCCGCCGAAGGCGAGGATTCCCGGGACCTCTTTGCGGACCAGATAAGCCATGGAGGCCGTCGGCTCAAAGTGGCTCTTGAACACGAGCGCGCGCATGCCACGCGCCTTGGCCATGCGAGCGAGGTCGATGACATCGATGGAGCGCGGGGTCGAGTCGGGCGCGGCGTGAACATGAATGTCGATGACGCCGGCGAGGGAGTTGTTCTGCGCCACAGCAGGGAGCGAAGGAATGACGCAGAGCGCAAGCGCCAACAGAACCGGTTTCCGCATGTAAGACCTCTGGAAATGTTGATTAGATATCAATCGCGATCACTTCATGATCGAGGATGGTCGGCACCGTGAGTTCGAGCGCGCCGGCTGAGCGTGTAAGGGGAACCTGCCTGCCGCTGGCCAGAAGCCGCGCCTCGGCTGCGCGAACATTCTCCGGAAGGCGCAGCCGCACCTTCTGCGCGCCAACGGGGAAGAAGTCGCGGTACGGGCCTTTCATGGCCATGGGATTGGTGAGGTTGACGAGATGCACCGTAACCGACCCGGAGTTGCGCCATGCCGTCACGTCGAAGAGGCCCGGGCCTTCCACTTCCACGACGGGCTGTTCGTTGTGTGCCCAAAGCAGCGTATTGCGCAGCAGTTTCAGGTGGTCGGGATTCAGCACCTCCCAGAAGGTGCGGTCGAGATCGAAAGGGAAGTAGGCGACGCGTCCCCCGGCTTGACGCAAATACAGGCAGGAGATGTCCGTCTTCGGCACGCGCGGATAGACCTTCTCCATAGGCAGGTCTGGGTAGCTGGGGATCAGCGTGAACGGCGTTTCGGCGAACGAAGCGCGCGGCGTGACCTCCACCCGCGTAACGCCGTTGATGATGCGCGGTGCGTCTTCCATCCCGGCGAAGAGCGGATGGCGTGGATAGGCCTCGTGCTCCAAGCGGATGTAGGAGTTCTGCATTGGGCCATCGGATTTGCCGGCCCAGTCCACGCCGAAGAGATCGGCGAGCGCGAAGTTTTTACGCGCCGCGCCCTGCTCGTCGTAGAGGCTGGTCTCGTGCGTGGCGACGATGTTGCCGCCGCCGCGAACAAAGGCTCGCAACTGGTCGCACTGCGCATCGCTGAGGGCGGCGATGTTCGGCAGGATGAGAGTGCGATACGGTGCCAGATGCTCGGCATCGAGCAGGCGGTCGTGCACCATCTCAAACGGAATGCGCGACTCGACCAGCGCCTGATACCAGCCGAGCGCGTGGTCCTCCACGCGTCCGCCGTGATACCACGCCGTCTGCTGCGAGAAGACCATGGCGACGCGCGCGAGTGGACGCTGATGATCGAGGTAGGCCTGGTTCTTCTCCGTCCACTGGTAGATGTCCTCGATGCCGGCGAGCCATCGCTCATCATGCAGCGCGGCGGAGAACTTGGTGAACCACGGGCGCATTCCGTTGGCAATGGCATCGAGCGCCCAGATGCGAATCTCCGCGTTGCTGTTGACGCTGTCCTTCCAGCGGTATTGTTCTTCAAGCCCGATGCCGAAGAGCCCGATCACCGGCTTCGCGCCCATAGTTGCGCGATACTCCTTGCCGGACTTACCGACCAGCCATGGCGCGGCGAGCCCATGACGCGCCTGACGGTCCGCAGCCAGCATCGGCGCGCGTCGGCCGAGGGCAACGGTATCGAGCGGACTGCCCGCGCCGCCGCCATTGTTGGGCACAATGCTCGATTCCGGATTGATGGCGCGGATGTCCGCATTCCACAGATCGACCACTTCCACCAGCCGCTGTTGGCGCCAGAGGAAGAACGCGCGGCCCACGGCATCGCGTCGGCTTGCGCCGTGCGGGAGATCGTAGCCCGTAGCCGCCTTGAAGTTCTCGCGGCAGTGCACGCAGAAGCAGTCGCCGGAGCCGTCCCAGCGGTTCATGAAGATGCCGTCCACGCGATAGCGCGACATGATCTCCTTATGCACGGCGCGCATGAACTCGAAGTTGTACGGCCCAAGCGCACACGTCACCCACATCTCCGGCGAGGCCCAGTGGCGGCGGGGATTACCGCTGGCGTCCACGGCAATCCAGTCCGGATGGACCGCCTTCGCGTCGTCATAAGTCGCATGCGGATCGGTACGCGCCAGCACGGACATGCCGAGCTTGCGGCAGCCCGCGACCAACTCCCCGAACACGTCGCGGTCGCCGAGCCACGCGCTGCGATGATGAAACGGCACCTCCGTGGGATAGTACGCAACACAACCGCCGGCGCTCAGGCATACGCCATCCGAGCCGGTGCGCTTGAAGTAGTCCAGCCAGAAGGCCGCGTCGAAGTGCGCCGGATCGTCTTCCACCAGGGTGAGCTGCGCCCAGCGCTTCGCGCGCGTCGCCCACTCGGGAGCGACGTGCAACTCAGGGGGCGCGACGACGGCCTGCGCCAGCAACTCAGGCGCGAGGTGAGACAGGACGGCGCCAGTGCCGGCCGCAGCAGATGACGCCACAAACTGGCGACGGGAAAGTGGAGGCAGACTCATGCGCGCCATGGTACGCGACTCGCGATACGGGATGCAGCAACAGACTGATAGAATCTCAGCCCGGCGGGCATTGTGCGGCACCGCGCTCTCTCCCGCTCCATCGACTCGTCAAGGCCATCTACAAATGAAACGTCGCAGTTTTCTTCGCGGGACCGTTGCCGTAGGCTCCGCCGCACTTGCCGCCCGCACCACCCGTTTAGCCGCCGCGCCCGCTCCACCGCAACGTTCCACCCCAGCCATTGGAGTTTCACGCACCACCCCGTTCGGCGCGAATGGCACGATGATCCCGGACGACGGCTGGCGCATGTGGCCGGACACCAAGACCGAGTGGAAAGACGACGAGATCTATCTGCCGGACGACGTCGACATGGCCAAGCTTCCCACCAATGCGCCCACCGGCGGCTGGGATGCGCTCGACAACAAACTCGGCACGGCGCTCACGCTCCCCGCAACAGTAGAGCAATACCACTGGGGCCTTACGGGCTTCCGCCCCTATACCGCCGATGAGTACCGTTTCGCAACCAGCGATCCCGACGTGAAGAACGGCGCCTACTATGGCGTCTCCTGGTGGTGGCGCGAGATCGAGATTCCCGCATCGTTCTCCGGCCGCCGCATCTTTCTGCATATCCGCGCCGCGCGGCAACGGGCGGAGGTCTATCTCAATCGAAAGCTCGTCGGCTACTCCATCATGGAGGAGCTGCCGTTCGAGTGCGACGTGACCGCCGCAGCGAAGCCCGGGAAGAACCTGCTCGCCATCCGCATCACGAATCCGGGCGGACGCCTGGACTGGGTCGATGGCAGCCGCATGACCTGGGGCCATGTCGACTTCCAGAAGAGTCATGGCTTCGGCGGACTGGACCGCGCGCTCATGCTCAGCGCGCACGGCGATGTTAGCATCGCGGATGCCTGGGTGCTCAATACGCCGGACCCGCGGAAGATCTCCGCGCATGTTGAACTGGCGAACTCAACATCCGAGGCGCAGGGCGGCACAGTACACTTCGCAGTCCGCGATCCAAAAACGAAAGCTGTTCTCGCCACCGCCGATGTTTTGGCGGAGATTCCCGCCAATTCCTCGCAGCCATTCTCGGCCCAACTCTCCGCTCCCTCGGCCAACCTCTGGGACCTCGATACGCCTGTACTCTATCAACTTGAAGCAAGCTGGCGTCCGCACAAACGTAGCCTACATATTGAAGCTCGGACCGTCGACTTCGGCTTCCGCTGGTTCACCGTTGTTGGCCTGGGCAAGGACGCGATGTTTCGCCTCAACGGGCGCCGCATCCGCGTCTACACATCGATCTCGTGGGGCTACTGGGCCCTCAACGGACTGTTTCCGACCCCCGAACTTGCCGAAAAAGAGGTCCGCGCGGCGAAGGGCTTCCACCTCAACACGCTCAACTTCCATCGTAATCTCGCCAAGGAAGATGTTCTCTACATTCAAGACCGCGCCGGCCTGATGCGCTGCCTCGAACCCGGCGGCGGGAGCCAGGCGGTCGCGCCGAACCGGACCGGCGGGCGCGGCGGCTCGTCGACCCCGACGCAACAGCGCTACATGCAGTCAAAAATCAAGGGCATGATCCGCGCGTTCCGCAGCCATCCGTCCGTGATTCACTACATTCTCCAGAACGAAGGAACGCTCGATCCCACCAACCCGCATCTTGATGAAGTCTTCGCCATGATGCACCGGGAGGACCCCAGCCGCTCCATCATCGGCAGCGACGGCTTTGTGATGCGCTCGCCCGAGGCATGGAGCGAGGCCTATAGCACAGAGATTCACAAGAGTTTCAAACCGGCCACCGTCGACGGCGGTGCCGCCGGCTGGTGGGTAGATCACACCGGCCACTTCTCCGATGTGTGGGTGGACGCGTACTACAACTCGCCGACGGATTTCTACTTCTACTCCCCGGTGAAGGATGAAATCGTTGAGTGGGGCGAGATGAAGGGCGCGGCTAACATCGACAACTCCACCGAGATTCTCCACCAGATTGCGACGCACGGCGGCAAGAGCTACGACCTCATCGACCACCAGGAGGTCCTGCGCGCCTATACCGACTTCCTCGACAAATGGGGCTTCCGCAAGGCGTTCCCGGCCGCGGAGGACGTATTCAAATCCATTGGCCGCCGTGCGTACGACACGTGGGGCCAGTTTATGGAGAACGTGCGCCTCTGCGACTCGAACGATATGGCCGCGATCAGCGGCTGGGAATCTACGGCCATCGAGAACCACTCCGGCCTGACGGACAACTTCCGCGACTACAAGGCCGATCCCGCGCTGATTGGCAACAGCCTTTTGCCGGTCCGCCCCGTCGCCAAGCAACGCCAGCTCTGCCTCGCCGTCGGCGACAAGGCCACCTTCGACATCTATCTCGCGAACGACTCGCACAAACCGGTCACCGGCAAGCTTGTCTTCACAGCCACCGACCCCTCCGACGCAAGCAAACAGCTCGCAACCTTCGATGCCCCTGCATTCGAGACTGACCGCTTCACCTATCTGATCCAGGAAGCGTTCACGACCGACGCCCTCAATAAGGAAGGCCGCTGGCGCTTCCGCCTCAGCATTCCTGGCTCCAGCGCGCCGACGTTCGAGCGCGATCTGCTGGTCGTTGCACCTGCGCCCAAAGGCTTTCGGCCGGTTAAGGTCGGCGCCGCATCGCTCGCGCCGGCTATCGAGGAACAACTGCACCAAATCCCCGGCGTTACCGTCGAAGCTTTCCGGCCCGGCGCGCGCTATGACGTGCTGATGGCTTCCGGCGGCGCGCAGGACGCGGAGAAGAACACCGCGGTCGATGCGGAGGGCGGGTACAGGCCGACCGGCCCGCTCAAAGAGTTTTCAATCCCTTCCGCGATTCTCGACGCCGCCCGCGCAGGCACGCCGCTTTTCGCCTGCACGCCCAGCGAAGGCCAGGCCGCCGGCGTGGCCCGGCAACTCGCGCAAGCTGGAGCGTTTGAGTACAAGGGCCTTGTCGGCCCGGCACGCGCCTCATGGATGGGTTCGTGGTATTTCGTGCGCGAGCACGCCATCTTCGACGGGCTGCCTTCCAACCAGGCGTTGGGCCTTCACTATCAGATCAAGGGCGGCGGCTCGAACGGCTGGCTTGTGGAAGGCGATGGCGTCGAAATCGTCGCCGCATACAGCCGTGACCATGATCGCTCGATCGGCGCCGGTATCCTGACTGCGAAGCTCGGCTCAGCGCCGGTCGTGCTGCACCAGATCACGTCGATGCAGGTGGTGCTCCATCGCCGCCTGCTCGCCAACACGCTGGCGTGGCTCATGCAACCCTGAAGCGCATTTCGTCCGGAGCGGCTTTAGTGTGCGTTCTTCCAATGTGCAGCCACTTCAGGATCGAACAGCGCCTTGAGAAAGACTCCACCGACGACCGAGCGCGCCTGAAAATGCAGCTGCGCGCCGCTGATCGTGTCATACCAGTCGGTCGTGGGTACGCGCGAAGGCGTTGAGTCGGCCCACACCACCAGCCGGTGAATCAGGTCCGCGGACTGCTGGTCCTTGCCGAGCGTTGCGGTCCAGACCTCCCAGTCCAGTTTGGTAAAGGTCGCACGGTTGTCCAGCGGCAGGCCGTCGGGCTGCAGGTGGCGGGCGTAAAAATTCCATTCGGTCTCTGCGACTTTTGCCGGAAACAGATGCAGTTCCAGCAACCGGTCCCAGACCAGGTTGTACTTCTGGCTCCAGGTGTTCGGCTGGTCGAAGGCGAGCCGGTAATGGTCGCCATCGAGTGCCATCTGCTGCCACTTCGCCGGCATGGGCTTCACGATCTCTTCATAACGCGCGGCCAACTGGCTGTCGCCCACGCCGCGGGCAATCTCCACAAATGCACCCAGCGCTTCAATCGCTTTGATGGACAGGTTGGTGTTGTGCGCGAGGTGCCCTGCAAAATCATCTGTGCTGAGCTGGTTCTCAGGGTCCATGCCCTTTTCGGCAAGATACGCCGCCCAGGTAGTCAGTTGCGGCATAAAGCGGCGCGCGAAAACCCAGTTGCCTTCACTGCGCCCCAGCGCGGCGACCATCAGGATCAGGTTGCCGCTCTCCTCCACCGGCATCTGGTCGATTTCATTGCGCTCGCCGCCGCCGTACACCTGGCCATCGGCCAGCGGGTACTGCCCCAGGTCGTGTGGCGCAAAGGGAAAGTGCCAGCGCGAGGGCATGGCCGCGTAGCGCATCAGCGGTTCCAGTTGCGCCTGTAGCAGCTTCGGGTTGAACAGCAGAAAGAAGGGCGACGAGGGATAGATCACGTCGACCGTGCCGATGCAGCCGTTGCTGTCATTCTCCTTGGGAAAAAGCATCGGCGTGCCATCTGCATCCGCAACCAGTTTGTGCGCGGCCAGTGTCTGCCGGAAGAGCAGGGCGGTGAGATAGGCATATTCCGCGCCGCCCACCTTTTGCGCATCGGTGTCCAGCGCCCGGTCGAATGCAACTCCGCGCTGCTCCAGAGATGCGTAGTCGTGCTCGGCTCCGGCCAGCATCGCACTCTCCGTCATGCCATTGCGCTGCCAGTATGGATGTAGTCGTCGGCCGAGATATTCCACGCTGTAGGTTTCCGTGTAGGCCAGCAGCACATGGCGGGCAACCGGGCTTCCACCGACGTCCCCAAGCGGCAGCGCGACGGCGAGATGTGCCGCGGAACCGTGAGAACTTTCCGCTGGAGTCGGAGGCCCTACATCGTCCACACTACCAAGATGCCCGTCACGAACGAACTGACCGATCGCGTCCACGGACATTTCGCTGTTCGCTTCCGTGCTATCGGGAATGCACAGGTTGAAGTAGCCCCAGTCGATACGGATGCGGTCTCCGGATTGATGCAGATAATCCTGATCACGCGTCCCGGCCCTCATCACAGATAGCCCCGGCGCACGAAAGCGCGCCCACGTGACAAGCTGGCTGCGGTCATTGACGGCAATCATGGGCGATACATCGAGCAGCAAACTTACCTTATGCGTGCCGCCGTCGGCAGACCTCCCCGTCCAGGAAAGATAGGTTACCGGCCGCGAAAGCACCTCCATGTCTGAGGGAAAGGAGGGCGTAAAGAACGTCACATCGAGCTGAACTCCTCCGGCGGAAAATTCATAGCGGGTATGCAACGCCGTCACGGTCAGTGAGTTTTGCTGCATGGCAGGAATCGCGGCCAGCGGTCCGGGCCGGCCCACGTCCGTGCCCATCCACCGAAACACATGGCCGTCGATGCTGGCGAGCCCGACCATCGGCTGCGGCGCTTCAGACCAATGTTTGGTAGGCGCGTCCGTCAACTTGTCCACCATGGACCAGACGCTGAAGTACGGATCGCTCGCAACGAGAGGCACTGCGGGCGGCCGATGCGCTCGGCTCTGTGCCGGCATAAGGCCTGCGCTCAAAAGCAAGAACAGCGCGAGGACTGTTCCCCGCGGTCTTCGCGGATTGGGCTCGTGAACGGCTCGCGGTCTTTGGCTAGGCATCGATAAGAAGAGAATCCACGCTAGAATACGCTTTACTGTGAACCTGCGGCCATTGAAGAGGATTGCGAAGCGAATCCTGCCAGCTCCGTTGCGGGGGTGGATTCACCACGCGCGCCAATCGGTTAGACGCAGCCGCGTCCGATACTCAGAGGACCCTCCGTTTCAATGCGTCCATTTCGGCGACCTGCGCAGGACGACGCCGATCCACGCCGGTTTCTCCATAGGGCGCGGCACCTATATCGATCGCTACTACATCGAGCGCTATCTAGAACAACATTCGGACTGCATTCGAGGGCGCGTGCTCGAGATGGCGGACAACGGATACACCACTCGTATGGGAGGAAGCCGGGTCACGCGCTCAGATGTATTGGATGTGCGGCCCAATCATCCCCCCGCAACCATCATCGCCGACCTCGCGACAGGAGACGGCATTCCCTCCGATACCTTTGACTGCGTTGTCCTGACGCAGACTTTGAACTTCATCTATGACGTGCGCGGCGCCATCCGTACCGTCCATCGGATTCTCAAGCCCGGAGGCACAGTGCTTGCTTCCGTTTCGGGGATTGCCCAAATCGCCCCCGATGAGATGAAGTATTGCGGCGATTATTGGCGGTTTACCAGCCTCTCCCTGATGCGGTTGTTTCAGGAAGCGTTTCCCGCCGACTGCATCACGGTTGAGTCTCATGGAAACGTACTTGCCGCGGTGGCATTTCTGCACGGATTGGCCGTAGAGGAGCTAAGCGCGGAGGAGCTCGATCGACGCGATCCAAACTTCGAGCTGACGGTTCTGCTCAAAGCGGTAAAGCCGCTCCAATGAAGCAAGGAGTGGCGCTGCAAATGAAGATATCTGTCGTCATCACGACGCATAACCGGCGGCAATCTCTTGAGCGCTGTCTGGCCAGTCTGGCGGCACAAACCTTCCCTTGCGACGAATTTGAAGTGGTGGTGGTCGCCGATGGTTGCGCCGATGACACTGAAGAGTTCCTGCGGACCTATGCGCCGCCGCATCCGTTTCGCTGGATCCACCAGACGAATCAGGGTCAGCCAGCCGCTCAGAATGCCGGTATCGCCATCGCGACGGCAGCGGTGGTTGTCCTCATGGATGATGACTGCATCTGCGATGCCGGGCTGGTTGCGGCCCACTACGGTGCGCATCAAAGCGGCCAGCAGTTAGTCGTCATTGGGCCGGTCCTTCTGCATCCCGATTCTCCGTCTGGCACATTGAGAGACCTGAAGTATCAGGTTGAAGAGACAGAGTTCCGCCGCCTGTCTTCAGGTGGCGTCCGCCGGTCCGATCTGATGTTGTGCGCAAATAGTTCAATAAACCGCAACGCAGCGCTCGCGTGTCCTTTTGATCCCGCATATAAGCGCATGCATGATGTCGAGGCGGGGCTGCGTCTTTGGGAAAGGGGATACAGGCCGCGGTTTTGCGCGAGCGCAATTGCGTTTGAGCTGTTCACCAAGCCCGTCGAAGGCGTGTTGAGCGACTCCAGATATCAGGGACAATACGAAGTGCATCTGGCGAAACATTCACCGCAGTTCAAGCCGCTGGCTTCGCTAAGACGCATCAATGAAGGCGGCCCGCTGAAGCGATGGTTGCGCAAACGAATGGCGATCCATGCGAACGCCGCAGAATTTGTCCTGCGGCTTGCATACGGTATAGCCGAACCGTTTCGCAAGTTCGCCCTGTTCCGCCTTCTCGCGAATCGCATGCTGCGCGCACGACTCGGCCTCCGGCACTTGCGCGGAGCAGTTGAGGCGACTGGGTCATGGAAGGAGTTGGAACGGCTATTCGGGGTGCGAATACCAGTTGTGATTTATCACAACGTAGGATCACCGCGCCGGGGGGAATACCCGGGACTCACCACGCCCGCCGCCGAGTTCGAATCCCAGATCCGTCTCCTGGTAAGAATGGGATACCGTGCGATCCTGCCCTCCGATTGGCTGCGATGGCGCGCTGCGGGTGCGGACCTTCCTGAGCGGCCGGTGATCCTGGTGTTCGACGACGGTTACCGGGAAGCCTGCCATGTCGCCTTCCCGATTCTTGAGCGCTATGGATTCGTGGCCGCATGCATGCTGGTGACGGGCTGTATCGGATCGACAAATAGATGGGATGAGGATGCCGGAAGGCCCTCCTTCGAACTCATGGGCGAAGATGAGATTCTCGAGTGGTCGCAAAAGAGTATCGAGTTTGGTGGACACACGAGAAGTCACTGCGAACTGCCGCTGCAGAGCGACGAGCGTGTCGAATCTGAGATTGCCGGCTGCAAAGAAGACCTTACGAAATTGCTAGGCAACGCGCCGGTCAGCTTCGCTTATCCGTTTGGCTCCTTTAGCGCTGCCACAGAAGAAGTGGCAGGCAGGCATTTCCCGCTCGGCTTCATCTCCTGGCCGGGACGTCTTCACCTCGGTACGCACCCTCTCCGTATTCCGCGCATTGCTTTTCTCCCCGGCGAGTCTCGGATAGGCATGTGGTGCCGCCTCCGTCTGGGAAGGAATCCATTTGAGGTACTCCAGAACCGCTGGCGACGGTTGATTGGAAGGAAATCGCCGGTTTGATTCAGCGTTGTCTCGGCTGGGCGTGCTTAGCCACTGTATAGAATGCGAAGCCATGGACATTTCAGTTGTTGTTCCAACCTTCAATCGGAGAGAGCAACTGCTGCGTACCGTCTTGACCCTGTTCGCCCAGAGCTATCCGCTCGACCGGTTCGAGATCATTGTTGTTGTAGATGGCTCGAGCGATGGAACGGCCGAGTCGCTCCATGGATTGAAGACTCCCTGCCGGTTGCGGGTGGTCGAACAACCAAACCGCGGCCCGGCTGCTGCTCGCAACACTGGATACCGCGCGGCTGAAAGCGAATTGGTTCTGTTCCTCGACGACGATATGCTGTGCGATCGGGAACTGGTCGCGGCACACATTGCCGCCCATCGGAGATCCAGCGGGCTTGTGGGATTCGGAGCAATCTTCTTGAGCGATGAGAGTCCGCCCAGCCTTGCCGCGGAGTGTTTCAAGCTGGAGATTGGCGCATTTCATCTTGAACATCTCAAGCAACCTGACATGCCGTGGGACGAGTCCGAGTGCGTTTTCAGCAATACTTCCATGGCAATCCAACTGCTGGCCGATGCAGGTGGATTTGATGAGGCGTTTCGCATGCGTGAAGATCTGGAGATGGGCGTCCGACTGTTTGGCCTCGGAGCCAGGCCGCGCTATATAAAAGACGCGATCGCGCACCAGGTCTACAGAAAGACGGAGAAGGATCTGTTGGCGGAAGCAGAAGTTTTCGCGGCCGCCGATGTCATGTTCGCCAGAAAACATCCGGGAGTCCGTGTCCGTGGTCATGCAATCTCCACGGATGAGAAGGCAGATTGGAGGCAGGGAGTACGGCGGGCGCTGGCTTCGTCCGTCTTCCTGGAGAAGTGCCTTCTGGCTCCGCCGTGTTTGCTGGGACAAGCGCTCTTTGCTGCGCCGCCATTTCGGCGCCTTGGGGTCCGCGCTCTGCGAATGCGGCGTAAAATTCGCTGGCTCCGCGCCGTGAACCGGCTCAGCTAAACCGTTAACGCTGACAATCTCTGAGTCGCGAACTTTGCATTCTACTTGCCACAGGTGTTTCTCCGTAGATTCCGATATGGCCTACGTCGTCAAGAATAATCAGGCTTCTGTGGGCCAGGCGCGGAGCTAAATGCTCAAGCGAATTCAGCGTTGCGTCGTAGCTATCGACCTATCTCAAGAAAAATTCCGCGCCCAACAATTCCGGTCAGTTCCAAAGGTTCGCAAGCCGCCCTTCATCGAGCAGGCTCAGGTTTTTGGCCTCGGAAACTGAGCGAAGAAATGCCGAGGTCTGCAGGACGTCAACGTAGCGGGGTCGACTGGAGGCTCCAGCGGCCTCGAGGGCGCTGCCGGAAAGAGGGCCGCGCGCGTTCGCAAGAGGACGCGACAGCACATAGGCCGGATCGCCTCTTCGCGGATTCATCCGCTAGTGGATTCCAGTGGCCTTTGAGTGTTGCAATCAAGGGATGAAGTTCTCCGCATGCCCGGGAGTGTGCTGTTAGACTGCGTTAACGTTATATGGTTGCCAGGCGGACGCGAACACGCATCGCCTCTTTTGAAACTGCTGCATGGATGTCGAAACAACAACGATCGTCGGGAGCCAGGAGGGGCGCTCCACCTGGAGCCTTCAGCTTCGGGAGCTCTGGCGCTATCGGGAATTGCTGTACTTCCTCATTTGGCGCGACATTAAGGTCCGGTATCAGCAAACCATTCTGGGCGTCGCGTGGACCGTCATTCAGCCTCTCGCAATTGCCTTGTCGCTGACCCTGTTTCTCGGACGCGCTGTCCATGTTCCGCCGGAGAGCCTGCCTTATCCCATTTTTGCTTACGCTTCAATGTTGATCTGGCAGCTTTTTGCGCAGGCATTGATCAACTCCAGCAACAGCCTGCTGGACAACGAGCGCCTCATTACCAAGGTCTATTTCCCTCGTCTGCTTGTTCCCTTGTCGGCGGCATTGTGCACGTTGCTCGATTTCGCGATTGGCGCCGTTATCCTGATCCCATACCTGATCCACTATCGCATTGCGCCAGGGGCGAGTATGTTGCTGTTGCCTCTGCCCGTGTTTCTCGCAGTCCTTCTGGCATCCGGCGTGGGGCTGTGGCTGGGCTCTCTCAACGTGCGCTACCGGGATGTCCGCTATACCATCGCCTTTATCGTGCAATTCTGGTTTTTGGCGAGTCCGATCGCCTATCCCGTGACAGTTGTGCCGGAAAAATGGCGCGCCCTCTATGCTCTCAATCCGATGGTCGGTGTGGCAGAAGGCTTTCGGTGGACGCTTCGCGGCTCCGGCGCGGCTCCTGTTCGCCTGATCGCGGTTTCCACGGTCGCCGCTCTGTTGGCGTTCGTCAGCGGCCTTTATTATTTTCGCCGTATGGAGGAGACTTTTGCCGACTTCATCTGAGGCCGGCGGCCAATTTGCAATTCGCTGCGAAGGCATCGCAAAGCGATACAGGATTGGCCGGCGAGAACGCTACAGAACGCTGCGCGATTCGATAGCCGAAATGGCCGTCTCGCCCATTCGCCGCATGCGCTTTGGCAGAAATTCAGGCGCCGGCAGCGCGGAAAAGAATCCCGAAATATGGGCGCTCAAGGGAGTTTCGCTTGAGGTGCGGCCGGGAGAGATACTCGGAGTAATCGGGCGAAATGGGTCAGGTAAGTCCACTTTGCTCAAGATTCTCTCGCGCATTACCAGGCCAACGCGGGGACGTGCCGAATTGCGCGGGCGCGTCGGTTCGTTGCTCGAGGTTGGCGCCGGCTTTCATCCGGAATTGACGGGCAGAGCCAACATCTATCTCAATGGCGCAGTGCTCGGGATGAGCCGTCATGAGATTGAGCGCAAGTTCGATGAGATCGTAGATTTCGCGGAATGCGGTCCAATGCTCGACACCCCGATCAAACGCTATTCCAGCGGAATGTATGTCCGTTTGGCTTTCGCCGTCGCAGCGCACATGGAGACGGAGATACTTCTCGTCGACGAAGTTCTGGCCGTCGGCGATGCCGCATTCCAGAAGAAGTGCCTTGGCAAGATCGGCGATACTGCCCATCAGGGACGGACCGTAATCTTTGTCAGCCATAACCTCCTGGCTGTAGACAGCCTTTGCACGCGGGCCATCTGCTTGCATGATGGCGAATTGGTCCTGGAAGGAGACCCCGGTGCGGTCACCTCGCAGTATCTGAAGGAATGGCTTCCGACCTTCAAAGAGGTGATTTACGATGACATTCGCACGGCCCCCGGCAATGATATTGTCCGGCTGCGCGGCGCCCGTGTTCGAACCCATGACCATAGCTCGAACGACTGGCTCACGGTGCGCACGCCTCTAGCGATCGAGATCGAATACTGGAAACTCGCGGAGCAGACATCGCTCGATCTGGTGGCACAGATATTCAATGAGCACGGCATCATCGTCTTCACCACGGCGGAACTCAGAAAGATCTCGGCTCCCGCTGGCCTTCTGCGAAGCGCGTTCTCGATCCCGGCCGACTTTTTAAATAGCGGGTCCTACAAGGTTCAGCTGCTTATCTTTCAGGGGGGCATCGGCAACTCCGATGTTGCCGACTGGGACAACCTGCTCACATTCGAGATACATGACGTGGCCAGCGACCTGCGGGGCGACTATCACGGACATTGGCCGGGAGCAGTGCGCCCTCATCTGGAATGGAACACCGAGCTGATCGATTCTTTGCCGGCTGGCGCTCTCGATATTCAGACAAATGAGATGCCTTTGTGAATACATTGCGCGCGCCGAATCGTACGGGCGCACGTCTTGACGATATGAAGTCCATCGGGCTTTTCCTTCTTCTGATTGCGGCGCCCTCCTCCCACACCCAGCAGCCGCCTGCATTCTCCGTAGCAACCTTCAAGCCTGCCCAAGGAGATGGCGCTCCTATCCTTCGTCCGCTGCCGAATGGATTTCGCGGGACCAATCTGACGATGCATATGCTCATTGCGAACGCATATGAGAATCCGCGTATTGAAGGCGAACCTGCCTGGGCCGGCCTCGACCGTTATGACTTCCAGGCACGGCTCGACTCAGCACAGTCGGATGCACAGACTCCCGGTGTGAGCGGCAGGCATGTGCATCTTCTCGATCTCGCGTTGCAACAGCTCCTCGAAAATCGCTGCGGACTTAAAGTCCATCTAAAGATGACGACCGTTCCTGCCTATGCGCTTGTTGTTGCCGGCATCCCGCGGCTTACAGAGGACAAGTCCAGCGATCCTGACCTGCCAAACGGTACGTTGCGACTTCTGCGCGGAGAAATCATCGGCCAGGGCGTCTCCGTCGGACGACTTGCAGACCTTCTTTCCGCCCAACTTGCCCGTCCCGTTCTCGATCAAACACAGCTGACCGGTTCCTATGACTTCAAACTGCAATGGCAGGATGATGAAAGTCCTTCACGCGCACCTTCTGCCGTTGCGCCCTCTGCACCCTCTGCGGATGACGCGCGCGCGGGGATTCCCGCAGTGCTTGAAAGGCAGCTTGGTCTGAAGCTGGTTTCCGCCAGGACGACGGTGGAAGTCCTCGTGATCGATCACTTGGAACGTCCTTCCGCAAATTGAATCGCAGCTCGGCGCGTTGGTGTCGCAGTCGCTCGAACGATAAACTTGAAGCAGCATGGTGTTGCCTTTCGTCCGCGAGTTGTTGGCGGACCTTGAGAATTGTGTCCCGTTTGAACGTGTCCGCCGCCATCTCAGCGGCGGCAGCGGGCGAAGAACTGTGTCCGGCCTCACCTTTACTGCCCGGGCGCTGTACCTGCCGTACATGGCGCGGGCCGCGCAGGCGCCCAGCCTGGTTCTTGTGGCGGACAACAAGGCTGCGGAGGCTCTGCACTCCGCCGTGCTCGCCGCCTGCGAACTGACCGGCGCGCTCTCCACCGACTCCGTCCTGCGTCTGCCCGCGCACGACGTACTGCCTTTCGAGAATCTCTCCCCTCATCCTGAAATTCAGGAATCACGCGCAACTGCTCTTTGGAAGATCGCGACGGGTTCGGCCCGGCTTGTGATCGCTCCGGTCGAGGCGGCCTGCATGCGCCTCTTCCCGCGCGAGCATTATGCCGCGCTCGCGCTCCGTCTCAACCGTGGGGAAGAATACCTGCCCGAAATGCTCGTCGAGCATCTCCTCTCAGTCGGCTACATGAGTGTCGATGTCGTCGAAATGCCCGGCCAGGTCACGCTGCGCGGCGGCATCCTCGATGTCTACTCGCCGGAGATTGATCGGCCGGTGCGCATCGAGTTCTTTGGCGACGAGATCGAATCCATGCGCCGCTTCGATCCCGAGACGCAGCGCTCCGCTTCGATGCTCGATCACGCGCTGCTGCTGCCCCTGACGGAAATCCCGGTGACGCAGCCGATTCTCGAAGCCATCAATGCGCGTCTCACCCGCAGCGGCACAGCCGGCGCGCAGCTGGAAGGCGGGGAAGAGCCAGCCGAACTGTTAACGGCTGTCGAAGCGGTCAACGAACCGGGTGCCCCATCCTACGCGCAGCGTAGGGTGGGTTCGTATGCACAAGCCACCGTCTTCCCCGGCTGGGAGTTCTTCGCGCCCGTCGCGCCCGCGGCTGCCGCAGGCAAACTGACGCTGCTCGATCTGATGGGATCGTCCACGCGCGTCATCGTTGAAGAGCCCGCCATGGTGAAGAACCAGGGCGAGCGCTGGTGGAATAAGGTCGAGCAGCGGCACGAGCGCTCCGGCATCGGCTCCCTGATTACCGCCGAAGACATCTATCTCTCGCCGTGGGAGCTTGAGGACCGCCTGCGCAACCTCTCGCACAAGGCACCCGCTCTCTCTCTCGACCAACTCGGTGCCGTCGATGTGCTCGACGCGGCAAACTCTGAGCTCTCTGAAATCGCCTTCGCCACGCGTCCCACGCAGCGCTTCCACGGCAGCATTCCGACGATGGTGGACGCTATCCGCGCTTTGGTTGAACAGGACGCGCGCGTCATCATCGCCGCGCCCAACCAGGGCGAAGTCGAACGCCTCGCCTCGCTGCTGCAGGAATATCAGCTGGCCTATCGCCTCGGCTCGCGTGTCCAGACTACGAGCGAGACCGTCTACTCGGAGTCGAGCTATCTTGCCGGTGATCTGCGCATGCCCGTCATCGTGCGCGCGGCGATCGCCAACGGCGTGCAGGTCCTCGACCTGCGCGATGCCGATGGCCGCGCGACCGCGCGCCAGGTCGTCCTCTTCGGCGCGCAGGACTTGATCGACGACGCCGACGTGGGAGCCCGTCCCGTCCAGCGCCGCAAGTCGAAGACCTCCGCCTTCGTCTCCGATTTCCGCGACCTCGCCGTCGGCGACTACGTCGTCCACGTCGATCACGGCATCGCGCGCTACTGCGGCCTGCGCGTTATCGAGGAAAACGGCCAGCCGCCGCTCGAGCTGATGATCCTCGAGTTTGCGGATGACGCAAAGCTCTACGTCCCGCTCACCCGCCTCGACCTCATCCAGAAGTACCGTTCCACGGACACCGGCCCCGTGCCGCAGCTCAACAAGCTCGGCACGCAGGGCTGGCAGAAGACCAAGGCGCGCGTGAAGAAGGCCATGGCGGACATGTCCGGCGAGCTGATCAAGCTCTACGCGCAGCGCCAGGCCGCCACAGGCACCGCCTTCTCGCCTGACACCAACATGCAGCGCGAGTTCGAGGACGCCTTCGACTTCAATGAGACAGACGACCAGATCACCGCCATCGCCGACATCAAACACGACATGGAATCGCCGCAGCCGATGGACCGCCTGCTCTGCGGCGACGTCGGGTACGGCAAGACCGAAGTCGCCATGCGCGCAGCGTTCAAGGCCGTGCAGGACGGCAAGCAGGTAGCGGTCCTCACGCCCACTACCGTCCTTGCGTTTCAGCACTTCGAGTCCTTCAAACGCCGCTTCGCGAACTTCCCCGTCACCGTCGAGATGATCTCGCGCTTCCGCAGCGCGAAGGAACAGAAAGAAATCCTTGAGCGCGTCGCCGCCGGCAAAGTGGACATCCTCATCGGCACACACCGCATCCTCTCGAAGGACCTCAAGTTCCAGGACCTCGGCCTGCTGGTCGTCGATGAAGAACAGCGCTTCGGCGTGCGCCACAAGGAGCGCCTCAAGCAGATGCGCGCGCACATCGACGTGCTCGCCATGTCCGCCACGCCCATTCCGCGCACGCTGCACATGTCGCTGGTCGGCCTGCGCGACATGTCCATCATTGAGACGCCGCCAAAGGACCGCATGGCCATCCAGACTATCGTCGCCAAGTTCGACGAGAAGCTGGTGCGCACTGCGGTCGAGATGGAGCTGGAGCGCGGCGGCCAGATCTACTTCGTGCATAACCGCGTGGAAACCATTTACGACCTTGCCGCAAAGATCCGCGAGCTGGCGCCGTCCGCGCGCATTGTCGTCGGCCACGGACAGATGCCGGAGGCCGAGCTCGAGCGCGTGATGCTCGCCTTCATGAACCACGAGTACGACGTGCTGGTCGCGACCTCAATAATCGAGAATGGCCTCGACATACCGCTCGCCAACACCATCATCATCAACCGTGCCGACCGCCACGGCCTCAGCGAGCTTTACCAGTTGCGCGGGCGCGTGGGCCGCTCGAATCGCCGCGCGTATGCCTATCTGCTGATCCCGCCCGACACGGAACTTACCGACATCGCACGCCGCCGCCTCGCCGCCCTCAAGGAGTTCTCCGACCTTGGAGCGGGCTTCAAGATCGCCGCGCTCGATCTCGAACTGCGCGGCGCGGGCAACATGCTCGGCGGCGAACAGTCCGGACACATCGAAGCCGTCGGTTTCGAGATGTACACCTCCATGCTGGAAGAGGCTGTGCGCAAGCTGAAGGGTGAGGCCGACAAGCCCGCGCATGCCGGCACGTCCATCAACCTCGGCATCTCCGTGCGTATAGACTCCAGCTATATCCCCGAGGAGAACCAGCGCCTGCGCATGTACAAGCGCATTGCTGGCGCGGAGGACGAGACCGCGCTGAACGATGTCCGCGCCGAACTGAAAGACAGATATGGCGACCCACCGGAGTCGGTCCACAACCTCCTCGCCGCCGCCGAACTCCGCCTGCTCTGTGAACGGCTCGGCATCTCGCAGCTTGACCGCAAGCGCACGCAGGTGGAACTGCCTGCCGCAAAAGCATCGGGTCCGCAGCACACCATGCTGATGCGCCACGGCAGCAGGCCTGTCGCACAGAAGACCTTCATGGAGATGCTGCACATCCGCTTCGGCGCGGAAGCCGCCGACACCTCGCAGACCGATGCCGCACCTGCGCACTCGACCGTCGATCCCGCCGCCATGATGAAGCTGGTTGCACGCAACTCCAAGCGCGGCGCGGCCTTTACCCCACAGGGCGTCCTGCGCTGGCCTCTCACATCTGCGAAGTCGGACGACGTCCTCGCCGAGACCCGAGCGCTGCTCGAATCCCTACAGCAATCTGCCTGATAGCATGGCTGCGTTCGCGCATGCCGATTAGCGGCCTTTCGTGGAGGGACACCGCAATGCACATATTCAAGTTCCTGCTGTATGCTCTAACGGCTGGCGGAATGTTTTTCTTTGGATTTCGGCAGATGAGACTTAGGAACGAACTGACGGACGATGTCTTGCGGGGACCCGGTTCAGGTCAAATCGCGGAGTCATTCAAGCGTCAGCGCATTTTGGATAGCCTTCCGCCTGAGCTACTTGTACCGTGCAACCGTGCAGCAGCTCTTAAGTTCGGCTTTTTCGCACTTCTCGTCATTGAGGTGGTGCTGCTGCAGCGCTAGAGCAGGTGAATTCCCACGCACTTCAAGCGTCCTGCTTCTCGCCTGGTCGCATCAGACCCACACTGAGGTGAAGCCGATGAAGGCAATCGTTCTCCACGAGTACGGCGGTCCTGAAAAGCTGAAATACGAAGACGCGCCCGACCCGGAGCCGGGCGAAGGCCAGGTGCTGGTGCGGGTGGCCGCGGCAAGCATCAACCCTATCGACTGGAAGATGCGCAGCGGCATTGCGAAGGAACGCTTTCCGGTCGAATTTCCCGGCATCCTGGGCCGCGATGTCTCCGGTACCGTGCGCAGCGTCGGCCCCAAGGTCGAAGGCTTCGCGCCCGGCGACAAGGTGATGGCCCTTGCATGGAAGACTTACGCGGAACTATGCGTCGTAAACGCCACTGACCTCGCGCATATTCCTGAAGGCCTCGATCTAGTAGAAGCCGCCGCGCTGCCGCTCGTCACCACCACGGGCGAGCAGTTGATCCGGCTCGCTTCAGAGGTCCAAAAGGGGCAAACGGTGCTCGTTACCGGTGCGGTTGGCAGTGTCGGCCGCAGCGCGGTGTTTGTCGCGAAGCAGGCGCGCGCGACCGTGATCGCCGGCGTTCGCAAATCGCAGAAGCAGGAAGCCGCGGAACTCGGCGCGGACGAAGTCATCGCCATCGACGACGATGCCGAGATCGCTCGTCTGGGTTTTGTCGATGCAGTCGCCGATGCGGTCAACGGCGATACCGCCCAGAAGCTGCTTGGCAAGGTCAAGCAGGGAGGTGTCTTTGGCTCGGTGCTGGGCACACCTGCCAATGCAAAGATGCATCCCACCGTCCGGGTACAGCCCATCACAGCGAAACCCGACGCGCCAAAACTGCGGTGGCTTGCCGAACAGGTCGCGGCCGGTAAGCTCCGCATCCATATTGACCGCATGGTGCCGCTCGAAGACACACCAAAGGCCCAAGCCGCCGCGGAAAAAGGTGGCATCGACGGCAAAATTTTGCTTCTGGCGTAGTGTAGTTTTCAGTTCTCAGCTCTCGGGAGACCGCGAACTGAAAAGCACCAGCCGTTCAACCCAGCACAGGTAGTAACTGACAACTGAGAACTAACAACTGACAACGTTCTTTTACGACCTCGGCCGGAATCTTTCCCGGATATTCGCATGCCGCGCGCGCGTGTTCTGTTCGTGGGCTTCGGCGGACCGCGTGTCGCCCTCCGCCGGATACAGCACCACATACCGCCCCGGCCCTTCACCGCTGGACGCGGTCTGCAGACCGGAGTCCACCAGCAGCATGTGCAGCATGCGCCGCTCGCGGGAGCTCATCGGCGGGAAAGCAAACGGCCGTCCGCTTTCCTTCACACTCTCCACAGCCTCATCCGCCATATTGCGAAGCTGCCGGTCGCGGTTCGCCTTGAACTGGTCGGCGTCAAACGAGACCTGGTCGTGCGCCTCCGGTTCCAGCCTTAGAATTTTCGTTGCGATGTGCTCCAGCGCGTTCAGCAATTCGCCATTGCGCGCGGTGAGCCAGCGCGTGTCCGGTCCGATGAACTCCACCGCGAGCATATGCGACCCCGCGGCCGGTTCCGCGCCCTCTTCGGGCGCGGCGCCGCGAGCCTTCACCCTGTAGCGGAGTCGCATTCCGCTGGCGGAAGTGAAAGTTTGCAGGAATTTGGCTACAGTGCGCGCTGCCTGATTTACATCATCCATGACGGGGTGGTTGTTGTCTGCCTATGACTAAACTTTATATCACTCTTTCGCGCAGAGATACGCATTCCGCGTTATATCGCAACGCGATGGAATATCCCGCCATACTGGCACGCAAAGGCCTGCACATTGGGTGCGTGAATTACCTCAGACTCCTGTTGTCGCTACGCGCCGGGCGAATCCGTGTCGTTGTCCTTGATCATCTCATCCTGATCGCGATGCCCAAGCTGATACTGGAACGGGTCAAAGGAACGGGGAGCGGCGGCGATGAATGGGCCATCGTCTTCCATGGCTCCCTTGCGGCTGGCTTCGTCGGAACGTGCACTGAGCGGATAGAGCATTGCGGTCCTCCTGTGCCTTCGAATAGTGCTTCATGGCTCCCGGGGTCTGCTGCTACTGAATCCTGCGAAAAACTTTGCTTTGAGTGAGTCGGATGATAGCACGCAGTCCATGAGTTGCAACCGCCCGGCTATTCTTTACCGTTTCCAGCTTTTGGCATCTCCAGACGCCCGTTGTTGCCCCACTGCTGACCACTAAGAACTGAGAACTGACAACTCAGCTCAGCGTCTCCATCAGCTTGTTGATGGTGCG
>DATNAU010000076.1:0-10545 GCA_035572415.1 Acidobacteriaceae bacterium
CTCCGGGCGCTCCGGCGGAGGTGAGGTTGAAGACGGGATAGTTGAGGTCCCACTCGATGGGCAGCTTACGCGACAGTGAGGCCACATAGTTTGCGGAGAGGGCCAGGCCGCGGGTGAACTGCTGCTGGATTCCGAAGTTGATCTGGTAGGTTTCGGGCCAGCGGAAGTTCGGATCGGTGGGGATGATGGCCGCGGGCTTGACGACGAACTGCGGGTTCTTTGCCTTGTAGATGAAGGGATAGGGGGAGTGTCCGACGCCGCCGGCGATGCAGGTGGCGTCGCCGTTGCAGAAGTCGGTGGGATCGGTGGCATAGGGATTCGCGACCGAGATGACGTGCGAGAAGGAGGGACGGCCGGAGAAGGGCTCGCCGTTAGAGGAGTAGGTGAAGAGATTGCCGCCGATGGAGCCGTAGAAGATGCCGGCTGCGCCGTGGACGACGGTGCGGCCATTGGCGTAGGGCGTCCAGGCGAAGCCGGCGCGCGGAGAGACGTGATCGTAGCGGGTGTTGACGCCGCCCGTTGGCACACCCGGATCGCCGGGAAGCAGAATGCCCTTGGGAAGGCTGGGGGCGATGGTGGAGGTCTTGCCGGGGATGAACTGCATGGTCATCTGCTGCGTATCGGTCGGCGTGGTCTGAATGTCGTAGCGGACGCCGAGGTTGAGGGTGAGATTGGCACGGATGCGCCAGTCATCCTGGAAGAAGATGCCGTAGTTGAAGTAGTTGGCGTTGGCGTAGACGGGAACGTCCTGACCCATGGTGTTGGGGCGGCCGAAGAAGAAATCCGTGATGGCCGCGCTGCTACGGCCAGCGGTTCCGGCGCCGGCCTGGGTGAAGGAGAAGACGCCGTAGTCGTTGAGGGTGGTCTGCTGGGCGTCGTTCTCGCGATTGGCCTCGCCGCCGAAGTAGAGGGTATGGCCGCCGTGGGTGGTGCTGACGACATCGCGGATGGCGTAGACGTTGCTGCCTGAAACCGGCCCGGTGATGGCGTTGCCGGCGGTGAACCAGCCGCTGACGCCGAACTGCGGACGCGCGCAGCCGGCCTGGGCTTTGGCTCCGCAGATCTGGCCGTTGGGCAACTGCTCGGCGAATGCGGAGCCGTAGCTGGCGAGACTGTCTACGGGTGAGGGCACGCGGCCGCCGATGAGGCGTGTGTAGTTGAGCGCGAGCTGGTTGATGGTGCTGTTGGTGATGGTCCAGGTGTGGGCGATGTTGGCTTCATGCTGGGCGAACTTGTAGTCATGGACCACCCAGCCAAGGATGTTGTTGCCGGAGGGATTGACGACGTAGTCGCCGGTGAGATGGAAGTAGCTGAGGGCGAGCCGCTGTTTGGCAGTCATCTGGTAGTCGCCCTTATAGAGCTGCTCGTCTGTTTTCTGGCGGTAGGGGCTGAAGTCGCGGCGGGTGTAGATGGAGTCGCCGGCCTGGCTGGGATTGGGAGTGGGGATAAGGCCGGCCTTGATGATGGCGAGGATCGCGGGATCGAAGGCGGACAGGGGGACGATGTTGCCCGGATAGGCTGTGCGGGTGACCGGATCGCAGGCGTAGAAGGAAGTTGCTGTTGAGGTGACGGTCTTGGCGCAGGCGGCAGCGCCGGTGAGGCCGGTGGTGGGGAGATTTTCACTGAAGTTGCCCTGCTGCATGGCGGCGCTGGGAACCTGAGTGGTGAGGATGTTGTCCGAGATGAAGCGGAAGCCGGCGTAGGAGCCGAAGAAGAAGAGCTTATCGTGGACGACGGGGCCGCCTACCGTAAAGCCGAAGCGGTGCTGGTTGTAGGGCGTCTTCTGCGTCTGATTGTGCTGGGTGGCGTTGAAGTTGCGATCGCGGAAGAACTCAAACGCGGAGCCATGGAACTCGTTGGTGCCTGACTTGGTGAGCACGGTGATAACGCCGGAGGAGTTGCGGCCGTACTCGGCGGAGTAGTTGTTGGTCTGAACGGCGAATTCCTTGATGGCGTCGGGGTTGGGGAGCGGGTTACCGGTGTTGCGGACGCCGGTCATGTTGCTGCCGCCGTCGAGGTAGTAGGAGACCTGTCCTACGCCGGAGTCGGTGGAACCGTTGATCTTGACGTGCTGCTCAGGAAAGCCGAGGGGATTGATGACGCCGCCGTTGCCGCCGGTGCCGGCGTTGTTGTTGTTCTGCACGCCCGGAGTCAGGTCGAGGAGAGTGTAGACGTTGCGATCGACGAGCGGAAGGTTCTCGATTTCGCGATTGGAGATGGTGCGGCCGAGGGTGGAGTTGCCGGTGTTGAGGAGCGGGATTTCCGCCGTGACCTGAATGGTCTGGTCGGTGCCGCCGACGGAGAGCGAGAGGTCGAGGTGCGCTTCTTCGGTGACGGTGAGAGTGAGGCCCTGCCGGTTGAGTGTCTTGAAGCCTTTGGCTTCGACAGTGACGCTGTAGGGGCCGATGGGAAGGAAGTCGGCGCGATACTCGCCGCCGCCGCCGGTTTTTACCACGCGGACGAAGCCGGTGTCGGTCTGGCGGATGGTGACGCTCGCGTCAGGAATTGCGGCGCCGCTGGCATCTGTGATGGTGCCGAACATGGTTGCAGTGCTGACCTGGGCCTGCGCCGATGGGAGGCCGAGGAACAGGGCGACGGCGAATGTGAGCAGGGCGAGCAGTCGCGTGATGACGGGGTGCTGCCAGGCGAGCGCCTTCTGCTGCGCGGTGATTGCTGCGTTGAGGCCCATGCGTTGATCCTTCTTGTTGTCGATTGCATTGGGTGATGTCATTGCGGTCCTCCTTCGTCGGAAAGCAAAAACGTGTGATGCGGTTGCGGCGGTGGCCCTCGCCGGTCAGGTGATTTGAAGAAATGCGGGCGGCAGGTCTTTCAATTCGCCGGATGCGACTCCGACGTGACATGCGCCGGTGCGTTGAACTGAGATCTGCGCGCGGCCGTTGGCGAGTTGAAGCTCACGCGATCCGCGCGTGGTGCCGAGGTTGTCGATGAGGCGGCCATCGCCGGCGAGCGAGAAGCGGACGGTGTGCGCGGCGTCGAGGCAGAGGCGGCCGTTGGCGTCGTGCAAGGTGGCGGCGAGCGTGACGGTATCGGCGTGGCGCGATTTTTCGATCAGGCGAAGTTCGGCGGGTTTGCTCCAGGGCTGGGTTTCGTAGGTGAGAGAGATTTCGTCGGTGATGGTGGTGGGGCCGTGAGTGGCGACGGCGCGGAGCGTGTTTGCGCCGGGAGCGAAGACGACGTCCCAGCGCAGGCCGGCGGCGGGGAAGTCCTGGGAGTCGCGGCGCTTTGTGCCGAGGGATTTTCCGTTGAGGAAGAGCTGGGCCTGCTCGCAGTTGGAGAAGACGTGCACGGGACGGGTCTCGCCAGCGCGGCCCCAGCGGATGGGCCAGGTGTGGCCGTAGATGTGGACCATGGGCTTCTGCGACCAGTAGGACTGGAAGAGGTAGTAGGACTCTTTCTTCGTGAGGTCGCGCTCGACGACGCCCTTCTGGTTCATGCGCGGGATGGAGCTGTCGCCGCGCAGGGGCGAGGCGAAGTCCTTGAAGATCCATTGTGCGGAGCCGGTGAGCCAGTCGAGCTTTTCCTGCGTCTTGAGGTGCCAGTCGAAGAGGAGGCAGGCGTAGGTTTCGGACCAGTCACCGTCGGAGGACATGCGCGGAGGGGAGCCGGTTTTTTTGTATGCGAGACCGCGCTCGTCGGTATGGCTGCCGGGAGCAATCTTGTGCAACGCGGCCTCGGGATCTTCGGAGTGGCGGCCGGCGTGGCTGTCCGCGCCCCACTCCATGTGGATGAAACGCTTGACGCGAGTGCGCTGCGTGGCGAGGCTCTGCTCGTAGTCGCGATAGTTGCCGCCGTACCAGCCGGCCCAGATGGAGGGCGAGTAGACATCGGGGATGTCGCGAGCGAAGTCGCAGCGGCGGAAGGAGGTGAGGCGCGAGGAGTCGAGTGAGTGCGCGAGGTCGCGCATGTCGGTCATGAAGCGGCGGATGGCCTGCTGGTCGATCTTTGGGTACTCGCCGGGCCAGTCGTCTTCATTGCCGAGGCCCCAGAGGATGATGGAGGGATGGTTGATGTGCTGGTCGATCATGTGCGCCAGCATGTCTTTGGCGTTCTGCTGGAAGGCAGCGTCGCCGACGCCGGCGCGGCACCATGGCGCTTCCTCCCAGACCATCAGGCCGAGCTCGTCGCAGAGGTCGAGGACGAGGCGGTCCTGCTGGTAGTGCGCGAGGCGGATGAAGTTCGCGCCCATGTCGCGGATGAGCTGGAGTTCCTGGCGGACGAGGTCGTCGGGCATGGCGGCGGCCGTGCCGGTGTGGTCGGCGTGGCGTGAGGTGCCGCGAAGCAGCACGCGCTTGGCATTGAGCTTGAATGGACCGTGCTCGACGAACTCAAGCGAGCGGATGCCGAAGCGTTCTTCTACGGTGGTCGCGCCTGCGGCGCTGGTCAGCGTGACGCGGCAGCGATAGAGATGTGGCGAGTCGGGAGACCAGAGCCGGGGCTGCGCGATGGGGAAGGCGGCAAGGTCGAGAAAACCGGTAGTGGGTGTGTGGGTTTTCGTCGCGGAGAAAAGGACGCGGCCGTCCGCATCGGCGGCTTCGACGGAGATGGTGCATTCCGAAGAGAGACCGCCGGGGTTGAACAGCCGCGCTTTGACGAGAACCTGGGCGAAGCCATCGCTAGCGAGTGTGGGCAGAATGTGGACTGCGTCGAGAGCGATCGCGGGGAGATAGACGAGGCTGACGTGGCGATAGAGTCCGCCGTAGAGACAGAAGTCGCTGAGGTTGGAGGGGACACGCTCGACGTCGGGGGAGTTGTCACAGAGGATGGCAATGGGGATGCCGGCGGCGGTCTCTGTGGGCGGGAGGGCGGCGATGGCCTCCGTGACGGTCTCAGTAATGTCGAAGGCGAACTCGTCATAGCCGCCTTTGTGGGCGCCGACCTTCGTCGCGCCGACCCAGAGCGTGGTGGTCTGGCCGGCGCCGCGGGAGTGGAGCAGGGTACGGCCGCCGGGGAAGGGATTGGCGACGTGGATGCGGGTGCGATACCAGCCTTGACCCTGGAAGTAGGGTCGGTCCGGGTCGCAGGCGTCGCCGGCGTTGCAGCAATGAGGAAGCGTCGTGGGCTGCCAGAGCGAGTCGTCCTCTTTGCGCCAGACTGCCCATACGCCGTCCAGCGAACCTTTCCGGAACTGCCAGCCTTCGTCCAGACGGACGGATGTGGTGGAGCTGGTTGCCGGCGAATGCGATCCCGATGCGACGGCGCGCAGTGATGCAGGCAGCAGGACGCCAGCGGTGGCCAGCGAGGTGTTGCGGAGGAACGCGCGTCGTGAAGATTCGAACAAGGAGGAGCCCTTCTCACGGTTGCAGCGATTACGTTCGGGGAGCAGGCCACACCCTCCGCCTTCAAGAGGGCGCTCGGCAAGTGACTCACCGTTTGGCCTGATGCGGATGACACAAGTAACT
Organism: Acidobacteriaceae bacterium; assembly: GCA_035572415.1. Lineage (GTDB taxonomy): Bacteria > Acidobacteriota > Terriglobia > Terriglobales > Acidobacteriaceae > Edaphobacter. The sequence continues at coordinate 5,421 of DATNAU010000076.1, forward strand.
AAAAATAAGATAGTTATCGGCGCGAAATGGCACGTTACAAACGCTGCTTGCTGGTGCGATTCAAGGCGAGTAGGATTCGAAGTTTAGAGAAGATGACACGAGCCGGCGCAGTCCGCGAGGTATGGCACCCGCATACGGTCCATGACCGTGAGGTGGTGCTGCGTGAGCTGGCGGAAGTGCTTGCGAGCCCGCATTTCTGCAACAGCAAGCGGTATCCGGCGCTGCTGAAGTACATCGTGGAGAAGACGCTTGCGGGGGAAGCGGACCAGTTAAAGGAACGGACCGTGGGGGTGGAGGTCTTCGATCGCCCGGCCGACTATGACACCAATGCGGACACGGTGGTGCGATACACGGCGGGTGAAGTGCGCAAGCGCCTCTCGCTCTACTACCACGAGCTGGACCGGAGGGCGGCGGTGCATATTTCGCTGCCGGCGGGATCGTATGTTCCGGAGTTTGTGATTGCGCACGATGCGGAAGGCGATGTTTTTCCGGTCGAACATGCGGAAACGCACAGCGGAATTGCAATCCGCGAGCCGGAGTTTCCGGCGGTGCACTCACACTCTTCTTCCGATGGACCGTTACTGCATGGGGATAGAGCGAGGCCAGGCGCGCGACGGTGGGGCTGGCTCGTTCTGCTGATTCTATTCGTTGTAGCGGGGGTTGCCGGAGGTTGGAGATATCGCACGCTGCATCCCAGGACAGCGTTGGAGGACTTCTGGGCGCCGCTGCGCGAGCAGTCTCCGGTGATGGTGTGTATTGGCGGATCGGTGTTCGATCAGACCCACCTTTCCGGCGTCAGCACGGCGGGGAAGGATACGGACTATCCGTTTGTTTCGCTTCAGAGCGCGTCGGCGCTCGCGCAACTGAGCACACTGCTGGCAAAGCAGGGCGGCGTTGCGACGGAGGTGCGCGCGGCGGCGAATACTCCGCTGACGGAGCTGCGTGAGCATCCTCTGGTGCTGGTGGGTGGGTATAACAACCAGTGGACGACGCGACTGCTGCAGCCGTTGCAGATCCACTTTGTACCGGGCCCGACGGAGCACGAGGGCATTGTGGACTCGAGACAGCCCGGGAGCAAATGGATACGCGATCTGTCATCGCTGCCGTATTCCAGCGCGGATGACTATGCCGTGGTGGCGCGGTTTCGCGATTCGAATACCGACAGCTGGGTGATGACCCTGGCGGGGGTGGGACGGAATGGCACGGAGGCGGCGGCGCACTTTGCAACCAGCCCGCATTACATCCAGCAACTGCGAGACCGCATCGGGGACTTTGGCAATCGGAACATCGAGGTGGTACTGAAGGTGAGTGTCGTGGACGGCAAGACCGGCGCGCCGACGGTGCAGGCGGTTGCTGTCTGGTAGTTTATCCGCGGATTTTTTTTACAGCGATCAAACCGGCGATGAAGCCACAGGCGGTGGCGACGCGACAGAAGTTGCGGGTGACGGTTGCCTCCAGACTGAGAGGCAGTGAACGGCCATCAAATGGCCCATGCGCCCCATAGGGACTGGAGACCGGCTGCCACAGGTTGTTGGGACGGTCGGGAGGATCGGGCACATCGAGTTGCTGGGAGTCGTAGCCGGTCTTTCCGAGATATGCGTCGAGCAGGCCGGGGATAAACTTTTGCGCGACGATCGCCTTGACGGTGGAACCTCCCACCCAGTATTCGCGGTGGGGCGATTTTGTGAGAGCGGCGTGGACTACCATACGCGCTCCGACCTCCGGCTGGTAGATGGGCGGTACCGGCTGCGGCTTCCTGCCCAGGTTGTTCTTCACCCAGGTAAACTGCGGTGTGTTCATCGCCGGCATATGGACGACGCAGACTTTGATGTTGCTCTTGTCATGCGCAAGCTCGCAGCGCAGCGAGTCTGTAAAGCCGACGATGGCGTGCTTGGTGGCGCAGTAGGCGGACTGGAGCGGTATGCTGCGATAGGCGAGGGCTGAGCCGATCTGAATGATTCGGCCGCGATTGCGCGGGACCATGCGCTTCAACGCCGACAGGGTTCCGTGCACAAAACCAAGGTAGTTGACCTCCGTGACGCGGCGAAATTCCTGTGCGTTCATCTGCGCGATGGGGGAGAACACGGAAACCATCGCGTTGTTCACCCAGATATCGATAGGGCCGAGTTGTTCTTCAAAGTAGGTTGCCGCGGACTCGACTGCGGCATCGTCGCTGACGTCCGCAACGAAGATGGCGGCGCGGCTGCCGAGACGCTCGATTTCCGCAGCAGCCGATTCCAGCGCTTCCCGGTCGCGTGAGATGAGTCCGACCGCGAGGCCGGCGGATGCAAACTCGTGAGCGATGGCGCGACCAAGCCCTGCGGAAGCACCTGTAACGACGACTACCTTGGCATGCTGCATGAAAAGCCCCCTTAAATTCATAGATGCCGTGGCGCATTTGAAAGGGAAGCCTGGGCGCGCGAGCAAAGGTAGCGGGAGAGGCAATATCCACGCTGTGATGCTGTGACAAAACTGAGGGCGCCGCCCAAGACAAACCCGAAACCTTGCAGGCGGCGTCCTAGGGATTGTCGCGAAAAACGGGACGGCTGCCGTGCGCGAGAGGGTTTCAATGATGGATGCGTCGGATGTTCTGGTAGAGCGGTTGCTGGCATGGGGAGTGGATACGATTTTTGGCCTTCCCGGGGACGGCATCAACGGAGTGTTCGAGGCGCTCCGCAAACGCAAGGACAAGATCCGATTCATCCACGTCCGGCATGAAGAGGCTGCCGCCTTTATGGCGTGCGCCTATGCGAAGTTCACCGGCCGGCTGGGCGTGTGCATCGCGACGTCGGGTCCGGGCGGCATTCATCTTCTGAACGGGCTGTACGACGCGAAGATGGACCACGCACCGGTGCTCGCGATTACCGGGATGCAGCACAGCGACCTGATCGGCACGTTTACGCAGCAGGATGTGGCGCTCGACAAGCTGTTTATCGACGTGGCGCAGTTCGATGAGCGCGTGATGAACGGCGCGCACATGGAGAGTCTGGTAGATCTTGCGGTGCGGTGTGCGCTGACCTCGCGCAGCGTGTCCCACCTGACGATCCCTGTGGATGTGCAGACCCAGGCGATGAAGAAGGGGCGCACGGAGCGGAACCCGGTCCATCACACCTCCGCGGTGCCGGCATACTTTGAGCAATTGCCAGCGCGGGTTGAGTTGGAGCACGCGGCGGACATTCTGAATCGCGGCAAGAGGATCGCGATCCTCGCGGGGCAGGGCGCCCTGCAGGCGACGCGGGAGCTGGAAGAGGTTGCGGAGATTCTTGGCGCGCCGATCATCAAGGCTTTGCTGGGCAAGGCTGCGGTGCCGGACGACAGCCCTTACACGACCGGCGGCATTGGACTGCTGGGAACGGAACCGTCACAGGATGCGCTTGAGGACTGCGACACGCTCTTCATGATCGGGACATCGTATCCGTATATCGAGTTCCTGCCGGAGCCGGGCACGGTGAAGTGCGTGCAGATCGACATTGACCCGGAACGGATCAGCCTGCGGCATCCCGCGGACGTGGGGCTGGTGGGCGACTCACGGAACTGCCTGCGTGCTTTGATTCCGCTGCTGAAGAAGCATGACAAGGGCTTCCTGAAGAAGGCGCAAAAGAGTAAAGCGGAATGGCAGAAGCTGATGGAGGAGCGCGGCACACGGATGGACAAGCCGATGAAGCCGCAGGTGGTGGGATGGGAGCTGGGGAAGCGAATCCCTTCCAACGCGATCGTGACCTCCGACTCAGGGACGATCACAACGTGGTGGGCGCGGTATGTACCGGCGCTGCGCGGGCAAAAGCATAGCTGCTCCGGCAACCTTGCGACGATGGCGTGCGGTTTGCCCTATGCGATTGCGGCTGCGGTGGCGTATCCGGACCGGCCGGTGTTCTGCATCATCGGCGATGGCGGGTTGAGCATGCTGCTGGGCGAGTTGATTACCGTGGCGGCCTACAAGCTGAATATCAAGATCATCGTCATCAAGAACAACACGCTGGGCCAGATCAAATGGGAGCAGATGGTGTTCCTTGGGAATCCGGAGTTTGCGTGCGACCTGTATCCGGCGGATTTCGTGGCGATTGCGAAGGGCGCGGGCATCGATGCGATTCAGATCGATGACGCGAGCAGCTGCGGTTCGCAAATGGATGCGGTGATTGGACGCCGCGGGCCGGTGCTGATTGAAGCGGTGGTCGATCAGTTCACGCCGCCGATGCCGGCAAAGGTGAAGGCGAGCCAGGCGCTGAAGTTTGCGGAGGCGCTGGTGCGCGGCGAGCCCAATCGGTCAAAGATTGTCCTGACGAACGCACATGACAAAGTTCGGGAGCTTGTTTGAGTGCGCAGTTCTATAAGGATTGGGACGACATGGGAATGACCGAGGGTGCGATAGGCGATGTGGACGTGAGAGCGTACACGATCCCGACGGATGCCCCTGAGGCAGATGGCACCTTCAGTTGGAACTCAACAACATTGGTCGTGGCGGAGTTGCAGTGCGGCGACGTGCGCGGCCTGGGATACACGTATGGCAATGCGGCGGTCGCGATTGTGGCAAAGCGAATTGCGGAGCAGTGTCTCACCGGCAAGCCGGCGTTTGATATTCCCGGGCTACACGCATCCATGGTTGCGGCGGTACGGAATGATGGAAGTCGCGGCATATGCGCCATGGCCATTGCGGCGCTGGATATCGCGCTGTGGGACGCGAAGGCCCGACTGTTCGATTGTTCGGTGGTAAAGCTCCTCGGCGCAGCGCAGTCCGGCGTGAACGCCTACGGGAGCGGAGGATTCACTTCGTACACGGACGACCAGTTGAGGCAGCAGTTTTCGCAGTGGGCGCAGGCCGGTATGCGAGCGGTGAAGATGAAGATTGGATCGCATCCGGATGCGGACCCCGGTCGAGTTCATGCCGCACGGGAAGCGATTGGAGAAAACATTGCGCTGTTTGTCGATGCGAATGGGGCGTTCAGCGCTCGCCAGGCGATTGCTCTCGCGGCGCGCTTTGTGGAAGACCGCGTGAGCTGGTTTGAGGAGCCGGTGAGCTCGGACCGGCTGGCGGACATGCGGCGCGTGCGGGATGCCGCCCCGTTGGGCATGGATATCGCCGCGGGCGAGTATGGCTACGATCCGCTTTACTTTCGGAACATGCTCA
>DATNAU010000077.1:0-29499 GCA_035572415.1 Acidobacteriaceae bacterium
GCGGAGGCACAGCGCGCGTTCAGCAGTCCGAACTGCCCATCGTGCACATCCTCATCCCAGTGGACTCGCGCGGCAACCGCGGCGCAGGCCGCGGCGGCGGAGGCACTAGCTGGCAGAACATGGATGACGGCCTCGACGGCATCGCTATCGATCTGCCCGCGCTCAACATCAAGCCCACGCACGGCGACTACATCCCGATGAACGTCCGCGTGAAGGACCCGCTGTGGCCGATGCGCGACATGCTGGACTTCAACTTCTCCGTCAAGCCTGGCGAGCCGCACACGCTTTGGCTGGACACGCGCGACCGCATCCTGCCCAACGACAAGAGCCTCTACATCACCATCGCCTCCGCTTCCGCCGAGTTCGGCGCCGCATCGCTTGAGGGCGCCGAACTGCGGCTCGTCTTCAAGCCGCGCGCGGAAGCGCTGCCGGAACACATCGCCGACCGGCTTACCCAAGTGAAAGACAACTACGCCAACATGGTCGAAGAGGCCGTCAGCAGCGAGAAGCTGAACACCTGGAACCGCTTTTACGCCGACATCACCGACCTGCTGCGAGTCGACCCCACCAATGACCTTGGCCGCAAGTACTGGTGGGACGCAAATAAGGGCCAGCCGCGTCCGCCCTATACCGAGCCGGCCGTGCCTGCGGGCGTTCCCGCCTGGGCATGGCTGCAGGTGAAGGACCTGGATTACTTCAAGCGCTTCATCAACTGGTACATCGACAATCGCCAGATCTCGAACGGCGAGTTCGGCGGCGGTCTCTCGGACGACTCCGACCTGACCGACATGTTCCCGGGCGTCGAGCTGATGGGCGCGCCCGCGAAGAAGATCACGGATTCGGTCTCCAAAGAACTTGAAGCGGACTACTCGGAGGGGCTCTTTCTGAACGGTCTCGCCAGCGGCCAATATGATGAACTGCACAGTTACGAGGACGGCATCAACGTGCTGGGCCAGATGATGCTGATGGACTTCGGCTCGCCGAAGCAGATCGAGCGCGCGATGGTCACCGCCAAACGCCTCGAATGGCTCACCGGCATCAACGCCGCGGGCCATCGCCACATCCGTTCGGCATATTTCAATGGCGAGAAGATGTCGGAGGACGGCGTGTGGGGCTGGTCGAAGTCGCGCAGCTATTTCGTCTTCCAGCCCGCGCTCTCGCTTGTGCTTTACAACGGCGCGCCGGAGACCAGGAAGATGGTGCTTGAGATGGCCGATGGCTTGCTCGCGCACCGCAAGCAGGGTCCAGGCGGACGCTACACCATCAACTCCTCCATCAATTTCAAAACCGACCAGGAGGCCGGCGCGGGCGGCGGCGGATTCGGTGGCGGCGGCGGCGCGCCCTGGTTCCTGATGTGGTCCGCATACCGCTGGACCGGCGACAAAAAGTATCTCCAGCCGCTGCTCGATTCCGGACTCGAACAAGTGAACTCCGACGCCATCGATATGCTCGGCCTGCGCGCTACGCTCGGCCCGCAGTACACCGCGACCGGCGGCGAATCTGCCTGGCAGATGACCGGCGACACGCGCTATCTCGAAGCGGGCTATCGCGCGCAACTGCAGCAGGAGTTCGACCGCGAGTACCTGAATACCTACGGCAGCATGTGGATTGATCGCATCGCCGATGGCGGTGGTTTCTCGACCGGCGACCTGCAACGCGAGCGGCTCGGCGGCATCGCGCTCACCCGTGACCGCGTGTATCCCGGCAACGTCATCAGCTGGCAGTTCGACGCTCCGGCGACGGACGAGAGCGTTGCGATCCTGGTGCCGGAAGCGACGCCCGACCACTTCAAGGTCATTGCCTACAATCTCGACTCAACTCCTGTGACTGCGCACATGACCGGCGCGGAGATCGACCCGGGCAAGTGGCAACTCACTCAAGGCACCGCGGACTCCACCACAGGCCCGATGCAGAATGCGACCACGCACACCGTGGACTTTGAGCGGTCTAAGACCCTCGACCTGACCTTCGCGCCGCACACCTGCACCGTGCTCGAACTCAAGCTCGTCGACAAAGGCGTTCCCTACTGGTCGCGTCCAGACCTCGGCCTCGATCCTGAGGACGTGAAGGTCGATGGCCGCGTGATGCACGTGACGGTGCATAGCATCGGCTCGGTGGACGCGCCCGCGTCGAAGATTGTGCTGCGCGATAGCACGGGTAAGGTCCTCGCCTCCGCCAACGCCGCACCGCTGAAGGCCCCGCTCGATCTGCTGCCCAAGACTGAGACGGTCACGCTGCGGCTTCCGGTCAACGCCGACTACAAAGGCGGCAGCGTAACCATCGAACCGAGCGGCGGCATTCCGGAGATCACCCAGCGCAACAACCGGGTTTCGTTCTAGGCTTCAGCGGACCCGGTTGTGCGTCATCATGCCGGCCGCCGCCATTCGTGATCGTCCATTTCGTCGTCAAGATTACGATCTGGCAGGTTCTGGACGGTCGGCCAAGGCATGGTCCAGCGTGACCTGTTCTCCCGACCATGCCTTCTTTGAGGTCCAGGGTTTGGACGGCTCACTCCAAAACGGGTCAGTCGAAGGAAGTCCCAGCGGAAGGAAAGCCGCAGAGCACAAGTAACAGCTGCCGGTGGATATGTACGACTCAGCGATGGAAGGCTGGTGACCGTAAAATCCGACGGTGAGCCAGCCTTTGCCATCGAACGTACCCGGGGCATCAAGCATTCTCCGCATCACAGCCGTCAATCCAGACCGCACCTGGGAAGGCGCAACCGGCTGAGGAAGATCGCGCCGCAAAGCCATCTCCGCGAGCAGATGAAACGCGCCGAAGCGATAAGCGAGCGATCTGCCCGTTGGCGGAAAACTGCCGTCCGGCGCAATCAGTCTCTCCTGGATGGCGGCATATCGGACGGCTCTTCGCTGTGCTTCTCCCTTCAGCGAGTTCCACGCGTTCGACGATTTTCCGATCACATCGAGCACGTTCAGCAGCAGAGGATGGATCACGAAGCTGTTGTAGTAGTCGAAGTGGAACTGGGGACCATCGCCATATACGCCATCGCCTTTGTACCAGGTGTCCATCGTGCGTAAGGCATAGTCGACACGCATGGGATCCCACCACACGCCCATCAGAGACAATGCAGCTTCATTCATCGCGGAGAAAAGCAGCCAGTTGGAATAGCCCGGCCGTATCACTCGCGAAGACTCGAGCGCTGCGATCAGATTTTGTTGTGTCTTGCTGTCGAGTTTGTGCCACAACTCGGTGGGCGCACGCACAATTGCCAGCGAAAGAAAGGCGGCGTCGACTACCGGTTGGCTTCCCTTATTGAAGTTCAGGAAATCGGGTGATTTCGGATCGGTCGCCGAGCGAATGGCGCTGCGGGACAACTCCGCATACTCTGCTTTGAGCTTTGCCTCCGGACCTGCCTCTGAAGCAGACTCCAGCCAGGGCGCCATACCGGTAAGCAGACGGCCTATCGCCTCCAGGTGCGTGTACTGCCTGCGCTCCTCGACGTTTCGGTTGGGAGCCTCGACCGGCATGCGCTCTTTCAGCTTGCCTTCGCTGAGAGCGCGCAGGACCGGATCACCGATCTTCAGCATCGACTGCAGCCAAAAGTCGCGATCGCTTTGCGCAGGGTTCTGAGGAGATGCCGAGGCATATCCATCGACCGTTGCAAACAGTCCAAGCGCTGTCGTTGCGTGCAGGAATCCGCGTCTGTCCATGAGTTTCAATCCTAGCGTTTTAGCGGACGGTTGACAGTACGAGGACGATATTGCGCTGGGTTTTGCGGCGTCCGGCCGCGGACCACATCGCATGGTCCGCGGCCGAACATCGCGTCGATCGAGACCGCACCAATCGGGCGACTCGTTCTTACTTGATGGATCGCTTAGAAAGTGACGCGACCTGAGAACCGCAACTCGCGGTTGGAATTGCCTACCGTGCCGGTAATGAATCCAAAATTGCTGCCGGTCACACTCGCACTCGGATTATTGAATTGAGGCGTATTGATGAAGTTGAACGCCTCCGCGCGGAATTCCATATTGAATCGCTCCGTAATCGGAAAGATGCGCGCCACGCTGATGCTCGGATTGGTTAGGCCGGGTCCGCGAAGCGAGTGAAATCCTGCAGTTCCGAAGCGGCATACCGATAGGTTCGCTGTCGAGCAGCTCGATCCCGACTGGGCCTTTTGAGCGACCGAGGGGTCCGCGAAGTTTGCAGGATTGAAGTAAGCCTTGGATCCGTTGTGGCCCCCGAGGATCATGTTGGACTTCGAGATTACGTCGGCAAACTGCGAGCTGCCGACGGTGCTTGGTCCGAGAGAACCTCCGCTGCCAGTAACCGTAAACGGCGTACCGCTTTCCCGGCTCAGCGAGCCGCTCACAGACCACCCACCGAGAATGTATGCTCCGGGTCCGGTCTGGAGAAACGCGTGGCCCTTTCCGAACGGAAGCATATAGTTCCCGAAGATTTCGATGTTATGAGTGCGGTCGAAGCCGGCCACCCCCCGATTCAGACGCCAGTAAGGGATCATGCTGGTGAATGGTCCGCCTTCGCCGTCCGACTGATCGCCATAATCATTGATGGAACGGGACCACGTGTAGTTGATCTGGATATAACCGCCATTGGAGAAGCGTTTCTTCGCCTGCGCTTCCAGGGCGTTGTAGTTTCCAGTGCCCATCGGCGTGAGGGAGGTGATTCCGGCGCTGATGCCGTACAGCGCCTTCATGGGCTGCTGGGCAGCCGTTTGGCCAGGGGCCTGGTTGGCATTGATGTTGAAGCCGTTCGGAACTTCCCGCCGGATCTGTTCGCCGACATAGGTGACGTTCAAAGTAACCGCGCCGGAAAACTCGCGTTCCAGTGCCGCGTTGTAACTCTCGTAGTAGCCGCGACGGTAGTTCAGGGGCAGCGTAGTCGCGCCGAGGGTGCCCGGAGGCGTGCCAAGGGTCCCGAGGGCAACCGAGGGTGAGCTCGGACTCAAAGTTGGAGGAGTCAAAGTGGGAATGCCGTCATAGTACGAGCTCGTCGGAATCGCCGGACCCTCGCCAATGGTATCGGGCAGTCCGCCGATCAGCGGAGAGACGGTCGCCGTGTTTCCTACGATGGTCTGCGAAACCACGGAGGGATACGTCGTCAGCACGTTGCGATAGCTGTCCGGGTTGGCCGACAGGCCAAAGCCAACGCGCGCCACCGTCTTCGGGGTGATGCGATAGGCAAAGCCAAGGCGGGGTACAACCAATCCTTTTCCAACATGGACTTGCGCGGTGGGAGGAACGCCTGCGGCGCCTTCGATATAGATCTTTCCATCCGCCGGGTTGAAGATGTCTAGGCCCGTGTGGTCACGGGTAGCGATTGGATAGTACTCGTACCGAATGCCATAGTTGATTGTGAGTTTCGCCGTCGCCTGCCATTGGTCCTGGGCGTAGAAGGCCCAGACATTCTCGCGGTTGGTGGCAGGATTCAGATATTGCGTGTCCTTCTGCAGCTGATGCGGTAAACCAAGCAGAAAGTCCGCCCAGGAGTTGTAAACATCCGGAGCCGCTCCGCCTGTGAGCGCGGTAAGGCCGCCCGTGAACTGGAATCCGCCGCGCGGTCCGTAAGTATTCTGCGGCTGGAAGTGGTTGATGGAGAAGCGGTCGAACTCCATGCCGTATCGAGTCGCGTGCTTCCCTTTAGTCCAGCTGAGGTTCGCGGCAGAGACGTAGGTGTTGTCCCGGAACTGGAACGGATTCGAGTTTGCCGTATTCCCCATGCCCGAGATGGTGGTGAAGTTGAACCCGGGCTGGCCTCCGCACAGGCTGCACGCGCCATTGGTCCCGGGGATGCCGAAATAATCGGTGCCCCAGTTCTTATTGAGGTCCGTGTTTTTGGCCGACATGCCTTGGCGCAGATAGCCGAAGTTGGCGTCCAGCAGCAGGTTAGGCCGGAACGCGTAGGTGCCACCGACACCGGTGTACTGAATCAGGCTGGGCGCATTGCCCGGCTGCGGGTTGGAGCCGTTCACGGCGAAGGTGCCGCCGCCCGCCGCGCCCAGCGCCTGGGGCGCAAAGATGTTGGTGTCCTGAAAGCCGTAGCGCCCGAAGAGCGTGCTCTTGGAGGTCAGGTTGAAGTCGACACGTGTATCGACATTGTTGCGCGTGTATTCGCTGTCTGCGGAGCCATAAAGGTCGTTCCCGATTCCGCCGTCGGAAAGCAGGTTCGCCGCGGCAACATTGGGGAGATCGGCATTGTTGTTCGACTCCAGTAGCGCGATCATCTGGCTGGCGGCATGAGAAATGCGGTTTGCGGGAATCACATTGTTCGGGAACGGCTGGCGCCCTGTGCCGTCAGGGTTGCCGGTGAGCGGATCATAGATGATGACCGGAACATTGGTAGTGACACCGCCGACGGTTGTCGGATGATACACGCCAGTGAAGATGCCGTTCAGCATCGCCTGTGAAGGGACCGTTTGATTGCCGCTCGCGGCCTGAGACCGCCGTGTGGCTTCAAAGTTGCCGAAGAAGAACGCTTTGTTCCTCAGGATTGGCCCACCAAGGTTGCCGCCGAACTGATTCAGGACATATTTCGGAAGCGCGTTGCTCTTTGGCGTGAAATACGGCTTCGCCATCAGAGCGCTGATCATGTTGTATTCCCACGCCGAACCGTGGAATTTGTTGGTGCCGGACTTCGTTGTCACATTCACCGCAGCGCCGGAAGCAAATCCCTGCTCGGCGTTCATGCTGTTGGTGACTACGTTGATGGAACCGATGGCTTCGGTCGACGGAGTGTACGCGGTGATCTCCGGCAGCCACGCATAGATGTCACTAACGCCGTCCACTTTCGTCGTATTGTTGCTGCCCGAAACGCCGTTGGCATTGAACATCATCGTATCCGCAGGGTTGCCGGCCTCAGAATGCTGTTCATTGGGCGGCGAAAAGCCCGGAAGGACCTGGAACAGACTCTGGAAGTTGCGCATATTGAATCCCGCAGTGGTCACCAGCGTGCGCACTTCCGTGGTCTCCAACTCAGAGCTGACCGTCGCAGTATCCGTCTGCAGTTCAGGGGCCGCGGTAGTCACGACAATCGACTGCCCAACCGTCCCCGGTTGAAGCTTTGCGTCAAAGCGCTGCTCGATATTGGCCTGGACCGAAAGGGCCTGCGAAGTCACGGTGCTGAATGACTGGGCATTGACGGAAACAATATAGCTGCCCGGCGTCAGGTTGGATACGCGATATCCGCCCGAGCTATCCGTGGTTGCGGCGGCCTTCAAACCGGTCGAAGGGTCGGTAGCGGTCACGACGGCCCCGGCGACTGCAGCACCACTGGAATCAGTCACATTGCCGACCAGCGTTCCATACAGCGTCTGTGCGTGGGCCGGGAGCGGAAGCAAAAGAGCAGTTGCTGCCACCAGCGCGACGAAAAGCCGTCCGGCTTTCCGAAACGCCGCCGTCAAGACCCGCTCAGCCCGCTGCGGGGTTTGTGCATGGGTGAAGCCAATCTGAATGGTTCCGTCCGCGCGCATAGAAGCCTCCTGAAGATGAGTCGCTGAAAACTTGTTCGCTTTGCATTCCCATTACGCACAGTGGAGCGCCACAGAGAATCGCCCAGCGTAAGGTGGAGAGAATTTCAATCGATCATGAGAATATCTTTCCACCGACCCAAATCTGGCAAGGTCAGATACGGTTGCAAACCCCCTTGACCTGATGTAAATGCATGTATTATCAACGGATATATCTGGACGTAACAAATTCAACGGCGGGGGTAACAATAATCCAGTAGGCAAACAAATTGACGTTGCGCTATGCTTAGGGCGTTTTGAGCGCGCATACCACCAGCCGGGAAACACTGATACCAGACAAGGAAGAAGATCGTCTGGTGGTGCGGCAGGAGTTGGAACGAATCCTGGCCAGCCCTCCGTTCAAAGGCAGCCGCCGCTATCCAGCGCTCCTCCGCCACGTAGTCGAGAAGACTTTGCGGGGTGAGACCGGAGACCTGAAAGAGCGAATCCTCGGCATCGAGGTTTTTCAAAGACCAAGCGGCTATGACACGAATTCAGATCCGGTGGTCCGTTTCAGTGCCGGCGAAGTCCGGCGCAGGATTGCGCAGTTCTACCAGAACGCCTCCGAAGAAGGTCCGGTTGAAATCGGGTTGCCGGTGGGCAGTTATATCCCCCAGTTCTTTCGTGTGGAACCTCGGGAGGAGCAGTCGACAACCGTATCCCCGAAAAAGACGCTCGCCTTTCGCCGCGAACTTGACTCTGCAGCCCCTGTTTCCATCGCGCCGCGGCAGCCCGACTTTGCCCGGCGAATGCCGACGCTGCTCGGGGGAATAGCAATCGGGATCGTAGCGGCAGCGCTTGGCTTTGTTGCCCATCCGATTGTCGTGGCATACCACGAGGCGAACAGTCCTATCATGCAGGCGTGGGGACCGTTGCTGGAAAATCCCAACATGGTGCTCATCAGCGCGGGCCACACCCATTGGGACGACAGCCAGCCGCCCGAACCGCAAGACGCCACGGTCGAACAACATATTCTGCGGCCGGAGGCGCGCATATCGCTGCCGGCAGTCCAGGCCATCTCGCAAGTTGCCGGTTTTCTCGAGACCCAGCACAAACAATTTCGCATCCAGGAAGCAGTCTCCACAAACCTTCAGGACTTTCACGGACGCTCTGTTGTGCTGATCGCCGGATACAACAACAGTTGGACGTTGCGTCTCCTGAAGCCATTGCGGTTCCATCTGACAGCTGACGGGAATTTCCGCTACATCGAGGACGCAGAACATCCCGGGAACCGCGACTGGGGAGTCGATTTCGACAAACCATACCGGCAGCAAACGGCGGACTACGCCATCATCGGCCGCTTCTTCGATCCGAGCACTGGTGGCCCCGTGACTGTGATCGCGGGCATCAGTTCCACGGGTACCTCCGCGGCGGGCGAATTCATGGTTTCTCCCGATGCCTTGAAGGAACTTGCCCAGCTTGCGCCTCACAATTCGCTGACGCAAAACTTTGAAGCGGTTCTCAAAGTAGAAGTTGTCGAAGGCAGCCCCGGCGCAGTCTCGATTGTCGCCAGCAAGTTCTGGTAGCCGGAAGCCGGCGCGATCCGGCAATATGGGGCCCACCGGCCGGCAGGATGAGGCGCATCACGGAAACGGTTAATCGCAGACCTAGGCGAATCCCTAGCTGATTTGTGTCTGCCGCCGACCTACGGTGGATATATGAATACGTCGAAGGTACCTGGTGGGCTGTTCAGGAATGCGATTCTTGCCAAACTAGAGGAGTCAACGCTGGAGCGGCTGCGTCTGACAGCGCTGCCTCGCGTCAAGGCCGTTCAATATCTTTTCCGGCCCAGTCAGCCCATGGATCGCGTGTTCTTCCTTGAGAGTGGCTTCGCGTCCATCACTGTGCCTCTATCCGACGGGACCTCGGTTTCAGCCGGCATTCTGGGCAACAGATCGTTGATTGGCGTGGAGGCGCTGCTCGGCAGCGGCCCATGCACCGGCTGGCACGAGGCGGTGACCCAGTCGCCAAGTGAGATTTATTCATCTACCGTGGAAGATGCGCGGCGGGAGTTCCAGCGCGGCGGTCTGTTTCATCACCTCGCGATGGAGGACCTGCGGATTCAGCTCCTGCACACCACCCAGCTTTCCGCGTGCAATACGCGGCATGACGTTGAACACCGCCTTTGCCGGTGGCTCCTGCTTTGCCACGACCAGACGGAAATGTCCGACATCTTCGTCACGCATGATGCGCTCGCGAAAGCCATTGGCATCTGCCGCTCGACGGCCACGATGGCTGTCGATATCCTGCGGCGCGACGGCGTACTCCACGCCGGCCGCGCACACATCTCGATCGTGAATCGCCCGGCGCTCGAGGCGCGCGCCTGCGAATGCTATGCAGTGATGCGCAGCATGGAAAGCGGTTCTCGTCTCCTTGAGGGGCTGCATCCTGAGAAGCGGCCGCCGACCGCCGAGCATTTCTCCATTCCGCCTGCGCGCCCTGCCAGTTCGAATGAGCTGCGTGGACAGGTTGCACTGGCGCCGAACCTCCACGTGCAGTAATTCTGTTTGTCGGATAGCCGACACTACGCGTCTCGGGGCGCGATCCACTCGCCGTGCATCCAGGCATGAAAACGCCTGCTCTGCGCTATACCGAACCCGGGCCATATACAACAGATGGCGTGACTGGACGTCAGCTCCTGATCAGGCAGGAGCTGCGGAAGATTGTTCGCGAGACAACAGAGCGGATCGAGAGATCGCGCAAAGTGCTTGCGGAAAACTATGACACGATGTGCCGATGGTGGTGGCTGACAAATGCCGCGGAAATGCCGGTCGGCATGGAACAGTCGCCGACAGCCGAACTTCTCAAGAAAGAAACGGGGTGATGCTAGCCGCTGAGGGCGTGTGCGGTTTGCTCTGCGAGTCAGGCGGCGATAATGCGGTTCGCTAACGCGTACCGCGTCAGATCCGCGGTCGTTCGAAGCCCGAGTTCATTCATCAGCCCATTTTTGTGAAACTCAACCGTCTTGGGTGAGATTTTGAGCGCTGTGGAAATCTCTCTTACGGTTTTGCCCTCGGCTACCAGTTGCAGCACCTCACGCTGCCTTGGAGTGAGCGCATCGGTGAAAAACTTTGTAGGGTTGCGCTGCAACTCATGCACCAGGTCGGGCCATTCCTTCGCCATGAGGGGCGAAACATAGTGCAGACCTGCAAGCACCTTGCGCAGCGCACTCAGCATCTCCTGCGAGGCGGATTGCTTGGCCACATAGCCGCGCGCGCCTGCGCGAAACGCCGCGCGCAGGTATTGCAGGTCGATCTGCTGGGTGACGAAGACGATCTTGATGCGTGGCGCGATCCTGGCCAACTGCATGGCGGCTTCGATGCCGTTCAGCTCCGGCATGGCAATATCCAGGCAGACCACGTCGGGATTCAGACGCATCGCATCGTCGAGCAGCGCGCGGCCATTGGGGGAGGTCCCGACGACGTCGTACTCGGCGGACAAGATCCTGGCGAGGCCTTCGGCCACGAGCGCGTGATCGTCGGTGATCAGAACGCGAGCTTTAGCCATCGGTCGGCACCTCCGCGGAAACGGTTGTCCCCTCGCCCAGCCCGGAACGCACGGACAGCTTACCACCTGCGATGCGGGCGCGCTCCTTCATGCTCACCAGGCCAAGGCCCTGGCGCGGCACATCGCCATCCTGGTCAAAGCCAGTGCCAAAGTCGCGAACCTCCAGACGCAGCAAGTGGTCCTGCCCCTGCAGTACGACCTTTACATGCGTCCTGCCCGCATGCTTGGCGACGTTGCGCAAGGCTTCCTGCGTGATGCGGTAGAGCGCGGTTGCCACATCGCGCGGGATCGTCTCCGGTATATCGCTCCCGATATAGCTGGCGACCATCTGCTCGCGCTCCTGAAAGTCTTCCGCGAGCGCTTTGAGCGCCGCCGGGAGGCCAAGGTCATCGAGGATGGCCGGATGCAGGCGATGCGAGAGGTTGCGCACTTCGGTATTCAGCCCGTCGATCTGCCCGCGGATGGCTTCGAGCGCCTTTTTGCCGGCCTCCTCGTCCTTCTCGTCCCGCGCGGCGTCGAATTGCATGCGCAGCGCGGAGAGGCGTTGCGCGATATCGTCGTGCAACTCACGTGCGATGTGCCGGCGCTCTTCCTCCTGCGCCGCCAGCAGGTGTGCGGTCAGATCGCGCAACTCCTCCTGTGCGGCGGTCAGCGTCCGGCCCGTATGCTCGATCACCTGTTCGAGGCTGATGTTCTGCTGCGCGCTCAGTTGCTCGGCCTGCCGCCGCAGGGTGATGTCCTCCATGGTCAGCAGGACAACGCGAGAGCCGTCGCTGGCCAGCGAACGGCCGCGGATGAGGAGGGTCATGGGCCGCGCCGTGGTCGATTTGTGTTCGAACTCCAACGCCGAATCTACATCCGATGCGGTCAACTCTTCCAGTTTGTCCTTGAATCCGTCTACGCCCCACTGCTGCTGAAACAGTTCCGGCAGCGAGCGTCCGGCCAGATCCTGCCCGTGCATCAGATCGCGAAAGGCAGCGTTCACGGTGCGAATTGTGGAGTTGCGCTCGACCACAACCAGAGGCATGGGCACGCTCTCCAATATGGAGGTGGCGAAATCGCGGGCCTCGCGCACGCCGCGCTGGCTGTTGCGCAACTGGTCAATGTCCACCAGCACCACAACCAGGCCTTCGATCTTGTTGTCGAGAGTGCGGTACGGACGCACGCGCAGGAGGTGCCAGCGGCCTTCCCGGTCCTGCACTTCCAGTTCGCGCGGCGCCAGTGTCTCCAACACCTCTCGCAGCACAGGCGTGATGTCCTCGATGGAAAGCTGCAGGCGGATCTCGCCGACGGGACGGCCAATGTCCGATGGGCGCACGTGGAACAGCTTCTCCATGGGCGGAGTGAACTGCCGGATGTGCAGGTCCGCCGTCAGCATCATCAGCGGGATGTTGACGCTGGTCAGCAGGTTGTTCAGGTCATTGCCGGTCTGCGTCAGCACTGAGTTGCGCTGTTGCAGCTCATCATTGACGGTCTGCAGCTCTTCATTTGCGCTCTGCAGCTCCTCCTTGGTGGTCTCCAGCTCTTCGTTGGTGCTCTGCAGCTCTTCATTGGCGGACTGGATCTCCTCGTTGGCCGAGACCAGCTCATGGTTGCGCGCATCGCGCTCCTCAATCAGCGACTGCAGATGGAAGCGCGTGGCGGTGAGGTCCTGGCGCAGCTTCGCAATGTGCCGCTCCTTCTCGTCCATGGTCAGCGGAGGCAGGGAGCGCTGCTCGTCCGGCCGCCCGCCCTTCCGGTCCACTTCCACCTTGTTGAAGAGCACCATGAAGCAGCGTGTGCGCGAGACGGAGCTCGTGATGGGCAGCACGTCGATCTGCACCTGCTGCTCGCCTTCCTCCGGCGTGACGTACACGGCGGTACGCGTGACGGGGATGTTGTCCCGGATCGCGCCCTCCACGGCTTCGCGCACGTCGACGGCAACGCCTTCGCGCAGCACACGCAGCAGGTTCCAGCTCACGGCGCCGGTCGCCAGCTCCACATAGGGCGAGGTCTGCCCGCGCGCCTGCAGTATGTTGAGGCGGTCATCGACGATCAATCCCGGCGGGCCGAAGCGCGCCAGCACGATGCGATCGGCGGCGCGCTGTAGCTCCAGTTCCGGCCAGACTTCGAGGAAGGTCTGCGGTTCCGCGGCGCGGGGTACAAGAGGCGCAGTGGAAGGAGCAGCGGGCCGGTGGACGGCGGGAAGGCTGGTCCCGATCCTGGAATAAACCTTGTACTTGCGGTCAACCGGCGCGAAGGATTCGCCGTAGTCGCGCAGGCTCTCCGACATACCCAGCAGCAGCAGGCCGCCCGGCTCCAGCGCGTAATGAAAGGTGGCCATGACCTGCCGTTGCAGCACCTGGTTGAAGTAGATCAGCACGTTGCGGCAACTGACGAAATCGATATGCGAGAAAGGGGGATCGTTGGAGAGGTTGTGCCGGGCGAAGATGCAGCAGTCGCGCACGTGCCGGGAGAGCTGATAGCCGCCCTCGACCTTCACGAAGAAGCGGTGGAGGCGCTCGGGGCTGATCTCCGCGACCAGCGATTCCGGATAGAACGCAGCGCGCGCCATCTCGATGGAGCGCTCGCTGGCATCGGTGCCAAAGATCTGCAGCGTCGTATCCAGGCCCTTCGAAGTGAGGTACTCCAGCAGGACGATGGCCAGCGAATACGCCTCTTCTCCGCTGGAGCAGCCCGCGCACCAGACGCGGATCGGGCGCTCTGCCGGGCGATTCGCGAAAAACTCCGGCAAAATGTCGGCGCTCAGCGCCTCCCAGGCCGCAGGATCGCGGAAGAAACGCGTCACATTGATGAGCACTTCATCCTGGAGGATGCGCAGCTCGTCGTTACGCAGTTGAAGATAGCGCGCATAGTCTGCCAGCGATTCCTTACGCAGCAGAATCATGCGCCGCGCAATGCGCCGGCGGATAGTGTCCGGCTTGTACTGCCGCAACTCCAGACCGGAGTTGGCCCGCAGCATCTGCAGGATGCGATGAAACCCATGCTCGTCCGGGGGAATCGCGGCGCCGTCTTCCAGCGAGCGCATCTCCGGCCGGGTGAACTGGTGCGCCAGGCGTGCCAGCTCCGTGCCGATTTCCCCGGGCGGCACCACCATGTCCACGTGGTCCGCGGCGATGGAGTTGCGCGGCATGTCACCATGCGCTGCCGTCTCCGGCGTCTGCACGATGGCGATGCCGCCTTCGCCCTTGATCGCCTTCAGGCCCAATGCGCCGTCGGAGTCCGAGCCTGAGAGCACCACGCCGATTGCGTGATTCTTCTGGTCCGCAGCCAGCGAGCGGAAGAAGAGATCGATCGGCATCGGGACCCTCTCCGACGCGGAGCGGGGCTCCAGATGAAACAGCCCGCCGCGCAGTTGCACGGTGAGGTTGGGAGAAAGAATGTACAGATGGTCCTGGAGCGGCCGTTGCGCCTCTTCGATTGCCTCGACCGGCATCCGGGTGAACCGCGACATGATCTCGGTAAGGAAGCTCTTCTGGTCCGGCGACAAATGCGTGACCAGCACGTAAGCCATGCCGGTTTTTTCCGGCAGGTTCTCCATCACCTCGCGGACGGCCTGCAGGCCCCCTGCCGATGCGCCAAAACCCACTACCGGATAGGGGAGCGCCGGGCGCTGCTGCTGCTCCTCTTCATCTGTAACTGCGCCTGCCCTGCCGGCGAGATCGACTTCGACTTCACCCTGAGGAGGAGACGCTGGACGCTCGGCCACAGCGGATGATTCGCCGTTGGCGGCGACGGTTTCGGAGATGTCTTCGCTGGAAGGACCTAAGCCCTTGGGAGCTTCATTTGGGTCCATAGCGCCTTCTCTGAGGCCGCCCATCGGGGCAGACCTCGTTGCAATGCTCCCCATTCTATTCGGTTGAAGGACTGCGCGCGAAGTACTCTGGCGCATTCATATTCGTCGCATCCGATGCACGGAAATTCCTGCGCGGGAGTCTTCGGAGTTTGCTTTAAGCAGAAAGGACGGCTGCCGTCCTAGCCAACTCTTCTTAGCGAAATAGCGCGATCCGATCGCGCAGGACGGCGCCGCAGCATGATGGAGATCACAGAAAGCAGCCGCGGCACAGATAACGGCTTGTCAATGAACGACCAGCCTCGCTCAAGCATCAGCCTCTGCTGCTCCTCCTGAATAATGGCGCCCGATACGATCACCACCGGCAACGTGGGCCGCTGGCGTGTGAGCATCTCCGCCAGCTCAAGTCCGGAGATTCCCGGAGGCATTTGGATATCCGTCAACAGCAGATCGATTTCAGGTTGCCGCCGATAGCTGAGGAGCGCTTCTTCCGCATCGCTGCAGCTGTGAACCTGGTAGCCCTCATTCCCAAGGACTGTCTCGCTGAGGTGAAGCAGCACGGGATCGTCATCGACCAGAAGAATCCGCGGTCCGGCAGCGCAGGCGGAATCAACATTCCGTGGCGAACTTCTGCCCTGCCGGGTACGAGTGGCAGCGCCTGCCGGAGTGCTGGAGGTAAACGGCAGCGTATCAGCCGATGCTGCCGGAGAGATGACGAATGGAAACATGAACATGCCCAAAAACATGGATTGACGAGCAGGGTTGGCCTGCATTGACCTTAGAGGCAGAACGCGCGCGCAACAACTAGGGAAGCTCCTAGGGCGCCTCATCTCCTGTGTGCCGCAGCTTTCGTCGGATACTTCTGGCGCGAGGACGGTTGCTCTTCGGCTGTCGATTCTCCGTCCAGCCGGGAAGCTGGAGCGGCCTTTCGAAAGCCTCCATTTGCTCTCATTGCGGCGAACCGATTATGCTCAACGCCGCTATGGTCCGACCACATTTTGCTGTTCTCAGCCTCCTCGTTTTGGCAACGGCCGCGCAGGCGCAGAAGAAATCCATTCGTGTTGCAGCGGATGGCAGCGGCGACTACACAACGGTGCAGGCAGCCGTCGATCATCTTCCCGCCGGCGGCGGCACCGTGCTGATTGCGCCTGGAAGCTATCGCGAGCAGGTCATTATCAACCAGTCGCACGTCACGCTCAGGGGAACGGGGCCCGATCCTTCCGCGGTCACTGTCGTGGACGATACAAGCCAGGGCACCCGCGGGACCAAGCCAAGTTATGCGACCGTGCACGTCCTGGGTGACGACTTTCGCGCGGAGAACCTCACCTTCCAAAACGATTTCAACCGCACACATCAGCAGGTCTCGGCCGGTTCGCAGGCGCAGGCCCTGAATCTTGAGGGCGACCGCAACATCCTTACGCACGTTCGCATTCTTGCAAATCAGGACACGCTCTATGTGGGTGCCACGGGCTGCGGACAGTCCGGGAGCCTGCGCACGCCGGCGCCCAGCAACAGCTCATTCCCGCCCACGGCGAATCCCATGCCTGTGCCCAAGTCGGTTACGCCATGCATTCCCAGGCCAACGCGCAGCTACTTCACGCATTGCGTCATTGCAGGTAATGTCGACTTCATCTACGGCGACGGCAATGCCGTCTTTGAAGACTGCGAGATCCACTCCACGGAGCACGCCGCGGGCGGCTACCTGACAGCGCAGGGCAAGTACCTGAAGGACCAGCAATCCACCTTCGTGTTCGACCACTGCCGCATGACTGCCGATCCCGGCGAGCAGCATGTTTTTCTGGGGCGGCCATGGCGCGACTATGCCTCCGTCGTTTACATGCATTGTGTGCTGGGCCCGCACATCGATCCCGCGGGATGGCGCGAGTGGGGCGCAGGCACGCATCGGCTCGAGACCGCCTTCTACGCCGAATATGATGACTCCGGCCCCGGCTTCAATCTCGCCGCGCGCGATCCGCATTCGCATCAACTGACGGCCGCGCAGGCGAAGCAATACGATCCCAGGACCTTCCTCGCGGGATCGGATCATTGGAATCCGGTGAAGCTGGCAAAGTAAACCGTACTACCTTAGATCAAGGCGCGGTGGGCTGGCCGATCAGCGGCGTTTTCACAGGCCCGGCGAGTCCAATGTATTCCGTGAGGATGTTGCTACCCGAGTTGGTGACCCAGATGTCGCCGCTGGAATCGATGGCCATCGCGAAAGCATGGGTCAAATTCGCGGCGCCCCCGATGCCGCTGGAGGGAGACAGCGGCATGCCAGGAGAAGCTGCGGACGCGCCGGCCAGTTCGCTAAGCGCGTTCGTAAGGAAGTTGGCCACCCAGACATTGCCGTTACCGTCGATGGCGACGGCCTCCGGATGGTCCAGGCCGCCGCCTGTGAACGTGCCGGCAGAAATGACTCCGGTCGACGAGATTTCGCTCACACTGTTGCCGTAAAAGTTCGCGATCCAGAGATTGCCTTGCTGGTCGAACGCCAGGGAGGATACATCGTCGCAGCAGGTATAGGTGGTGAACTGCGAGCCGTTAGAAGACATTTTGGTGACAACAGTGTCATTGTTCCCTACCCACAGATTGTGTGAGGGGTCGACGGCAAGCGCCGCCGGATAAGCAAACGACACGTCGGAATAGCCTCCCGGGCCGGCAAGCGATGCACCGGAGCTGGAGAGGTGCGATATGTGGGAGTTACCGCTGTCCGCAATCCACGCGCTGCCATCGGGATCGATGGCGATCGCGATGGGATAATCAAGGCCGCCCGCGGTGAAACCATTGGTCCCGGAGATCGCCTGGCCGCTGGGATTGAAGACAGTAACGCTGCCTCCATTGCCGCCCGCCGGCTCATTGGGGATCCACGCATTGTTGCTGGCGTCGACCGCCAGCCCATAGGACGCATTCAGGCCTGAACCGGTAATGCCGTTGGCGTAAATCGGTGTGCCGGTGTTTGTGAACTCGGAGGCAACATTCACGTAGTTCGCCACCCACACGTTCCCGGCGGAATCGATGCCGAGGCCTGTGGGAGTGTTCATTCCGCCGCCCGTGAAGTTTACGGACAAAGTCCAATCGGCTGGTGGACCCTTGATCGCGGGTGCGAATGCAGAGCTCGCAGTCGAGAGCGAATAGAGTGCGGCGGCATTCGCCGCAGGATGGCGCGCGAGATTAAGCGCCGCATCCAGCAGATTCGCGGGCGCGGATGAGCCGGAAACGGTGGTAGCGGAGAAGAGACCTATGCAGGCCGGTGCCGACGGTCCGGCCGCGGCGCATGCGTTCAGGATGTTCGCGACGGTGTTCAGTGTGGCGGCGGGCGAGGAACCGTTCGCCGGGAACCCAGGGCCGGGACTGGACCCGATTGAAACATCCGCCAGCGTGGCCGATTTGGAAAATGCATTCGCGATGCCCACCGCATTGGTGGAAGTTGCGCCGATGTCCCCCCCGGGAGCAAGGAATTGAGCAAGCGCATACACTGCGGCAGCAGTGGTTACTTCATTCACCGTGAACTTTGCGGCGGACGCGATGCTGTTGCAGGCGCCGATTGGAGCCAGCAATGCGATGGCGGAATTGGTGGACGCCGCGGCGCCCGCTTTACCCCCGCGCGCCATGAGGTAGAGCTGCGAAGCCGCAGTGGGGCAGGTGTATCCCGCTGCCACCGAAAACGCGCCCGAGGAATCCGTGCTGGGGGATGAACTGAGCAGAGCCGCAGCGGCAGAGCCATCGCCGGATGTCCCGGCGGCGTAAAGCTGGATCGATGCACCGATCAGCGGCTGGCTGCCGGACAGTGCATGTCCCGTGAACGCAGCGCCGGAATAGGGGATGGGGTTGGTCGGACTATTGGATTGGACGGAGCTATGGGATCCGCACCCGCTCAGCCCATACGCAAGGATGCCGGTAGCGAAGATGGAGCCGGTGAAGAGCGAAGCGGCTGCCGCAGTGCGCACGTGAATCCAGAGAGTGGGTTAGCGAGAACGGTTGCGGCGGCCCTTCATGCGCGCACGGACGGTCGAAAATAGCCCGCCGGCTGAGCCTACCAACGCCAGAACAAGAGTGGGATTCTCCGGGGAATCCGCGCAGCCGGATTGCGCTTGAAGAGGAGCTGCGGCAAGCAGCAGGCATACGGCGCAAAGCACATACAAGACTGACCTATTCATGGCGGTCCTCGCAGTTGCTTGAATGTTAGGGAGCATGGGCACCCAAGTCAACCCACAAAAGGTGTAGACCCTGGTGCGGGCAGCTTGAGCGCCAGGTGCGGCCGCCGGGTGCCTGAAAACGCGGCAACTCCTGTGGTTTGTGCTTGCCGTTGCGGCCTGGCCGTGGAAGGTAACCATCCTCATATACAAAAAGTATCCGTATCCCCGTGCGGACATTGGCATGACCCGAAGCCGGCAAATGTGTATCTTGCGCCGTGTGCAATTGCTCGCTGCCCGCAAACAGTTTGCGAAGCAGCAGTTACTCCTGCGGTCGTGGATCAGTTTGAATTTTGCTTTGAAAGGGCGTGGCTTTCGCGGCGCCCGATGCAAGCCAGGTTTGAGCTTGGGCCTTTAGCCCCGGAGGTCAGTTTCAAAATGACCCGCTGCCCTCCTGTGGGAAAGGAACAAACTTATCGGCGCATGAATCCTGCTCGCCTCGTGGCATCCCCGACGGCTTGCCCGTGATGGTGACGTCGGTTGCGGGCGTTGGCAGCTGGATGTTGCTGCCCCCTTGGCCGTACGTGATATCCGCGTAGTCGAAGGTGTAGGTGTACGGAGTTGCAGAGTTGGCCGCATCGGTCAGCCAGACCCCGTCGAGGTTTATCTGCGCGCGATGCTCGTGGTCATATCCATCGAACAGAATGCGTCCGCCGCCGGATACGCGCACGTTTTTCAGCGTGATGTCTTTGAACGTAGGCGGCGAAGGCCCCTTCACCGGACCATTGGCGGAGTAGGCCATGGTGATGTCGATGGGCCGCGGCGAGTTGCGAATGCAGATGTCGTCGTAGACAGCATCATGCACCAGGCCTCCACGTGTCCCCATGCTCTTGATGCGGATGCCGGAGTCGGTGCCGTCGAGCGAAAGATCGTACACACGCAGCTTGCTGACGCCGCCGTTCGTCTCCGAACCGATCGACATGCCGTGGCCCCAGTAGAAATGGTTATGGCTGACGGTCATATTCGTCAGCTCGCCCGGGCCTCCGCCTTTGATCGCGATGTTGTCGTCGCCTTCACGGAAATAGCAGTGCGTAATGGTGATGTTCTTCGATCCGCCGCCGGGATCGATCCCGTCGGTATTGCGGGAGAGCGGATGCGGCGCATTGGCGATGCGCCGGACCGTGTCGATCTTGACCCCCCAGACGGTGAAGCCATTGCCGCCGTTATAGGAGACGTGGAAGTTGGGTGAATTGCGCAGCGTGATGCGATAGAGAGTGAAGTTGTCGGCATGGTTGCAAACGATCAGCCGCGACACCCGCTGTGCGCCCCCCTGCTTGAGCGCCTGCTCACCGAGGTCCCATGCGCTGACATTTTTGCCGAGGATGTTCTCGCCGCCGCGGCCGTCAATAACACCATCGCCCATGATGCCGGCGCCGGAAACGTTTGTTACCGAAATGAGCGGTTTGCAGCCTCCACGCGGTCCACCCGGCGCGGAAACAACGCCGCAGCTTCCCGGCGCAGTCTCCATTACCGCGGGATCCAGGGTCTCGAACAGCGTGACACCCTTGTCGACCACTAACGTGACGCCTTCTCGCAGCTCCAGCGGGCCGCTAACGAAGGCATTGGAAGCGCCGTGAAGCGCCAGCTCTACTCCTTTGCCTTTCCCGCAGGAGTCGATAGCCTTCTGGATGCGTTCGGTGTCGAGCTTATGCTCGTCCTCCGCCTTCAGCGTGTTGTAGGTACCGTCATTGATCGAGGTGAGTTGCGCATCAATTTTCGAGCAGACTGCCGGCAGCTTCGGCTCCGTGACGTTGCGGGTGTCCTGGGCAAAGGACCCGTAGTCGAGAACGAAAAGCGCGGCACACAGCGTTGCGAGGAAAACAGACAGACGCGAAGATCGAAGCATTGAGCTTCCTCCGAAGCGAGGAGAATTGTATCGCCCCGATGCAGTGGTCTGTCCACCGGCCGCTCGGCCGAGGACAGTACCGCGCTGGATGCCGCGCAAGGACGAACAAGATACCCTACGGCCGCTGTCCCAGCGTGTTGTTCTTCGCCGCAACTGACAAAGGTGTCACGGTTGGCGTAGCTGCGCCGATCAACTCCACAAGATAGTTGGCCGAAGGATCGGCGGCCCATACATCGCCGGAGCCGTCGATCGCGATCGATACGGTCTGGTCTACGATCCCTGGAGCCAGGTAGCCCGTATCGGGCGAGATCGGGTTCCCACTGTTATCGAATACGGCAATCGGTGAGGTTCCGTTGTTGTTGGACTGGTCGCCTGTCCATACGTGGCCCGCGCCGTCGATTGCGATCGTCTGCGGAGTAACGATGCCGCCGGTGTGAGACCCGACGGGATAGCCGGAGAACGGCGAGATCGCCGCGCCTGCGCTCGATAGCTCGGAGATGCTCGCGATGGGGAAGCCGCCGGTATTCGCCGACCAGATATCGCCCGACGAATCGATTGCTACCCCGATCGGCGCGTTGATGCCGCCGGCATTCGGGGCGCTCGTGGTCGACGATGTGGCGCCCGGAGCTATTCCGGTCAATGTGTTGGCGGACTTGTTGGAAACCCACGCGTTTCCGCTATGGTCGACGGCAATTCCGTAGGGGTTCGACAGGATGCCGCTGCCGTAAGGAGAGGTCGCTGTCCATCCGGGCGTGACGGATGTGACGTATTCGCTGACAGTGTTGCCGCCCTGGTTCACAATCCAGACATTGTCAGAACCATCTACGGCGACGGCGCGCGGCCCATTCATGCCGCCGCCTGTTATTCCTCCCGGGGCTGTCTTTACGCTTCCGTCCGTTCCGGACAACTCCATCAGCGAGTTGCCGAAATAGGATGGCACCCAGACGTTGCCCTGCGTATCGATGGCGATGCCATCGAACACGGCCGGCGTGCCGTCTGTGAATCCGCTCGGACCCGATTTGACCCTGCCGTCCGGTCCCAGTTCGGCCACCACACCCACAGCATGGCCGTTGTTTGCCGCCCAGACGTTGCCCTGCGCATCGACCGCGATGGCAAAGGGATCGTTGGTGCCGGTGCCCGTTGGATCGCCGCCCTCGACAAACTGAATGCCCACAGTCCAGTCATTGGGCACGCTGGCCAGCACCGGCGCAAAAGGCGCCTGGGCCGTTGGAAGCCCGTAGATAGCCGCCACATTCGCGCCCGGATTATGCGCGATGTTGATGGCCGCGGTCGCGGTGTCCGTCGGCTGCGTGCCTGTCGTTCCGCCCGAAAGCGCGCTGGTATACAGCGTGTAGCACGCAGTGGGACTGCTTGGCCCCGTAACCGTTCCATCGGAGTTGACGCAGGCCGCGAGCGCGTCCGCCAGCGTATTGATCTCGCTTGTTGGCGGCGTTCCGTTTCCTCCAGCAGTCGAGGTGGCAGCCGTCCCCCCGGCGATGCTTGCCAGATTGGCCGCATTGGCGAAGGCATTCTTGAGCCCGGTATGCGCTGTGCTGGAGGCTGAAACATGCGTTGCGTCCGTCGCGAACCCCGCCATGGCATACGCCGCTGCCACCGTCGTCACTTCGTTGATGTTGATGAATGGGATCGTGCCGGCAAAGTTCGATCCCGGGCAGTCGCCCAGCACCGCCATCAGCCCCGCCCCGTTGTTCGTTACCGCGCCCGGGTTGCCGCCCAGCGCATACATATACACCTGCTGGCCGGCCGTGCAGTTGTAGACACCACTGATCGAGAAGTTGCCGCCGGCGTCCGTGGTCGCGTACCAGTCTCCGCTCGTCGGATTGCCTACACTTGTGTCTTTCGTCAGGCCCGTCGTCACCGAGTTGTTCCCCAGCAGCGAGGTCGATGCCAGGCCGTAGCCGGTTTCCGTCGCCGCAAACAGGAACACGTGGGCGCCCGCAATCGGCGGCTGGCCGCCATGCACCGATCCGCTGATGGCAGCACCCTGAAGAGGAGTGGGCGTGCCGGTATTGGTCAGCGTGCAACCGGTGAGGGCGAGAGGAAGGCAAAGAGCTGCAACGATTGAAGCGCGCATGGCATCACCCGAAATTTTGCACAGGATGCGCACCCAGGGCCCGCGCATTCCTGTTCTGTCGCTGAGTCTAGCGACGGATCGTTTCATTTTTCAACGCCTTCGGCACCTGCGCACGCCCTCAAAAGTTGTAGAACTGGGTTCATCCTTCGCCAAGTGCCGCATGATCTGAAATTTCCGGCTTCAACATTCCGGTGCTTGGGCTGGTTCCACGTGCCACATATAATGAACCATGGCCATCACTCCTGCAGCCTCGCCTGAACCCGGGAGAGCTGCATCCTCACCCCCCGAGGGAACGGGTTCCGGGCCGCCCGTGGCCTCCGCGCAGTTCCTCCCTGGGTTTCCGCCCTCCCTCGCCGCGGAGATCGACACGAGGTTCGCCAGCCTGCTCGATGAGGTGCATGCCAATCGTCCCGGCGACGATCTGGACATCATCCGCCGCGCATGGCTCTTCTGCATGCGCCAGCATGAGGATCAGAAACGCGCTTCCGGCGAACCCTATGTGGTCCATCCGCTGGAAGTCGCCCTCGTGCTCGCCGAGCTCAAGATGGACTCCACCGCCATTGCCGCCGGCCTGCTGCACGACGCGGTAGAAGACACCGGCGTCACCACTGCCGAGATTGAAGACCAGTTCGGCGAGCAGGTGGCGCACATCGTAGAAGGCGTCACCAAGCTCGACAAAATAAAATTCGCCAACCGCGAGGACCATCAGGCGGAGAACATCCGCAAGATGCTGCTGGCCATGGTTTCGGACGTGCGCGTGGTGCTCATCAAGCTCGCCGACCGGCTGCACAACATGCGCACACTGGCGCCGCTGCCGCCGGAAAAGCGCCAGAAGATCGCGCGCGAGACGCTCGATGTCTACGCGCCGCTCGCGCACCGCCTGGGCATGGGCAAGCTGCGCGGCGAACTCGAGGACCTCGCCTTCCGCTACACCGACCCATACGCCTACAAGGAACTCGCCGGCGAGATTGAGAACCTGCGCGGCGTGAACGAAGGCTTTCTCGCCTCCATCGTGCATGACATTCGCCAGCTCCTGCACGACAACAACCGGGAGGCGCGCGTCGATTCGCGCATCAAGCGGCTCTATTCCATCCAGCAGAAGATGCAGACGCAGAAGCTCTCGCTCGACCAGGTCTACGATCTACTCGCCGTACGCGTGATCTGCAGGAACAAGGAAGACTGCTGGAGCATCCTCGGGTTGCTGCATGCCAAATGGCCCGCGGTCCCAGGCCGCATCAAGGACTTCATCTCCATGCCGCGGCCCAACCAGTATCAGTCGCTGCATACCACGCTGATCGGGCCCGGAGGCCATCAGTTCGAGGTGCAGATCCGCACCGAAGACATGCATCGCGTCGCCGAGGAAGGCATCGCCGCGCACTGGAAGTACAAGGCCGGCGAAAGCGTCACCGCCAAGGACGAGGCGCGCCTTGCCTGGGTGCGCCAGATCATGGAATGGCAGCGCGAGATGACCGATCCGAACGAGTTCATGTCGACGCTGAAGATCGACCTGTATCCGGAAGAGGTCTACACCTTCACCCCCAAGGGCAAGGTTGTGGTGCTGCCGAAGGACTCGAGTCCCATCGACTTCGCTTACGCCGTCCACACTGAGGTGGGCCATACCACCGTTGGCGCGAAGGTGAACGGCCGCATCGTGCCGCTGCGCACAAAACTGCGCAACGGCGACATCGTCGAAATCTCGACACAGACAGGCCACACGCCCTCGCGCGACTGGCTCAGCTTCGCGAAGTCGTCCAAGGCGCGCAACAAGATCAAGCACTGGATCAATGAGCACCAGCGTGAACGCGCCATGGAAATCGGTCAGAAGCTGCTGGACCGCGAGGCACGCAAGTACAAAATCGCGCTCTCGAAGCAGTCCACCGCCGACTACGAACGAGTCGCGCAGGAGTACGGCCTCACTCAGCAGAACGAGTTGCTCGCCGGCATCGGGTTCGGCAAGTTCTCCGCGCGCCAGGTGCTCAACAAACTGGAGCCGGGTTCAACCTCCGCCGCAGAGCCGCATCACGAAGGCCCGATCGCGCAGACGCTCGACCATATGTCGGACGCGGTCAAGCGCGTCTTCTTCGGCCGCGGGTCGGAGTCGCTGCAGGTGGAAGGGCAGGATGATCTGCTGGTGTATCGCGCGCGCTGTTGCAACCCCATCCGCGGTGAGGAGATCATCGGCTACGTCACGCGCGGCAAGGGCGTCGCGGTCCATGCCCGCAGTTGTCCCAATGTTCAGAACCTTTTGTACGAATCCGACCGCCGCATTCAGGTGGAGTGGGCGCCGCTTCCCGCCGAAGGCGCAGCCGGAGCGCCGAGTCCGCAAACCTATCCCGTCAAGCTCACCGTGCTCTGCGACGATCGTTCAGGCCTGCTGAAGGAATTCACGGCCATCATCTCCGACGAGGGCACGAACATCCGCTCCTCCTCCTCCAACGCCAACGCCGAAGGTGGCGCGCAGGTTGAGTTCGTCGTCGAGACCCTTGATCTGCGGCATCTCAATCGCCTGGTTGAGAAGCTCCGCCGCGTTCATGGTGTCCGCGATGTGCAACGCGCGCAGAAGATCTAGGAAGTCGATTTCCGCTCAATCAACGGCAACGGGTTGACTGCTCCCGATCTTGTGCAACTTTATGTAGATGGGATAGTACGCCTGTAACGCGATGAAGAGATGCCCCAGCCAGTTGCCGGCATTGACTGCCTGCACCGCGCGCATCAAGCCTCCGATCCTGCCTTCTACGATCTTCGCTTCAAATGCGAATGACTTTGAAAGGCGGTTGAGGAACATCTCCTGGCCGATGGAAGTTTCATCGAAGCGATAGAGCTTGCTCAGTTCGCGAACTTGGCGCCTAGCCCAGATGGGATTGATCTTCGTCTGCAGGGTATAGACGAATGACGGATCGCGGCGGAAGGCGAGCTTCACCCACCATGCGAGCATGGGCCGCCACAATACAGGCGGCATCACAACCATGTAATGGCCTTCGAAGTAGGAGAGGAAATTTGGTATCTCAATAAACAACCGGCCATCGTCTCGCAACACGCGCATGGCCTCGCGCAGGACCTGCTCGGGATTCTGGGTGTGTTCGAGGACGTTGGCTGAGTACACAATGTCGAAGGACTTGTCCGCAAAAGGAAGCGACTCCCCAAAGGCGTTCGTGACTCGCCCGGGATCGATCCCATTGGCCTGTAGCAGTTTTTGTGACGCCACGAAGCCAGCGCCAAAGCCCTCGCCGCTGGGCTCAATACCGTACCCGTCGGCGCCGAAGTCTGCAATACAGGTAGCAAGGTTCGATCCGTAGCCCGAGCCGATCTCCAGGAGCTTTTTGCCGCGCAGCGGAGCGTATTGCTCCAGTTCCTGCATTCGCTTCACGCAGCGTGCGGGGTTCATAAAGTCGACCGCGATGTCGCGCGGACGCATTCGGTTGAAGCGCTCGAAATAGATGCCGATCGAGTCCGTGGCGATCTGAATGACCTCTTCAGGAATTCGGATCGAGCCGGTCGCACTGATGCCGGCCGCGGGGGGGACTGGGTGGATGACAGCCATTTGCGCTCCATCATATCTCCGCAGAACAGCCGCCGCTGCTCGATAGAGAGGCCATCGATCTCCTCTTCTTCAAGCAGAACCAGACTTCTAACCTGAGACCGGTACCTCTAAACGGCCGGTGCGGCCTTCGATGAAGGCGCCCAGCGGTCCTTCAGGCGGATGAATGGCGTCTCAAACCATCGGAAGCTGGCCCAGGACAGTAGAAGCGTGGTTGCCAGGGCGATCGCGGAGCAGGCGATGTCGCGATGCCGAAACCCCAGAACCATGGTTAGCAAGTACCGCTATCCGCATCGGCAGCGGGTTTCATGAAACCGCTCTACTGCTCGCTCACCGGGTTGTTGGTTAAGCTTCCTCGCCAGCGGCTATCATCGAATCTGCTGACAAGCCAAATGCCACACGCCAAGACCAGCGTCGCCACTCCACTCGCTCCCGCCGCCATCGGCCCGTACTCGCAGGCTGTGCGTGTGGGTGATCTCGTCTTCACCTCAGGCCAGGTCGCGCTCGATCCCGGCACCGGCGCGCTCATCGCGGGCAGCATCCGCGAACAGACCGAGCGGGTCTTCGCCAATCTCTCCGCAGTTCTCGAAGAGGCCGGGCTTGGCTTCGCCCATGTGGTGAAGGCCACGGTGTACCTGAAGAGCATGAGCGACTTCGCCGCAATGAACGAGGTTTACACGAAATACCTTGCGCCGGAAGGCATCGTCCCGCCGGCGCGTACTACGGTCGAGGTCGCGCGCCTGCCGAAAGATGCGCTCGTCGAGATCGACCTCATCGCCGTCTCCGCTGCGGAGCCAGGTCTGGTCTAAAGATCTGTAGGGCGCATCCGCACATTGCCGGCTCAACCAAGGTTCGCCAGAGGAGTTCAATATGTCTGACAAACAAAAGGTGCACAAGACCGAAGCCGAATGGCGCGACTTGCTGACGCCGGAGCAGTTCCACGTCATGCGCGAGAAAGGCACCGAGCGCGCCTTTACCGGAGCGCTGCTCGACAACCATGACGACGGCATGTATCACTGCGCGGCATGCAATGCGGCGCTGTTCACGTCGGACAAGAAATTTGAGTCCGGCTCCGGCTGGCCGAGCTTCTGGCTTCCGGTATCTCCCGACGCCATCGAGGCGCACGAGGACAGCTCCCACGGAATGCGGCGCATCGAGGTGACCTGCGCCAACTGCGGCGCGCATCTTGGCCATCTCTTCCCCGACGGGCCGCGGCCAACGGGAATGCGCTACTGCATCAACTCAGCCTCTCTGGCGTTTGAAAAGGAAGCGGGGAAGAAGCAGCCCTAATACGCTGCGATGCCCGTCAGATGCTGGCCGAGAATCAGGCCGTGAATATCGTGCGTGCCCTCGTAGGTCTTCACGGACTCAAGGTTCATCATGTGGCGCATGATGGGGAAGTCCTCCGTCACCCCGTTTGCGCCTAGCAGATCGCGCGCGATGCGCGCCGTCTCCAGCGCCATCCATACATTGTTCCGCTTGGCCATGGAGATGTGCTGATGCCCCGACTTCTCCGCATCCTTCAACCGGCCCACGCGCAAACTGAGCAATTGCGCCTTGGCGATCTCCGTCGCCATCCACACCAGCTTGTCCTGCACCAGCTGGTGGCTGGCGATCGGCTCGCCATGGAACTGCTTCCGCATCTTTGAATATTGGAGCGCCGTGTCATAGCACGCCATCGCCGCGCCGATCGCGCCCCACCCAATGCCGTAGCGCGCCTGATTCAGGCACATCAGCGCGGCCTTCAGGCTGGCCGCTTCGGGAAGCAGATTCGCCTCCGGCACGCAAACATCATTCAACGCAAGGCTGCTGGTGACGGAAGCGCGCAGCGACCACTTGCCGTGAATTTCGCTGGAGGAGAAGCCCGGCCGGTCTCTCTCTACCAAAAAGCCGCGGACTGCCTCAGGACCGTCGCCTTCGCCTTCGAGCTTCGCCCACACCACGGCAATATCGGCGATGGAGCCGTTGGTGATCCACATCTTCTCGCCGCTCAGGATGTACTTGCCGGCGCTGCGCCGCGCGCGCGTGGTCATGCCGGCGGGGTTTGATCCGAACCCGGGCTCGGTCAGCCCGAAGCAGCCGATCTTCTCCCCCGTCGCCAGTGCGGGCAGCCAAGTATTCCTCTGCTCATCGGACCCAAACGCAAAGATGGGATACATCACCAGCGCCGACTGCACGCTCACGAAGCTGCGCACACCGGAGTCGCCGCGCTCCAGCTCCTGCATCACCAGGCCGTATTCGACATTGGACATTCCGGCGCAGCCGTAGCCGTGCAGGTTCGCGCCGTAAAACCCGAGCCGCCCCATCTCGCTCACCAACTCACGGGGAAAGCGGCCCTCGCGGAAACAGTCCTCAATAATCGGAATGACGTTGTCGTCGACAAACTGCCGCACTGTCTTGCGGACGAGCAGTTCGTCCTGGGAAAAATCCCCATCCAGGCCCAGGAAATCGAAACCAGCGAACCGCTCTCCCATTCCGTTCGGCGCCTTTCTTTCAGTGACGGTATTCAGGTTAGCAGCGTGTCGAAACACGAAAAGCCCTGAACGCCTCGGCGCTCAGGGCTTCGCAGAATCCTTCCGTGGACAGCTCGACTCAGTACCCGGCTGCAAGTTACGGCTTGACGATCTTGCCGGACTTGATGCAACTGGTGCAGACCGTAATCCGCTTGCCTGCGCCATTCACCTTCGCCCGCACCGGACGCAGGTTGACGTTCCACCGCCGGCGGGTCTTGTTGTTGGCGTGGGAGACGTTATTGCCGAATTGCGGCCCTTTGCCGCACAGATCACATTTGGCTGCCATGGTGCTGCTCCAATCTCTTATTGATCGCGGAGAATCGGGATGAGCCGCCTTTCAAAGTGGCTACGGTCCGCCGCGGAGGCGCTTTCCAGCGCACACACCGCCCTGCTCCAACGCAATATTGATCATACCACGGCAGTTGTGCGGACCGCCGCGTTATTGCCGGGGAGGGAATGGTAGGCACGATTGGATTCGAACCAACGACCTCTTCCGTGTCAAGGAAGCGCTCTAACCAACTGAGCTACGCG
>DATNAU010000078.1:0-45655 GCA_035572415.1 Acidobacteriaceae bacterium
TAGCTCGCCAGCTCCCGATTCACTTCCGTGGCCCGCTTCTTGCCACCGATCGCCTTCCACAAGGAGTCGCGGTAGTTGAGGTCATAGCTGATCATCGTGCCGTGCTTCCGCGCGGCGGACATCGCTTCCTTCGCGACCTCCGGCGTCGTCTCACTCAGCGCGCAGAAGATGCCGCCGGTATGGAACCAGCGTGCGCCCTCCCGGCCGAAAATCTCGTCCCAGTCAATCTCACCGGGCTTTAGCTGGCTCACCGCCGTATGGCCGCGATCACTGCACCCGAGAGCGGCGCGCACTCCGAAGCCACGCTCCGTAAAGTTGAGGCCATTGCGGACCGTGCGGCCTACGCCGTCATACTTCGCCCATTTGAGATGCGACAAATCGACGCCGCCCTGCAGCATCAGATCTTCCACCAGCCGGCCCACAGGATTGTCCGCAAGCGCCGTGACCACTGCCGTTTTGAGGCCGAAACAGCGCCGCAACCCGCGAGCCACGTTATATTCGCCGCCACCCTCCCAAACCTGGAACTGCCGCGTGGTCGCCACTCGGAGGTCGCCTGGATCGAGCCGCAGCATCACCTCCCCAAGCGAGACCATGTCCCACTTGCATTCTTCCTTCTTCCGCAACACCAGACTGTTCTTGCCGCTCGCCATTTTCGCCGCCGTCATTCTGAGCGAAGCTCAGAATCCCTGCATTTCGCTTTCGTCTACTTCAAATCCTTGATCGCCACCGGATCCATGTCCGCATAGTCCTGGTTCTCGCCGCCCATGCCCCAGCAGAAGCCATAGGCCTTCGTACCCACGCCGGCATGGATTGACCAGCCAGGGGATACGACAACCTGCTTGTCGGCCATCACGATGTGCGTCGTCGCATCCGGCGGTCCCATCAGGTGCACCACACGCTGGTCCGGCTCCACGTCAAAGTAGAAATACACTTCGGAACGCCTCATATGTGTGTGCGCCGGCATGGTATTCCAGTTGCTGCCGGTTTCCAGAATGGTGAAGCCCATCACCAACTGGCAGCTCTGCGCGCCTTCGCGGTGAATCGCCTTATAAATCTTCCGCTTGTTGCAGGTTTCGAGCGATCCCAGCTCCACCGGCTTGATCTCCGCCACCTTCACCAGCTTCGTCGGATGAACGCAGTGCGCCGGATAGCTCAGCAGATAGAAGTACGCCGGCTTGTCCGCGGCTTTACTCGCAAATGTCACTGCCTTGTTGCCGCGCCCCACGTACAGGCAGTCCATCTTGTCCAGTTCGAACACCGCGCCATCCACCGTAACCGTTCCTGCGCCACCCACATTGAATACGCCCAGCTCACGCCGCTCCAGAAAATAATCCGCGCGCAACTCCGGTTGCGTTTCCAGCGTCAGCACACTGCCTGCGGGCACCGCCGAGCCGATAACCGTGCGATCGAGATCGACATAGGCATACTCGATCTGTCCGAGCTTGAACATTCCTTCCAGCAGAAACGTCTCGCGCAGCTCCGCGCTCGCCATGCGCGCATAGCGCACCGGATCGGCCATCTGTAGCAGCTTCATCGCTTTCCTCGAATCTCAGGTTTCGGGTCCCGCAGTCCTTTCAGACGCTGGAATGCCGATCCCCATTGTAGCGAACGAAGTCCAAAGCAAAATGTGCGGTACACGCACACATGTTGAACGCGCGGGTTTGCTCCCCGCCTTCATCACCGCATAAGCTTATCGCTGACCCCATGACGACAAACCAGCCCAACATCCTCAGCCAGTTCCGCCTCGACCACAAAGTCGCCCTCGTCACCGGTTCCGCTACAGGCCTGGGAGCCGCGATCGCCCACGCGCTCGCACAGGCTGGCGCGGCCGTGGCGGTGCACGGCAATAGCCGCCCAGCCGATGAGACTGCCTCAGCGATCACCGCCGCCGGAGGCCGGTCGCATGCCTTCCAGGCCGACCTCTCCGATCCCGCCGCCGCCGACCGCCTCTTCAAAGAAGTTATGACCGGGTTCGGCCGCGTCGACATCCTCATCAACAACGCCGGCATGATTCATCGCGATGCCGCCGAGGAATGGAAGCTCGAAGATTGGAATCGCGTCCTTCAGGTAAACCTCACCAGCGTCTTCCAACTCTCGCAGCTCGCCGCACGTGACATGATCGCGCGCAAGGCTTCCGGCAAGATCGTTAACATCGCCTCGCTGCTCAGTTTCCAGGGCGGCATACGCGTGCCTGCGTATTCGGCGAGCAAAGGCGGTGTCGCGCAATTGACCAAAGCTCTCGCCAACGAATGGGCCCCGAAAAACATTCAGGTCAATGCCATCGCGCCAGGCTACTTCGCAACGACCAATACCGAGCCGCTGCAGGCGGATGCCACCCGCAACCGCCAGATACTCGAGCGCATTCCCGCCGGGCGTTGGGGCCAGCCCTCAGAGCTGGCCGGCGCCGCGGTCTATCTCGCCTCGCCCGCCTCCGATTACGTCACCGGCCATGTGCTCGTCGTCGATGGCGGCTGGCTGGGGCGATGAATTTCCAGCTTAAGTCAGGGACCATCGAACAGTGCACGCACCCACTGGCTAAAGTTGTCACCCCGGGCGGAGCTTGCATCATCTGCGCCAGTGCGCGCATAAGCGACTGATTCAACCCATCCGTCACTTGCTCATCAGCCCTGTCAATCCGATAGCGGGTCGGCACAGGCCTAACCGTTGCCGCGTATTTCCACGCGCGTCAGCGGCAGCGGAATCTATCGCCGCCTCTGCCCTCGTCACGCTGTTCGATCGTTTCAACCGAGCAGTTCGTTCCAGCGGCGCCAGTACTCAAGAAATGCGCGCAGCCACTTCATGTAGGCCCTTCCCTTCTCTGCCGTGCGAACCTAGCGGCCGCCATCTTGGGGTCCACTCGTTTGGTTGAAGATCATAGCGCAAATCAACCACAACGCAATCGGATTCTTCTCCGACAGCCCTGATACGTCATCGGATACCGCAAATCGAATTCCGGCACAGGTTGGGAGCGTCCGCTAAAGGCGAATCTCTCCGGCAGCGATCTCGCTGCGGTCTTCGGCGAGGATTGCCGCTCGTTCCAACACATGGGCCAGTTCGCGGACGTTGCCCGGCCAGTCGTGCTGCAGCAGGCAGGCAGCGGCGGCAGCGGAAAGGCGCTTCACCGGCATCTCTTCGCCGAGGCGCGCGAGGATGAACGCGGCGAGCTCCGGGAGATCGGCCATGCGCTCGCGAAGCGGCGGAATATGTACCGGAAAAACGGCGAGGCGGTGGTAGAGATCGAGGCGAAAGGCGTGCTCCTGCGCACGCTGAAGAAGGGGCTGGTGCGAGGCGGCGACGACACGGACATCGACGCGCAGGACCTCGTTGTCGCCCACACGCTGCAGCTCTCCGGATTCCAGGAAGCGCAGCATCTTGGCCTGAAGCGCCAAGGGCATCTCGCCAATCTCATCCAGGAACAGCGTGCCGCCGTTGGCGGCCTCGATGCGTCCGGTGCGGGACTGCACTGCGCCGGTAAAGGCTCCGCGGGTATGGCCGAAGAGCTCAGCTTCAAGTAATGCTTCAGGGATTGCGGCACAATTCAGAACAAGAAATGGTTTGGATGCACGTGGACTGAGCGTATGGACGGCTTTCGCTACCAGTTCCTTGCCGGTTCCCGTCTCCCCCTGGATCAAGACGGTCGCCGAGCGTGGAGCAACGAGGCGGACCATACGGGCGAGTTCTGCCATGCCCGCGCTGTCGCCCACCATCTCCGGCAGGGGCTGCGCGCGCGGGCGCGAAGCGGAAGCGGGACCCGGAGAAATGAAAGGCTCCACGGCGGAGGATGGCGTCCTTACGGCAGCCGAACCAGCTGCTGCGCTAGCGGGTTGAGAGGGCGGCGTGGGAGGCAGGACTGGTGCGGATGTCCCAGCGGCAGGGACGCCGCGGGAGCGAAGGAACTCGGTTACTTCGCGGGATACGAGAGCGCGCTCTTCGGCGGGGGCGAGCCGAGCGGGAGGGGGAACGCGCGGCACGGACACCGGCGCGGCGGCCCAGGCGACCGTATCGGTCGGCGCGGCGGGCCGGCGGATTTCTTCCTGGGCCTGCCGGAGTGCATGCAGGAGTTCGTTGCGGCGCGGGCTGCGGGGGCCCGCCTCCTCAGCGCCGGCGTCCACCCATAGGAGGTCCATCACCGGATGGCGGCTGCGCATCTGACGAGCGAATTCCGTGACCTCAAGGTCGGGCAGCATGCTATCAAGCACCATGGCCTCGGCCGTTTGCTTTTCCAAAGCCGCCATCGCCTCGGCGCCGCCGGAGGCTTCGCGGACCGTCCAGCGCATGGCGGTGAGTTGCTGCCGCAACCGCTCGCGAAAGTGCGCATCCGCACTGGCCAGCACGACGGTGCGTACCGCCGGCTTCATTTCTGAGGAATCCTTGCCTAATCCATAGCCCATGGAACTGCTCCGCTGGTTAACCGAGGGACGATGACTTCGAAAGACAACATTGCCGGTCGATCCGATTTGCGGGTCATGCCGGCGCATGCGACGCGTGCGGAGGCGCAGATGCCGAATGTGCCATGGCGCTCCCCGCAGGCTTGCGCGGAGGACCGCCAAGGCGGTAGCCCGCGCCGCGGACAGTTTCGATCATCGGCGCGCTCTCGGCATCGGTGTCCAGTTTGCGGCGCAGATAGTTGATGTAAACATCGACAACGTTGGTGCCCGATTCCGCCGGCATCTGCCAGACATCGGCCAGCAGCTGGCTGCGCGAGACACACTCGCCTTTATTGAGCATCAGGTATTCGAGCAGCGCGAATTCTTTGGCGGTCAGTGTGATGGTATGACCGGCGCGTGCGACGCGGCGCCCGATGCGGTGCAGTTCAAGGTCTTCGTGGCGCAGCACAGGGTCGGCTGTCTTGCGGCGGCGACGCAGGAGGGCGCGGCAACGCGCCATCAGCTCAAAAAAACTGAATGGCTTCAGCAGGCAGTCATCTGCGCCGATGTCCAGGCAGTGTACCCGGGCATTGAGGTCGCTGCGGCCGGTGAGCACCAGCACGGAAGAGTCGTGTTGACGCGCCCGCAGTTCGCCGAGCACCTCTGTTCCGTCACGCCGTGGAAGGCTGAGGTCCAGGACAATCAGGTCCGGGCTGACGTGCGCCACTGATATCAGGGCCGCATCACCATCTTCCACCCACTGGACTTCGTGCCCTTCAATCTCCAGACCTTGCTTCAAAAACGCTCCCAGCGCCTTGTCATCCTCCACGACCAGAACTCGCATGATGCTCTCCAGAAGAAATGGTCTGCCCCAAAACGGCTTCCCGGCTGGATATTCCAGCGTGAAGCAGCCCGGGGAGGACTCTCTAATGATCGAATGTCTTAAGGCGATGGGAAAGAGAAAACGGCTGCGTCAAGTGAGGGTTAGTTCCAAAAGAGGACTGAATCCGGGGAGCATCCGTATTGGCCGCCGCTTGGCTCGGTGAGATGAGGATGAAATGCTACTTCGCCAAATCGACATCAAGATGCGATGGATATTCCGGCGAGCCATAGATGGTCATGGTCTCGGGCTTGTAGGCATCCTTT
The DNA here is from genome assembly GCA_035572415.1 of Acidobacteriaceae bacterium. Classification (GTDB taxonomy): domain Bacteria; phylum Acidobacteriota; class Terriglobia; order Terriglobales; family Acidobacteriaceae; genus Edaphobacter. The sequence goes on from DATNAU010000078.1 coordinate 5,514, forward strand.
GGGGCGGTCATGATGTCGGGCACGAACGTCTGAGGATTGCGGTCATAAAGCGGAAACCACGTGGACTGCACCTCGACCATGATGGCGTGGCCCTTGAGGAAGGTGTGGTCAACGCCGTGAAGGCTCCATTTGTACTCGTCGATTTCGCCGGGCCTGATGGGCGAGGGCCGCTCGAAGCTCTGCCTATACCGCCCGCGGAAGATCTCGCTTGCGACCATCAACTGATAGCCGGAGTCCGGCGCGGGGGCGGAGTCCGGATAGACATCGATCAGCTTCACGACCCAGTCGGCGTCCGAGCCGGTGGTCGAAGCGAAGATGTCCGCCATAACATCGCCGGAGACCGTCACATCGTGGTCAAGCCGCGGCATAGTAAAGGCAGCCACATCGTTGCGTGTGGTGGCGAAGCGCTGGTCCTCGGCGAGCCATGTGTACCACTGCGAATCCCGCGCATAGGTCGACTGTATAGGCCGATGACGATATGGAATCGGATCGTCAGGGTCGGAGACATAGCTGGCTACAGCGCCGGAATCCTGCGGCTTGGGCGACGGCGGCAGATCGAAGCTGAGGCGCTTACCGGGTTCGAGGTATAGCGTGGCCGGCGTTACACCGGTGGACGGCGGCCACGCACCGTAGAACTCCCACTGGTTCGCGCCGGTACGGAAGCTGGCGACCGAGGCGAGCGTGAAGCCGGGGCGATCCTTCAGGTACTTCTCGAAGAAGGGCGCCTCAACATTGCGACGAAGGTCGTCTCCCGTCGCGCGACCCGCGTCGAGCGTTCCCCACCTGGTTCGGATGGCGCTGCCGTTGCCCAGCCAACTGCCGTGATACCACGGGCCGAGCACCAGGAAGAGTTGGTGGCTGGAGTCGTGCGGCGCGAGCGCAGCGTACTCGGCCTGCGTGCCCCACATGTCCTCCTGGTCCCAATAACCGCCGATAAGCAGGGTGGGCACGGCGACGCGCGTCAGATGCGGCTCTACGGCCATCGCCTGCCAGAAAGGCGTGTAAGCCGGCTGTGTGATGAAGGCACGCGCGGTGGGCAGCTTGTCCATCTTCGCTGCCGCGGCGGCTCCGGCAAAATTGATATGCGCGAGAAAAAAGTCGTACGTGTCCTGGCGCGATTCGACGCGCACATCGGTCTTCTGCCCTTCCATCTGCTGCACATAGTCGAAACCGTAGGTCTCGCGGAAGGCGCCGTTGTGAAAGAAATCGTCGCCCAGCCACACGTCCGTCATGGGGGCCTGCGGTGAGATGGCCTTGACCGCCGGGTGGGGATCGATGCCCGCCATGGCAGCGAGAAAGCCATCATAGGAGATGCCGTAGATGCCGACACGGCCATTGTTGCCGCCGAGGTTCTTTACCAGCCAGTCGACGGTGTCGTAGGCGTCGGTGCTCTCATCGATGTCATGCGGCGTGTCATGCGCCACCAGCGGGCGGTTCATCACGAACGCCCCCCCCGAGCCGTAGCGGCCGCGCACATCCTCGAAAACGAATAGATAACCGCTGGCGGCAAGTTCCGGCATCTCGTCGTTGATGTCCTGCGCATCGGTCTGCGCGGCGCCGTAAGGCGTACGGTTCAGCAGGATGGGCAGCAGTTCGCCGGGTGCAGCCTTCTCCGGCCGAAAGATGACGCAATGCAGCCGCACCCCGTCGCGCATGGGCACCATGGCTTCACTGCGAGTGTATGGGTGAGCAGCCGCACCATCGGTGACTGCTCCCGACAGATTCGCGGGGACGAGAAAGAGCTCTGCGACGATCGCGAGCGAGAACGAAAACCAGCGCAAGCGGCGAATGCCGCCCATCGAGAGACGCCGACGCGGGTTGCGCTGGAAGATCAAGTCGTGGTTCGCAGATGAAATGGAAGCTAAGTGAGCGTAGCCGGCGGAGTCGCCTGGCACTGGAAGCCATTGGTCTTGTGTGAGCCATCGCAGAAGGGCCGGTTGGCGCTGCCGCCGCAGCGGCAGAGGGAGATGGCCGGCTTGCCGGTAAGGTCCCACTGGCGGCCATCCGCGTCGCAGAGAATGATCTCGCCTTCGACGCGCAATGAGCCGTTGGGGCGCACAGTGATTTTTACTGGTTCAGACATGAATGGGGCTGCTCCTGAGATTTCGTACTCAAATCTCAGAATAGCAGCCGGAGGAAAGTAGAGATGCGCGCGCGAAAACGCGGCTTTCAGAAGGTTGCGTGTGCGATCCGAAATTCCGGCGCCCGATCACATCGAGCCGAGCAGCCAAATGATTCCCGCGGCCACGCAAATTGCGCTGCCCACGAGTTGGATCCATTGCGAGTAGGAGCGCTCCACAAGGTCTTCGTACTCGAGCGGCGCATCGGCGCCCTCGCCGCCAAATATGCTGGTGAAGCCGCGCCCCGGACGCGCCTTCGCGACCCGCGACTCCACGCTCGATACTTCGACGTAAGGCTTGAGGCCGCGACGATACCAGCCGCGCACCTTCACGCGCTCGCCGATCAACCGGTCCGCACTGCGCAGCGCAAAGAACAGCCGGCCCAGCGGAATGGACGACCGGTAATAGAGAAACATCATGCCCGTCGGGTCCTGGAGCACGAGGTCGGCGCTCCAGATGGCGCCTGGGATACCGTGGCCGATGACCTCGCCTTCTAGCTCGACCGCTCTAGGTCGCATCTGCGAGACGCTCATGTCTTCCAGAAGCTGGTCCACCTCGGCGGTCGGAAACCGGCCGCGATAGCGATACATGATCCGCGCAGCCCAGGTAATGCCAAGCGCGAGCAGCAGGCCGGGCATTAGGTGAGCCGGGGGCACGAAGCCCATCTCGCGGAGAGACTTGCCGATCCAGAGATAAGAGGCCAGAACTCCGCCGCATGCCAGGGGCGCAGCCCAGAAGAAGAACTCGATGGGGAAGCCACCCCAGCGGACACGCGTGTTTTGCGGCAATGGATACACGCCTTGCTGGCCCATACCGGCAGCTTCACGGTTGAGGGCCTTCAGACGCATGGCGGTCAGCGGATGGGTCGAGCCAAGCTCGTACACGCGCGCCATGGGTTGACCAGATCCCAGCGCATCACCTTCGCGGCGGCCTCAGGACTGTTGCCTGTCAGGGCCAGAGCATCGCCACCGCTAACTGCTGCAATACCCATCAGACTGAGGGAGTGACCGAGTTGCAGGGATCGCTTTGCGTCCTTCTTGGCATCCTTGGAGCTGCCCTCAAGGACCAGTCGCCGCGCCTCGCTGCGTTCGCGCACCATGCCGTAAGCGATCTTGACCAGCGCGGAGGAGAGCGCGGAGGGCTCGCGCGTGACCTCGGCGGAGAAATGGTCCGCCCCGTACTCGCGGGTACGATTCAGCAGCAGCACAAGGAGCTGGCCGACCCAGTAGCAGATGTAGGCGGCCCAGCTGACGATGCGCAGGTCGTTCCTGTCGCGATTGGTCCAGATGTAAATCTGGTAAAGCAGTAGCGGCCCCATTGCGGCCAGAGCCATCGTGGCAAAGTCGTAATGCGCGACGTGGCCAACCTCATGCGCGAGCACGGCGTTGATCTCGTCCTCGTTGAGCACCTTGAGCAAGCCTTCGGTGACGACGATGCGGGCGTCGCGGCGAACCCGACCATAGGCAAATGCATTCGGCGTCCCGCTATAGATGATGCCAAGCTTGACTGGCGGAAGGCCTCGCTCGCGGCAGAGGTTCTCGACGAAGGCACGGTTGGCGGGGGGGATGGCGTCTTCGTCCCAGTGGATGGAATAGAGTATCCCAATCAGCCAGGGCGAGAGCAGGTACTGGATCCCGATCAGGGCGACCACAAAAACGACGGCCCACCACATGGGCGCCTGACCATGCAAAAGAGCAGCATCTCCCACCGCGAACACCAGCCCATACAGCACAAACAACACCAGCAAGGAACGGCTGACGAAGCCCATGGACGATCACCTCAGATATGTCCTCTGTGCCCCAACAGCATACAGGGCGGCCACGCCGGCGAGACGAGAATCTTTGGTTACCGGGGATTTATCGCCGGAGCACGGCTAGTCCGCGTCCGGGTCGCCAGGCTCGGCGAGCCCATACTCCTTGAGCTTCCGGTAGAGCGTCGTCTTGCCGATGCCGAGCAGCTTGGCGGCCATCAGCTTGTCCCCATTGAGCTGCCGGATCGTGCCGAGGATTGCCTGCTTTTCCATCTCTGCAATGGAAACGATCGCAGGGGCGTTTTCGGAAAGACCTTCTGCCGCCAGTGCGATCGATGCGGCCTCGGCCGCCGCCTCCTCGCGGTGTGCGCGGAAGTCCTGAAGCTGCGTGGGCAGATCGACCGTGTGAAGCACCGGACCGGACGAAAGCGCGCAGGTACGCTGCACGGTATGTTCCAGCTCGCGCACATTTCCCGGCCAGTCGTACTCGATCACTAGCTGGAGTGCCTCGTCGGAGAAGCGATAGGTCTTGCCGCGCTCACGCTCCACCTGCTCCAGGAAGAACTGCGCCAGCAGCGGGATGTCATCGCGGCGTTCCCGCAGCGGCGGAATGCGCAGATTCACGACGTTCAGCCGAAAGTAAAGGTCTTTGCGGAACTGCCCCTGCGCCACCATCATAGTGAGGTCGCGATTGGTAGCGGCAAGTACGCGCGCGGTGAATGGGACAGCGTGCGAGGACCCTACGGGCCGCACCTCCTTTTCCTGCAGCGCCCGCAGGAGCTTTGACTGCATCTCAGCCGGCAGCTCGCCGATCTCGTCGAGAAAGACAGTACCCCCATTGGCGGAGGTCAGCAGTCCATCACGCGCGCGATTTGCGCCGGTGAAGGCCCCCTTGACATGGCCGAACAGCTCACTTTCGATCAGCGTCGGTGCAAGGGAACTGCAATCCACCGCAACGAAAGGCTTGGCTGCATTCGGACCGCCGGAATGGATCGCCCGCGCGACCAGTTCCTTGCCCGTCCCACTTTCGCCCAGGATGAGGACCGGATGAAACGAGAACGCGACTTTGGAAAGGATCCGATAGACCTTCTCCATGCCGGGCGACGTGCCGATGAGGTTGCCCATGCCGCGCGCGGTACGCATGCGCTCGCGCAGGCGGCGGCTTTCCAGATCGAAGTGGAGCCGGCGGCTGGACTCCTCGAGCACAACCGTCAGGCCCTCCATCGTGAACGGCTTGGTGAGATAGTTATCCGCGCCGTTGCGCATGGCCTCTACCGCCGATCCGACCGTAGCGAAAGCAGTCATAACGATCACGCCTGTTGCGGGGTAATGCAAGCGCATCTCGCCTAGCAGCTTCAGGCCGCCCCCGCCGGGAAGCCGCAGATCGAGCAGGACGAGGTCGGGGCGATCGCGGCGGATCACTTCGAGCGCCTCCGGCACACTGCCCGCAGACGAGGTAACAAAGCCCATTCCTGCGGCAATCTCCACGCATGCCTTCCGCAAAGGAGCGTCGTCATCCACCACCAGGAGCCGCAGTTGCGGTAAACCTTCCGGCAGACGCCGGATGCTGCCGGCGGGGATGGAGTTTGCGGCAGAAAGACCAATGATCTGCGTCACGGGCTGGGGTGTCGCACCACCGACCTCGTTGGTCACCAGCTTCGAGGAGTGCGGCGCCGGTTCGCTCATGCGCTCCTCCTCGTTGGCTGACCAAGCCCGATCCCGGCAATGCCGTTTTTCCATCCCGGGAGTTCAAACTGCGCTACCGGCCACTCGATCGCCACGCGTGTTCCCTCTCCCGGGCGGCTTTGGATGGACAACTCACCGTGGGAAGCTTCGACCAGTTCACGCACCACACGGAAGCCAATGCCGTGAGAGGAATGACGGTGCGGCCCGGAGGGGTCGGACCGGAAAAGTAGTTCCTCAATCTCCGCCGGCGTCATGCCGCAGCCGGAGTCCAGAACCGTCAGTCCGACCCGCTGGAACGGCCATGGCCGCGTCCCGCTCTCATGCCCGGGAGGCTGGCCGACTGCGAGGCGAATGCGCCCACGCCTTCCCCCCATCGCCGCAGTTGCGTTCCGCACCAGATTGACAAGAATGCGCTCGATCGATTCCGCCGGAACGCGAACGGTGAGGGCTGCTGCGTCGCCATAAACGATCTCAACCGGCCTTCCGCTCGCCACGCACTGCAGCAATCCCGCACAGCGCTCGACCATCGGCCGAAGCCCCTCAAAGCGCGGTTGCTCCTCTGTCGTGGAACGGATCAGGGACTGCAAGGCGCGCCGCTCCATTGCCGGCCAATGGGAAGGACCCTCACGAGTGTTTCCGCGGGACGCCAAACCCGCCCCCATCAGCCGCTCGATCAATGCGGCGCTGCGCTCGCCCAGCAAACGCAATTCATCGGCATAATGGCGATGCTCAGGCCGGAGCACATGCGGCATCGATAGCAGGTCGCAATACAAGGCGACGGAGGAAACCAGGTTCCGCACATCGTGCAGCAGTGCCTCGTCGTCTTGTGCCGCCCCTTCATGGGCTATCGCTTCGCAGCCTGGATGCGAGGACTTCTTGATGGCCCAATCCGCACTTCGACCGAACGTGGGCGTTTGAACTTTAAAACCTGATTCGTGGGCGGTGCTGCTCAATTTGGTCCGCACAAAGTTCTCCGATTATTCCGTTTTCAACCGGCCTCCTGCTTTGGGAATGAGCAGGACGCCCTCTTTGGTAACAGTTTGCGTGCCAAACCGGAACACCGCTGCAACGGATTGAAAACAGTGGCGCTGACCATGATCCGGCACATCCCTCTGGGAACACGTACATCCCGATATGGAACCTACATTCCGCAATCCTCGTTGGGAACTGTAACAAAGATAACCTGCGCCTCACGTTTCCCAAATCGGAACGCGTCCCGATTCGGGAGCGAATGCCACCGCAACTTCTTCCCCCGCCTGCCGTGGCTGCGGTCGAGACCGACCGGTTCCGCAAACTATAATCGCGCCATGTCTACTATCACCGAAGCCGGTGCGCCGAAAACCACCCCAATCGATATATTTCGCCCAGACGGCCGCGCCGCGGATACTCTGCGTCCCACGCGCTTCACTGTCGGCTATGTCGCGACCGCCGAAGGTTCTGTATTGGTGGAGACGGGGAACACACGCGTGCTGTGCAACGCTACCGTCGAGACTGGAGTGCCCGCCTGGATGCGCAACTCGGGCCGGGGCTGGGTCACAGCCGAGTACGGCATGCTTCCTCGCGCCACCCTGACCCGCACACCGCGCGAAGCCGAGCGCGGCAAGATCGGCGGCCGAACGCATGAGATTCAGCGGCTCATCGGCCGGAGCCTGCGCGCCGTAGTAGACATGAAAGCGCTGGGGGAGCGCACTATCATCCTCGATTGCGATGTGCTGCAGGCCGACGGTGGCACCCGCACGGCGGCCATCACGGGGGCATCGGTCGCGCTCGCGCTGGCGCTGAATAGCCTGGTCGCGGCCGGCACGCTGAAAACCTCGCCGCTGAAACAGATGGTCGCGGCAACATCGGTCGGCATCGTCGATGGCAATGTGCTGCTCGACCTGGCCTATGAAGAGGACTCGCGAGCCGACGTGGACATGAATGTGGTCATGCTCGGCGACGGCGGCATGGTGGAAACCCAGGCCACAGCAGAACGCATTGCCTACTCGCGCGCTCAATTGCTGATCATGTTGGACTATGCCGAAAAAGGTATCCGCCACCTCCTGGCCGCCCAACAAACCGCGCTAAGCGGCATACGATAGGCCGTATTTAAGACGGGATGAGGTTATATTCCATGGCGAAACATACACAGAGCAGTCAGGCTGAGCCAAAGCAGACCAGGGAAACCTGGCTGCAATCGTTGGCTTCCATCTGCACCACGCTGGCCGTCGGACTCTTCGTCCTCACCTTCATCGCGCAGAATTTCATGATCCCTTCGGCTTCGATGGCGAGCACCATCCTGGTCGGCGATCACGTGATCGGGGACAATACGTCGCTCGCGCCGCCCACGCGCTGGGCGCCATTACCGTATCGTCCTCTCAAACGCGGCGAGCCGGTCGTCTTCCACAAGCCCGTTCAGGAGCCGGACGGGCAGTACCTCGTTCTGGTGAAACGCGTCATCGGCCTGCCGGGTGACAGGATTCATCTGGAACACGGCGTCGTTTATATCAACGGCATTGCGCAAAACGAACCTTACGCCGCGAACATTGCTGCGGCGAACTACGATCCTTATCGGGACGACTTCCCCGCCGTTGCCGCCGGGCGCGACCCCAACGTGACCGCGACCTGGGCCCTGGAGATGCCGGAGCACATCAGCAACGGCGATCTGATCGTTCCGCCGGACTGCTACTTCATGATGGGCGACAACCGCGCCAATAGCCTGGACAGTCGTTACCGGGGTTTTGTGCATCGCGAAAACCTGATCGGGCGGCCGCTGTTCATCTACTGGTCGTTTGTCACGCCCGACAGCCAGGTCAACAAGACTTCGTTTGGCAACCAGACGGAATTCGCGCTTCACACCCGCGCTGCATTTCTTCGACAAGACCCGCTGGCGGCGAACGCTCAAGGTGATCCGGTAGCCGTTCACTCAACCGGCGATACTGACCGATTCACCTGGTAGCGCTCAGGCGCGAACCAGGCGGCATGAGCAAGCAGCGCCATCGGTCCGTATCAAGGCAGCTTGGCGATCTGGCGCAACTGACTTGCAGGTGCCGGAGGTGGCGGTGGCTCGACCGGATTCGCGGGTGCGCCGGATCCGGGCGCGGTACCGGATGCGCTCGGATCGCCTGCGTGGGCGTTCTTATCCTGTCCGACCGGGGTGGTCGGCAGCAGGACGCGCCGTGTGCTGCCCGGCGCACTCTCACCGGGATTGAGGATGGATGGTGGACCCTTGCCGCTGGTGTCGCCGTCGTCGCTCTGCAGCGGCGTATCGCCCTCAGCGATCTCGTGCACGCTTTCAGGATCGATGTAGCCCTGCATCTCATTCTGCGTGTGAACCGCGATCGGCTGGCCCAGAGCGGCGACGCGCACCTGAGTCACGCTATCTCCTACCAGACGGACAAAATACACCGTCTGCGGAACGTGACCGTAAATCCACTCCTCATAGTGACGGGTCTGTGAGCCCGGTATCAATTCGCGCACCTTGGACTGCGGCTGCCCCATCGCGGCCAGGACCATACGGCGGTTCATGCCCACCAGAACGTCGTGCTGCGCGATCGCGTCCTTAAGAAACGACGGCAGGGAGTCGGCGTAGGCTTCTTCGGAAGTCTTCACGCTGAAATCGATAATGGGGTCCAGAAGCGCCTTCACCTCGGGCGCGCTGATCTCCGGCACTCCGCCTTCAAAAACCAGCGTCAGTCGGCAGCCGGTTACCTGAGCGCCGTCATCGGGCACCACATTCATATCGTTGATCTGGATGTGACGAAGGAAGCGGTGCTTCAGGTGCGGGCCACCGTCCAGGTCCAGAATAATGCGGTCCGGCTTTACCGTGACCTTCGTGATCGCCACGCGGTCACCAACATTCGCAAACTCGCCCTTCTTGTAGAGCAGCTGCTTATACTCGTCGCCGCCCGGAGTCATATTGCCGTTGGCGATCAGCGTCACCTCGGTAGCGAGCGGCAGCGGTCTATGGGCAAAGCCCTGTTCATCCTCCAGGTTGCGGACGAGATCCAGGCGACCCCGCTCCGTCATCGCGACGGCAGGAAGCTCGACGCGCGTGGGATGAAAATCATTGGAGACATCGGCCATCGCAGTCTTTTCGCCGACCACGAAGACTTGCGCCCTTAGGGTCGCAGCTGCGCCGGCCAATACGACGGCAGCGGCCGCGGCAAATTCCCACGCCCTCCAGAAGGCTTTCTCGTTTGTGCCCCAACGAAACGCCATGAACGGCACCCCGCGTATTGAAAATCTTGCGCCTTCCCTGCGCGTTTTTCAAGTTGGCGGCCGATGGCGTTTTCGCGCGACGCAAATCCCTGCGGCCGCTGCTCCAGCGGCCCGGTCGGTAAGAATCCGGCGAATTCCGCTGGCGGGGATCGAGGGATACGCGTCAATCAGGGGCATGAATCTAGACATAATCCGCAACCCGCGTGACAAACAAATGACAAACACGCGGCGCTTACTTGGGTATTTGGTCCGCACCGGGCGATGAGGAAGCCACTGGCTGTATTTGCACCAGTGCGGGCTGCGCGGCGGCAGACTGTTGCTCCATCGCGACGTGTGCAGCGGGTGGATCGACAGTCACGTCGTACCCTCCCGCGACAATCGGCGCATGAGTGTAGTCCCATGCGTAGTCTGCGGTGATGCGCACCAGGACCGGAATGGACGCGAGAAGCACGACTACCGTGAATACCGCAGCAGCTGGGCCATACGATCCGCCGGTGAGCCACAGCGGCCCGATCGCGCGCGTATCGACGACCGACCCGAAAGAAATGTTGCCACCAAGCGGCAGACCAAAGAGCACGCCGATAGAAATCGCCCATCCAAAGTGCAGTCCCCATGCCATCCATACAGCGTGGGTGCGCAGCCAGCAAAGACCGAGCAACAATGTGGCGAGCATCTCCGCCATCAGGCGCGTGCCTTGCGGTGTGTCATAGGAAACCGGGAACAACGCGGCATAGATCGCGACGATGCCAATCAGAATCAGCGTTGCGCGTGCCGGACCAGTAGCTTCGATCAGACGCGGGAGGGCGTAGCCGAAGATGATGACCGTGTGCGCCAAGGTCAGCACTGCTAGTGTCGCGAGGCTGAGCATCAGCAGGTAATAGGCGTGCGGCGCGTTCCATATCTGGATATTGAGCGCATGCGCCAACGCCAACGGCACCACGGATGCGATCGCAATCCCCCACCCCGCCGCCGCGCCCATTGCCCACTCCTCACCGGAGGTCGTGCGCACCGGCAGGCCCAGCACATCGCGCAAGGGTCCGCGGCGACGGTCGATGATGCGCAGAGCCCCAATGCCGACAATCACAAGAAACAACAGCAGCACGGCGCTCAGCAGGGGTTCCCCATCCGTGAATTCAAATCGCAATGCCAGGCCATTGGACGCGCTTGTGGCAACCGCCTGCGCACACACATACCACACCATGGCAGCCGCAAAGAGCGCCAGCCGCCCAGCGCGCGAAGCATCGTGCGCCGGGCGCGGAGGCGGTGGGAAGCCGGTGCTGTTCGCATCAGATGGCTGCAAGAGAGACGGCCTTCACTCGCTGGTAGCGGTTGGCGCTATTCGTGCAATCCCATGTGTGTGGACCGCGGTGCTCATCAGCGAAGGTCTCCATCGCATCAGTGAGACGCTTCCGTGGTGTAGCACTGCGCGATGTTGCGGAACTTAGCGTAGCGTTCCTTCAGCAGTTCGTCGAGCGGCTTTGCCTCGATCTCCGCGAGGTGGAACTGCAATCGCTCGTCCACCATCTGCATCGCGCTCGAGGGATCGCTTTGGCTGCCCCCTTCCGGTTCGCGCAGCACATCGTCCACGCATCCGAGCTTTAGCGCGCCCTCTGCCGTATATTGCAACGCAGCCGCCGCCTGCTGCTTCTTCGCCGCATCCTTCCACATGATGGACGCGCAGCCCTCGGGCGAAATAACGGTATAGATCGCGTTCTCCAGCATCAGCACGCGGTCTGCGACCGCCAGCGCCAGCGCCCCGCCTGAACCGCCTTCGCCCGTGACCGTTGCAATCGTGGGAACGCGCAGCCGCGCCATCTCGATCAGATTGCGCGCGATCGCCTCGCCCTGGCCCCGCTCTTCAGCCCCGATGCCCGGGTTGGCGCCTGCAAGGTCCAGAAACGTAAACACCGGCCGGTTGAACTTTTCAGCGATTTCCATCGCACGCAGCGCCTTGCGATAACCTTCGGGGTCCGGCGAGCCGAACTTGCGTTCCACGCGTTCCTTCAGGGTGCGGCCTTTGAGGTTCGCAACGACCATCACCGGGCGGCCGTGGAAGTCCGCCATGCCGCAGGTCATCGCCGGGTCGTCGGCGAAACGGCGGTCACCATGGATTTCACTGAATTTCGTAAACAACGCGTCGATGAAGTCCATTGGATACGGGCGCTCAGGATGACGCGCCAACTCTGTCCTTCGCCAGGCCTCGGGTTGCCCGCCTGCGGCCTCCAATGTGCCTGCGTCCTGTTCTGCCATCCGCACCATTGTATCGAAGAGCGGTAGGCCGTCGCTTAGACGCCGCCCTCCACGTCTGCTTACGCCTCTTCTGCAAGAGCGAGCGTCAGTTCGCAACACCGAAAGCACCCACTATAACCCGACAGTGGTACAGAGATTCGCGCCCTCGGTTGCTAGCCTGCAAACGGAGAAGCTTTATGAAGACGTTGCAGGTACTGATCGCGATTGCCGTATTTGCCGGCGCCTCCCATGCTCAGGACATCAACGGCACCATCACCATCAAAAAGCGGCTGACGAAACGTAACGTGACCGCCCCGGTTTCGATTTATCAGCGGGGCACTGTGGTTTCGTTGGGCAAGGACGCGGGACAGGACCCGGTCGCTTATGAGCTGGCGCATGTCGTCGTCTATCTCGAGGGTACCCCGCTGAGCTCGCCGGGGAAACCCGGAAAATCCCCCGTATTCACGATGGAACAGATCGACCGGAGGTTCACTCCAGACCTGCTGGTTGTACCTGTCGGGTCCACCGTCTCATTCCCCAATGCGGACCCGATCTTCCACAATGTCTTCTCGCTGTCGAAGCCGAGAAGCTTTGACCTTGGCACCTACGACAAGGGACAGACACGCACCGTCAGCTTCCCCAAGCCGGGGCTGGTCTTCGTCTATTGCAGGCTGCACCCGAACATGGAGGCGACCATCGTGGTGACGCCGAACCGCTGGTACGCGCGTCCGGACACATCGGGGCAGTATCACATCACGGGCGTGCCCCCAGGCACCTACACACTGGTCGCATGGCACAAGGCGGCCGGATTCTTCCGCAAGCAGATCGTCGTGGGTGCGGACCACAATGCCTCTGCTGATTTCTTTATTCCAATCGACACCGACGACAAAACCATCGCGCAGACCGGAGCGATGGACATGTCGGAAGGCAGGTGACGATTGCGTTTCCGCACTCGTGCGTTCCTGATCTGCTTCCTTCCCTTCGCGCTGCTGCTCAGCGGGGGATTCTGGATGATCCAGCGCTTTGTCCAGATGACGGTGCGCGACGGTCTCCGGACCTCGCTGCAACAGAACCAGCGCGCCATCGCTGAGATCAGCGCACGCAGCGAGTTGCAGGACAGCCGCTTTCTGAAGGTAGCCGGTGAAAATCCGGCTCTCAAAGATGGCCTGCAGCTTCTTGTCTCCAACTCCAGCAGCGGCAACGCGCGCAGGACCGTGGAAGACCAGTTACGCGAACTAGGTCAGCGAATGGGATTTGACTTCCTGTTGGAGTCGGGCCCGAACGGCGCTCCGCTCGCGGCAGTGCTCCGGCAGACGGATGGCGGCAAGACGAGTGAACTGGTGCCTGTGCCGGTTGCGCAGCTCCAGGGTGGGGCACGAGGGCTGATCTCCATTGATGGGCGCGTGCTGCAGGTAGCCTCGGTACCCATCGACCAGAATGAAGAGAATATCGGTTCACTCTCGGTAGGCGCTTATTTCGACCTCGCACAGTTCCCTACCCCAGCGGTCCTCTCCTATAAAGGCCGGACAATATCATCCAACATTCCCGGCGAAGCGCCTGCGGACCTCAACCGAGCCATCGCCGGATGCGCGCCCGGAGCCGAGTGCAATCTCCGTCTCGGCAGCGCTAACTGGATTTCGCTCCCCATGCAGAACGGGCTGGCCGGTGACGGCTTCGAGTTGCGCAGTCTGGTCAACGTTGACGCAGCCATCGCTCCCGTGCAATCGACGCTGCACCACCTGTTCCTCGTCGTCGGATTGGGATCGCTGGTGATCACGCTGCTCTGCAGCATCCTTTCCTCGCGCTCCATTGTTCGCCCCATCGCGGCAATGGTTTCGCATTTGCATGAGAATGCCGAGACCGGACAGCTGCCGGAATTTCAGGACGAACTCTCTTCCATCCGGGAAATCCGCGAACTGGTTAGGAACTACAACCGCGCTGCCGTTTCTGTGCGTGTTGCTCAGGAAACTCTGCAGTCCGCCTACGTTGAGTTCGTCGGTTCGCTGGCCAGCGCACTGGATGCGCGCGACCGCTACACTGCGGGCCATAGCCGCCGCGTCAGCGACTTCTCCCGCATCACCGCTCTTGCCCTGCGTCTGAATGCGGCGGATGTGGAACGAATCCGCGTGGGCGCGCTGCTGCACGACATCGGAAAGATCGGCGTGGCGGATTCCGTGCTCCAGAAATCCGGACGATTGACGGACGAAGAGTTCGCGCAGGTAAAGGAACATCCCGTCATCGGGCGACGGATTCTCGAGGGCGTGCGTGGCCTGGCGCCGTATCTGGGCGCGGTGGAACTGCACCACGAAAACTGGGACGGCAGCGGCTATCCAACGGGCCAGAAAGGCGACGAAACGCCGATCGACGCGCGCATCATCCATGTCGCGGATGCCTATGACGCGATGACATCGGACCGCTCATATCGGCGCGGCCTGACTCACGAACGCGCGATCGAGATACTGCGTGAATACGCCGGCACACAGTTCGATCCACAGATCGTGGAACTCTTCGGGCGTCTCCCGCGCCATCTTCTCTCCATCCGCCGCGAAGCTGCGCCCACGCATGTACGCGAGCCCTGGGAAGAGTGGGAGGCCGTATGGTAAAGATCGCAGCGACGATCTGCCTTGCACTCTCAATCTGTACACAAAGCCGCGCACAGGAAGCGGATCGCGGCGCCGATCTGCGCGCGACCCTCAGCGGCGAATCGCTGACCTCAAGCACGCTCACGCAGTCTCCTCGATACGGTTCCGCCGGAGCAGCCGGTTTTCGCGCCGTTTTCTATCCCACGCTGAAGTTCAGCGATCACTGGACCGTCACCGGTGCATGGCAGGCCATCAGCCATCCGTACTTTTATGAGACCTTCACGATGCAGAGCTATGGCGTGAAGGGCTATCTCCTGCAGGCCAGCCTGAATTACACGCGCGTGTCGGACAAAGGTTCGCTAATGGTGCGTGCCGGCCAGATGACCTCCACCTTCGGATCGTTCCTGCTGCGCTACGACGACCTCACCAATCCCGTCGCGGGAATGCCCGTGCAGTATGGCTACTACGGCGCAGTCTCCGCGCAGGGACTCGCCGCGGCAGAGATCGACGCGACCCGCGGCCGCTTCGATGGCCGCTTGCAGATTGCCAACTCGTCGCCCGCAAATCCGCGCAGCATCTTTGCGCATGACCAGTACGGCAACTGGGCCGGTGGCGGCGGCTACACCATCCGCCAGGGATTCCGTCTGGGCATGTCTGCCTATCGCGGCCCCTATCTCGACCGCCACTTCAAATATTTCTTCCGCGGCGAAGCCAATCCCAACACGCTGCCCGCCCATGCGTTTGGTTTCGATGGGCAGTGGGCGCGCGGGCACTGGAACGTGCAGGGCGAGTGGCAGCAGTTCGTGATGACCTACACCGCCATTCCTGACTTCCGCGAACAGGCCGGATATGGCGAAGTGAAGCGCTCCCTCGGTCCCCGCTGGTATGCCGCGGCGCGGCTGGGTTACTCCAGCGCCAACGCCTCCGGCAACGCGGAGCGCCTGGAAACCGCGGCCGGCTACCGCCCGGGCCGGAACGAACTGCTGAAGGTGAACTACGAGTACGACCACTTCAGCCTCGGGACGCATAAGGCAAACAACACGCTGGCAGTCCAGTTCGTGACTACACTTCACTTCTCGCACGCAGAATAGCTCAAGCCGTTTCCGCACAGTCTGTCAGCTAAACTGACGCTGGTCGGATCGGAGGGTTCCTTGCGAGTTCTGAATCTGCGTACTGCGCGTTTGCTGGTGTTCTCTGCGCTGGCTGGCCTTGTTGCATCTGTTGGGTCTGCAAGGATGCTCGACGCACAGAAGCCTCAGCTCGGCAACCATGCTGTTCCCGCGGCAGTGCCTCTCTATCGCGATCCCGTCCACGATGGCGCCGCCGATCCGGTCGTCGTCTGGAACCGCGCGCGAAAGGTCTGGTGGATGTTCTACACCAACCGCCGCGCCGACATCGCCGACACCAACGGCGTGCGCTGGGTCCACGGAACGCACATTGGCATTGCGGAGTCGCGCGACGGCGGCGCGCACTGGAACTATGTAAGCGAAGCCGACATTCCGCTGGAGAAGCCCGACTACACGCTCTGGGCTCCCGAGGTGATCGATGTGGACGGCACATACCACATGTTCCTTACGGTCGTGCCCGGCACCTTCAGCGACTGGAACGCGCCCCGCCACATTGAGCACCTCACCAGCAA
Organism: Acidobacteriaceae bacterium; assembly: GCA_035572415.1. Lineage (GTDB taxonomy): Bacteria > Acidobacteriota > Terriglobia > Terriglobales > Acidobacteriaceae > Edaphobacter. The sequence continues at coordinate 21,720 of DATNAU010000078.1, forward strand.
GGACCTTCTGCACTGGACGGCAAAAGGCTACCTCGACCTGCCCTCCGACCGCACCATCGACGCCTGCGTCTTTCGCCTGCCCGATGGCACATGGCGGCTCTGGTACAAGAACGAGCGCGACGGCTCGAAGATTTACTACTCGGACTCAGCGGACCTTGAACACTGGACCGCCAAAGGCATCGCAATCAAGACGCGCGGCGAAGGGCCTGTCGTTTTCCAGTGGCACGGCTCATACTGGCTGATCAATGATTCCTGGGCGGGACTAGGCGTATTTCGCTCCGACGATCTCACCACCTGGACACGCCAGCCCGACAACCTCCTGCGCGAACCGGGCACACAGCCCACCGACCGCGCGATGGGCAATCATCCCGATGTGGTTGTTGACGCGAGCGGTCGCGCGTGGCTGTTCTACTTCACGCAGCAGCGCGGCGAAGACGCAAAGCCTGACGACCCGACCTGGCAGCGCCGCTCCGTGCTGCACGTAACCGAACTGCATGAGAAGGACGGCATCCTCACCGTCGATCGCAATGCACCCGCATACATCCACATGCTCCCGCCGCCGAAGAACAAGAAGAGCGATGTAGCGAAGGCGTGGAAATAGTTAGCCGATCACTCTCACCGCGCCCCGCCCCACCAGCTCCTCCACGCGGTCGATAAAAAGCCGATCCGCACTCACACCGACGCCCTGCGGCTCCAGCACCGCACAGAACTCGCCCGGCTCCTCCAGATCAAGCAGCAGCTTGCCTTTGCCCGGCGCGCCAGCAAAGACAGCCTGCAGCTTCTCCAGCAACGCCGCGTCCGAACTGTGCAGCGGCACCTTGATGCGTAGCGCTTCGGGAAACTTGATTGGCACATCTTCCAGCGCCTGAATGTTCGAGAGCGACAGCTTCGGCGCGGACTCTTCCTCGCCGCGCAGTGAGCCGCGTACCAGCACCGGCACCTCGATCTTCAGCTTCTCCGCCAGCTTCTGGTACGCGGAGGAAAATGCGATGAGTTCGATCTTTCCCACCGTGTCCTCAAGAGTTGCCTGCGCGTACATCTCGCCCGAGCGCTTCGACTTCGCCACTTTGAGGCCAGTGATAACGCCGGCGATCTGGATCTCGTTCGGCGGCTCACCGCCATTGCGCCGGAAGACCTGCGGCTCGGGCTTCATCTCGCACGCGGTTGCCGTATCGACGACCTTCAGGTTGCGCAACTTCTCGCGGTACTTATCCAGCGGATGGCCTGAGACGAAGAAGCCAAGCACCTCCTTCTCATTCTGCAGGCGCGTGTGCTCGTCCCAGTCCGGCGCGGGCGGCAGCGCTTCCGTTTGTGCGCGGGCAGCAGGCTCGTCTGCATCGAAGATGCCGAAGAGTCCATGCTGCCCCGCGGCCAGGTCCTTCTGCGATTTCTGCGCTCGCTCCATCGCCTTGTCCAGCGCGGCAAAGACCTGACCGCGCGGCCCGAAGGCATCCATCGCTCCGGCCTTGATCAGCGACTCCAGCACGCGCTTGTTCAGCAGGCGCAGGTCCACCTTCTCGCAGAACTCCCACAGGCTTGCGAAGCCGGCACGCCCTTCAGCCTTCAGCGCCTCGCGAGCGCCCAGCACGGACACAATCGCATTGTGGCCAACGTTCTTGATCGCCGCCAGGCCAAACCCGATCGCCTCGCCTGTCGCCGTCTTCACCGGCGTAAAGTTCGCATCCGAAGCCTGCACGTTGGGCGGAACCACAGGAATGTTCATCTCGCGGCACTCCGAGATGTACTTCACTACATTCTCCGGCTTCGACGTTTCACTGGTCAGCAGCGCGGCCATGAACTCAACCGGATAGTGCGTCTTCAGCCACGCCGTGTGATACGCGAGCAGCGCGTACGCCGCCGAGTGCGACTTGTTGAAGCCGTAGCCGGCGAACTGCTCCATGAGGTCAAACAACCGGCCGGCGGTGTCCTTGGGAAACTTCTTCGCCGCAGCGCCGGTCATAAACCGGTCGCGCTGCTTGGCCATCTCGGCGGGATCCTTCTTGCCCATGGCGCGACGCAGCAGGTCGGCTTCGCCCAGCGAGTACCCGGCAACCGTCGCGGAAATCTGCATCACCTGCTCCTGGTAGACGATGACGCCGAGCGTCTCCTTCAGCAGCGGCTCCAGCTCCGGCAGCAGATACTCCACCGGCCTGCGTCCCCACTTGCGCTCGATGAAGTCATCGATCATGCCGCCCTGGATCGGGCCAGGCCGGTACAGCGCATTCAGAGCCGTGAGGTCCTCGACGGTGGTCGGCTTATAGCGCCGCAGCACATCGCGCATGCCGCCGGACTCAAACTGAAATACGCCGGACGTCAGCGCGCGATGGAAGACCTGCTCATACGTGTGCGCATCGTCCAGCGGGATCGTCGCGAGATCGAGCGCAAGGCCCTTGGTGGACCGGATGAGCTTCAGCGTGTCGTCGATGACCGTCAGCGTCGTCAGGCCGAGGAAGTCCATCTTCAGCAGGCCCATCTTCTCGACCGACTTCATATCGTATGACGTGACGATTGCCTCGTCTTTTGTCCGTGTCACTGGAACCAGTTCCGCCAGCGGCTTCGGCGCAATCACCACCCCGGCGGCATGCACGCCCGCGCCGCGAACCAGCCCTTCCAGGCGCACGGCCGCATCCACCAGCTCGCGAATCTTCGGGTCTTCGTACGCCGCAGCCAATGGCGGCGAATCCTTCAGCGCCTGCTGGATGGTGATGCCGATCGTCGCGGGGATCAGCTTTGCGATGCGGTCGACTTCGCCGTACGGCATATCCAGTGCGCGGCCTACGTCCTTTACCGCGGCCTTCGCGGCCATGGTATTGAAGGTGATGATCTGCGCCACCTGGTCGCGGCCATACTTCTGCTGGACGTACTCGATCACCTCGCCGCGGCGGTTCATGCAGAAGTCGATGTCGATATCGGGCATCGAAACGCGCTCGGGGTTGAGAAACCGTTCAAACAGCAGCTCATTCTGCAGCGGATCGATGTCCGTGATCTCCATGCAGTACGCCACCAGCGAACCTGCCGCCGAACCACGACCAGGACCAACAGGGATGCCCTGCTCTTTCGCAAAACGGATAAAATCCCACACAATCATGAAGTAGCCCGGGAACTTCATCTGCTTGATGCAGTCGATCTCGCGCTGCAGCCGCGCCTCGTAATCCGGAATGGTCTTCTTCAGCAGGCCATTGGCGCGCAGATGCTCGATCGCGGTTGCCAGGCGTTTCTTCAGCCCTTCGCGGCACACCTGCTCGAAGTAGCTGTCCAGCGTCTCGCCCTCGGGAACGGGAAATGCCGGGAACGGATTGTCTACTTTGCTCAGCTTCAGGTTGCAGCGCTCAGGAAACTGCATCGTACCGCTCACCACGTGCGGCGCATGCGCAAACAGCCGCGCCATCTCTTCGGCGGACTTGATGTAGAACTCGTTGGTGTCGAACTTGAATCGCTTCGGATCGTTCATCGATCCCGCGGTCTGCACGCACAGCAGAATCTCGTGCGCACGGCTGTCGTCGGCGGAGATGTAGTGCGAGTCATTGGTCGCGATCAGCGGAATCTGAAGTTCCTTCTCCATGCGGAACATCGCATCGCAGACGCCCTTGTCCGGCTCGAGCTGGTGATCCTGAATCTCGAGGAAGAAGTTCCCCTTGCCGAAGAGGTCTTGATACTCGCCGGCAATCTGCTTCGCCCTGTCGTAATGGCCGCCCATGATATGCTCGGCGACCTCGCCGGCAAGGCAGCCCGAAAAGCCGATCAGCCCGGCGGAGTGCTTCGCCAGAAATGCCTTGCTCACGCGCGGCTTGCGATAGAAGCCATGCAGCGCTGCCTCGGACGTTAACCGTACCAGATTGCGGTAGCCCTCTTCATTCTCCGCCAGCACCAGCAGGTGGTTGTACTTCAAGTCGGGATTCGGCGCGGCGCGATGGTCCTCTTCCTTGCAGATGTAGAGCTCGCAACCGAGGATCGGCTTGATGCCCTTCTCTTTCGCAGAATTGAAAAAGTGCACGGCGCCATAGATATTGCCGTGGTCCGTCATCGCCACGGACTTCTGTCCCAGCGCCGCAACGTGGGCGACCAATTTATCGACATCGCAGGCGCCGTCCAGCAGCGAATAGTCCGTATGCAGATGCAGGTGGGTGAACTCAGCGGGCATATGGCTATTTTAATTCTCCGTCAGGTCTGACCAGTACCTGCATCTGTGCGGACTGGCGAGGAAAAAGCGGGACGAAATAGCAGCCTACGTCAATCCTGCAATTTGACACCTCCTATCCGGGAGCAAGAGATTGGAAGTACACATGACGACCAAGCGCATCTCCCGCCCTGTGAAGCCGCCCACGACCAACAAGCACCTCATCCGCTGGGTGGAGAAGATGGCCGAGCTGACCCAGCCCGCATCGATCCACTGGGTCGACGGATCTCAAGCGGAATATGAGCGTCTGTGCGACCTGCTGACCGAAGCGGGCACTTTCCTCCCGCTCGATGAAGAGAAATGGCCTGGTTGCTTCTATGCGCGGTCCTCGCCCAACGACGTCGCCCGCGTGGAGGACCGCACCTTCATCTGCTCGCTCTCCAAAGACAACGCCGGACCGACCAACAACTGGGTTGAGCCCCGCGAGATGCGCCGCAAGCTCAAGCAGCTCTTCCGCGGCTGTATGCGCGGACGCACCATGTACGTCATGCCCTTCTCCATGGGCCCCGTCGGCGGACCGATGTCGCAGATCGGCGTTCAGCTCACGGATTCAGCCTACGCGGTCGTGAACATGCGCATCATGGCGCGCATCGGCAAGCCTGTCTTCGCCGAGATCGACAAGGACGTCAAGCGCGTCGTGCCCTGCATGCATTCGGTCGGCGCGCCGCTGGAGCCTGGGCAGAAGGACGTTCCCTGGCCGTGTAACGACGAAAAGTACATCGTGCACTTTCCGGAGACGCGCGAGATCTGGTCTTACGGTTCGGGCTATGGCGGCAACGCGCTGCTGGGCAAGAAGTGCTTCGCGCTGCGCATTGCCTCCAACATCGCGCGCGACGAAGGCTGGATGGCCGAGCACATGCTGATCCTGGGCGTGGAATCGCCTGCCGACACGCAAGGCAAGACGGAGAAGACCTACGTTGCGGCCGCGTTTCCGTCTGCCTGCGGCAAGACCAACTTCGCAATGATGATCCCGCCGAAAGGATTCGAAGGCTGGAAGATTCACACCGTCGGCGACGACATTGCATGGATCAAGCCCGACGCGACAGGCCAGCTGCGCGCGATCAATCCCGAAGCCGGCTTCTTCGGCGTCGCTCCGGGCACCAGCGCGAAGACGAACCCGAATGCCATGGCGACGCTCAAGAAGAACACTATCTTCACCAACGTCGCGCTCACCGTAGGCAAGGACGGCAAACCCGACGGGGGCGTCTGGTGGGAGGGCATGACGGATGAAGTCCCGGAGAGGCTGATCGATTGGCGCGGCGATCCATGGTTTGCAAAAGACCAGGTGGGCGAGAAGAAGCGGCCCGCTTCGCATCCCAATGGCCGCTTTACCGCGCCTGCGGCCCAATGCCCTTCGATCGATCCGGATTGGGAAAATCCGGATGGTGTGCCGATCGCGGCCATCATCTTCGGCGGACGCCGCGCATCGACCATCCCGTTGGTCTACCAGGCATTCAACTGGTCGAGCGGCGTATACGCCGGCGCGACCATGGGCTCGGAGACAACGGCTGCGGCGACGTCCGCCGTGGGCAAAATCCGTCGCGACCCCATGGCCATGCTTCCCTTCTGCGGCTACCACATGGGCGACTATTTCCGGCATTGGATCAAGATGCAACGCTCCCTGTCGTCCACGCCGCGGATCTTTCACGTCAACTGGTTCCGCAAGGATGAGAGCGGCAAATTCCTCTGGCCTGGCTTCGCGCAGAACATGCGCGTGCTGAAGTGGATTGTGGATCGCGTGCGCGGCCGCGCACAGGGCAAAGAGACGCCGATCGGCTGGACACCTTACTTTGAGGACATCCAGTGGACGGGACTCAATACCCCCGAGCCCGAACTGCGCGCGACGTTCGACCAGCTCCAGCAGGTCGATCCCGCGGCGTGGAAGCGCGAGGTCATCAGCCACGAAGAGCTCTTCATCGACCTTCACGACCACCTGCCCGCGGAGATGATTTATGAGCGCGAGTTGCTGATCTGCCGCTTGTAGCGAGGGCCGTTCCCCCCGAAGAGCCATCGGTGAATCGCCACGCAAACGCCGCGCACGCGTGCAACCAATTCTGCATCTCAAGGAAGTGCAGCAGGCGAACGTGGCGCTGTGGAACCTCCAGCCAATTCGCACGGGAGAACGTGGTTGGAACCTCGACGCAAGTGGTTCGCATTTCGGCGCAGATGGATCGGCTCGCTGGTTCTCGTTCTCTTCCTGCTGGCTGGCTCGCGGCCTGCAGGTGCATATTCCGTGCTCACCCATGAAGCGCTGATTGACCTCCTCTGGTGGGATTCGATCCGGCCGTTGCTTCTGCAGCGTTATCCCACGCTGACGCCCGCGCAACTGCGCGAAGCGCGCGCATATGCCTATGGCGGGTGCGTGATCCAGGACATGGGTTATTACCCCTTCGGCAACCAGTTCTTCAGCGATCTGTTGCACTACGTTCGCACCGGCGACTTCATTCGCTCGCTCTTCCGCAACGCAAAGAACGCGAATGAGACGGCCTTTGCCATCGGCGCCCTGTCGCACTACTACGGCGATACCATCGGACATCCCGAGGCGGTCAACAAAGCGGTCGCGAAGGAATTTCCGGCTCTGGCCGCGAAGTTCGGCCCCAATGTGAACTACGCGGAAGGACCGCACCAGCACGTCCGGGCAGAGTTCGCCTTCGATGTGAACGACATTGTGCAGCACCGCCTCGCGCCCGAACGCTACCTGAACCACGTCGGCTTCGAGGTTCCGGTGCCGCTGCTGGCCAAGGCCTTCTATCAGACCTACGGCATACCGCTCACCACGCTGATGCATCAGCATCGCCCCTCGATGAAGGGCTACCGCTTCTCCGTTCGCAAGCTGCTGCCCAGCGTCGCGTATGCAGAAACAATTCTCTACCGCAAGCACATGCCGACCGATGCAACCGGACCGGACATCGATGAGCTCAATCAGCAGATCGCGCAGCTCGCCAAAAACGAGAAGTGGGATCTGTACGAAACGCATCCCGGATTCGGCACGCACATCATGGCCGCAATCATCGTGATCCTGCCAAAGGTGGGCGCGCTGAGCGACCTGAAGCTGCACCCGCCGAACGACGTCGCCGAGCAGGACTACGTGAAGTCGCTGCTGCACGTTGCGGACACGCTGCGGGCGACGCTGGCGGCGGCAACCAAGTCCGGCAAGATACCGAACGAGGACCTGGATACCGGCAATGACGTCTATCCCGGAACGTATCCGCTCGAGGATTACGCTTACGCCGATCTTCTGCACCGCATGGTGGCCGATCCAAAAGCCCCGATTCCATTCGGCATCAAGCGCGACCTCGAATCGTATTTCACAGACGTCTCGAAAGCGAAGTATCTCCAGGACAAGCCGCAGTTACTCGCCCAGGTTCAAGCCGACCTTCCTGTGCTCAAGACCATGCCTACGGGAACGCAGGAGCCGGACGCGCCGCTACTGGCCGCCATGGAGGCGGAGCAACAGTCGAAAGACGCGGCGCAGCAGTCAAAACAGGCCGCGTCCACTGCATCCCAACAATGACTTGTAAGCAGTCGCTGAGTCGCTTACGCAATCTCTACCGCTTCAGGTAAACCAGCGGAGTGTTCTCGATATCGACCGTAGCGTGGGCCGCACGGCCGACGTTGGAGACGGTCATGCCGCTCGAGATGCCGACCATGGCGCGCGGGTTCTGCTTGTCGGCGGTGGCCTGGCGGACCGATTCCTGCAGATAGGCGAAGATCTCGCCGGCGGTAACGACGCCATCATGATTGCGATCAGCCTCGCCTTTCAGGCCGCGGACTAGGTAGTAGGTGAAAACCCCATGGCCGCCGCCCCACTTCACGTCTTCAAACGATGACTCGCTGATGTCGCTGGCAGTGATGACCGCGCGCTGGCCCTTGGCGGCATAGCGCTGCAGGTACTGGTTGACGAGGTTGTTGGCACGGCGCTGGCCGGTCCCGGCGCGCAGGCCGGAGAAGCCATAGCTGTGACAGGTGTCGGCGAAGGTGATGACGCGCTTTGCCTTGAGCACCCGGTCGAACACATCCTGAAGCTGCCACATGGGGAAGGCGGTACCGCCCATGTCGTCGGGCTTGGCGTCCGCGGTGAGCAGATAGAGATTGCGCGGGTCGAGCGGGTCCGGCGCGCCGTGGCCCGCGATGTAAATGACGACGGTGTCCTGCTCCTGCGGCTTGGTCAGGAAGGTGAAGAGCGCGTGCCGCACCTGCTCCGTGGTGGCCTGATCGTTGAGCAGCAACAGAGAGTCCGCGTCGGCCACGTTGCCGCCGGCGGGCGACTTGAGGAAATCGAGTACCGACTGGGCATCCTTATCGGCAAATTGAAGATCGTTGATTCCGCCGCCGCCTTCGCTCTTCATGTAATGCGAGATCCCGATGACCACGGCGAATAGCTTGCCGGCGCGCTTTTCCGGAGCCGTCTTGGTCGGGATCGCCTCAAAACCCCTGCCCTGCGGAGTCCCGGAAGCTACGCCGCCGGAAAAGTCGAGGAGGAAGTTGTAATACTTTGGGCGGCCGTAGCGGTCCTGGTATTCCAGCTCGACCGAGTTGCGGCCGGCCTGCATGGGAAAGCCGCCGGCTCCAGCAAGGTCGACGTTCAGGGCAATGCCGTCCTCCGTGCTGGCACTCTTCATGGCCACATCTGCGGCTTCGGTATTCACCTTGGTGTGGATGGTGCCGTAGCTCGGAGCGCCGCCGGCGGCGGGGATGTGAAAGATCAACTGCTTGACGGCGTTGGGCGCCTCATCTAGCTCGGTCGAGCTGTCGACCGCGATGTGAGGCTGGTTGGCCTGGGGCACTTCCAGCCACGGCTCATTGGCGGGTGCGGGCTGGCTGGCGCCCAGGCCAAACGAGAACATCACAGCACCGAACAGGCAAATGAACCGGCTACGAGACGACGCTATCATCACTTCCTCGCTCGCATGAGAAAACTTCCTGAGCCCTTTGACAGACGGTTTGCGCTACTACAGAGAGAGACGCGAGCTGCCCGAGCAGCACGATCATACTTCCAAAAGCGCTCGTCCGGGAAAGGGCCCAATGGTTGAAAACAGCAGGAAACACGCATGTAAACGCCTGTATACGCGCAGTTTTTTCTTTACTTCGCCGCAAGGCAGGCCTAATCTTTAGCTCTCCCCCGGCCCATCCCTTCGCTTCCCATCTCTGTTGAAAAGGTGAGTCTCGCTATGCGGACTTCTGCCACGTTCTCTCTCGCCATCTCCGTCCTGGCGCTCTCCAGCGCCTTTGCCTTCGCGCAGAAGGCCAATTCTAACGCGGACAAACCCGCTGCCGCTGCTCCCATGCCGCTTTCCTACCGCGCGCCAAAATTCAGTGACGACGACCGGAAGAAGATGGCCGAGATCGAACAACGGCCGGAGATCAAGGCCGCCATCGAGAACGCCTGGGCTGCGCGGCGCAAGGCAGATATGGACTATGTGTATCTGCTGAACTCGACCGCGCGCTTCACGGATACAACGGGACCTGAGTACACGACCTTCGTAAGCCACAACGGCCAACTGTACAACAACCCGATGCTGCAGCGGTACCTGAACAACATTGGGCAGAAGCTGGTGCCGAAGGATTCTCCAAACACCTACTCCTTCAAGCTGATTCTCGATCCGATGCCGAAAGCCGAGGCGCTCTCAACGGGAACCATCCTTGTTTCAACCGGCATGGTCTCGATGCTGGACAACGAGGCGCAGCTCTCCTATGTGCTGGGGCATGAGATCGCGCACGTGGAGAACAACCACGAATACCAGATCGTGCGCATGGGCGTGATTGAACCCGCCCTGAACGCGGAGAAGGAAAAGGAGACCAAGGAGAAGCGCGCGCTCGCAACTGCGGCGGTTACATTTGCCACCGGCGGCCTGGGCGGCATGTTTGGCGGATTCAACGGCGCGGTCAACGGCGGCCTGGCGGGACTGGCCGGCGGACTGATCGGCTCGAACCTGATCTTCCGCGATCACGACACGGTAACGGCTTGGGACGACATCTATGAGAACGACGCCGACGAGGCCGGGCTGCACTACATGCTCGACCAGGGCTACGACGTGCGCGAGGCCCCAAAGGCCTATGCGCGCCTGCAGACGGAGGCAGCGCGCGATCCGCGCATCGGCTTGGCGTTCGCAGCCAATCCATCGCGCATGAAGGCGCGCATCGCACATATCCAGGACCAGCTCTCCGGCAACATGAAGGAGGCATGGGAGGCGAAGCTGAAGGCGGGCGGCCTGACCGGATCGAGCGGAGACTTTTCGCTGATTATGGCCGCGCTGCAGCGCGACAACGGCATCATCGCCATTGACTATGACCTGTTCGCCATGGCGCGCGACAACCTGGAGCAGGCGGTCGATCTGCGGTCGGACGATCCCCGCGCTCAGCTTTATCTTGGTAAGGCCATCTCGCTCTCGGCGCGCACGCCGCAGGACCGCCAGGAGGCGGAAGACCACTTCATGAAGGCGATCCAGTACGACGGCACGCGCGGCGCGTATCCCGATCCGCACCTGGAGCACGCACTTCATCTGATCAGCGAACACGGCGACAAGACCGAGATCAAGACGGAGATCGAGGCGTACGTTGCGCTCTTCCAGCGCGAGCATGCCGGCAGGCTGCCGGCCAATATGGCCATCCTCTACGACTACCTGACGCTGCAAGGAGACACGAGCTGGTATCTGCCGCCGGCTGAGGTGGTGTCCACGAAGAATGTGGACTCGATCCGCACCGCGAGCGGGGGAGGGTCAACGCAGCTCAACGGGCCACAGGTCATCGCGTCGGTGTTGGATACAGCGCCGGCTCCAGCGGCTGCTGCTGCCCCGGTAGCGGCCGCCACAACACCGGAACCCGCGCCTGCTCCGGCAAAGGCGAAGATCAGGAAGACTTCGGCAACGGCAAAATGAGACTCCATCGGCTGGCGGTTGGAATTGTGTTTCTCGGACTGGCGGTTGCGTCTCCGGCGCAAAAGATCGCGCTGGGGATTGCTCCGGCATTCGACGCGGGCGGCGATGAGTTTGGCGACGCGTTGGTGCAGCACCTGACGCTGTTCGCATATCAGGATCTCCTGAACTCGAACCAGTTCACTCCGGTGCTGCTGAACCCAGGCGGAGTGTACACGCCGCTCGATATCAGTTGGCTGACCGAGTACGTGCAGGACCGTCCGGAATTGGATCTGCTGCTCGTGCCGGTGCTGAAGCCGACGCTGGTGGACAAAAACGCGGCGACGATCACCGTCGAACTTTCTCTGCTGGACGCGCATACCGGCGTGACGAAGAGCACGTGGACGGTCTCCGAAACCACGAAGGAGAAGAACGCATGGGTGCAAAAGGGCGAGTCGATGGCGATGGCATCGGCGACGGGCCGGTCGGCGCGATATGGCGTCTCCATGCCGTCACCAACCAGCGACTTCGAGAAGCAGCCGATCGGGAAGACCACCGAACACCTGGCACAGCAAATGCGCGACACACTGCCGGCGCACTTGGGCGGCTTCACCAAGACCGCATCGGCAAAGGCAGAGCCAATGGGTTCGGGCGCGTGCGCGATGCACACGAAGATCACCTATGGCTATCGTCACGCGGCGTCCCATTCCTATACGCTGCTGGCCAATGGGCTAGACCAGACATCGACCATTGCCGACGGAGTCAGCACCTTTAAAGCCGACGAGGGACCGCTATTGCTGCAGTTCACCCTGCAGGATGGCCCGTACAAGCTGATGAAGGAGCCGATCTATCAACTTTCGGCGATGCATTCTTGCAACTACCAGACCTTGGTCATCGACATTGGCCAGCAGGGCGACGCCCACCAGCACTGGGAATAGGCGGCGATACCTGCGGATGCTTGTCATTCTGGCGCGAAGCTCCAGAATCCCAGTATTTCCTGAGCTTCGCTTGGGTGGGCATCAACGAGGCTCGTCCCTGTCGTTGTCATCCGGAGCCGAAGGCGGCCTCGCGGCGGAAGTCGAGGGGACCCGGCATTGCATTGTGTCGTTTGCTCAGGACCAGGCGCCGGGTGCCCCAGCCTGCCCTGAGCGGAGTCGAACGGGTCTCGATTTCTGAGGCGTGGGATTCGCGCGGCGATCGGTAGCGGGTCGAGTTTGAATTCTGCTTTGAAAGGGCGTGGCTTCAGCCACGCCATAAGCGGGCCAATCTGAGGTTGGGGCTTTAGCCCCTGAGGTCACCTTTTTTCAAACTGACCCACTACCAAATCTTCGGAATCGCGGGAATGGTGTATGGCACGGTAAAGGAAGGACCCATCTTCCTGTTGAAGGCTCTCCTTAAGCCTCCCGTAGATTTTCCTGGGAATTTGCCGGGTGCTCCAGCCTGCCCTGAGCGGAGTCGAACGGGTCTCGATTCTGAGACGCGGGATTCGCAAGGCGATCTTCCGTCTTGACATCGTTGGTAAAATAAAGAATAAGCAGGCCGAATCCACCGCGGCTGGATTGTGGCTAGTGGTTCAGTTGCAATTCTGCTTTGAAAGGGCGTGGCTTCAGCCACGCCGTAAGTGGGCCAATTTGAGGTTGGGGCTTTAGCCCTGAGGTCATCTTTTTTCAAACTGGCCCACTACTGGATTGTGCCGTTATCGTCTCCATCGTCCCTCAGTTGTCGTGGTTATCTTAAGGAATGTCTGATCAAGTCCCGCTCTCGGCCGGATGAAGCTTTTTGGGTTTGTCATTTCCGAAGGGAATCTGCGTTCCTTATTCGATCATCCGGACCTCTAGTCAAACCTTTCTTACTGCACCGGGAGCATCTTCTCCGGCTTAAGCCTTCTGAATAGAAGATTTTAGGACTTACGGCGAACTTAAACCATTTGAATAGAAGATTTTACGATTCAGGTCGCATTTAACCCATGTGGATAGAAGATTTTAGGATTTAGATAGGGGGGAGGGGGGGCTCCCGCCGGACCGTCATTTCCCCGGAGCACCCTGCGGCACGCTCCGTAGCGATTGCGTTTCGATGCCCCAGTCGGTGGGAACTTCGACCTCGGCGGAGAGGCCGCGCGATCCGCTGCTGGCGCCGGAGAGCAGTTGCTGGAGCGGGTTGGATGCTCCGCGCGTAGCGCCGCGGGCAACGCCGTCGAAGTTCAGAACCGAAGGATCGGGCAGCGGCTGCGCGGTGGAGAGCAGGATCATGGTATCGACGCCGTAAGGCGGGCCCACCTTGAGCGTCGGCGCGTGGCGCAGCACGACGAGGTTGCCGGAGTCGCCTTCGGACGGGTACTGATTCTCGGAATAGTTGAGGGGATAGATGAGGCTTCCCTTCCCGTGGCAGTCGATGTCGAGGATGTAAACCCAGCGCGGGTCCTTCACTGCGGTGCCCGCCTGGAGCGCGAGGCGGTATTTCTCGTTCTCGCGCACGGCGCTGTTGATGTCGACCGGATTGGGTGTGGTCATCGGGAGCAGCGTGAGTTTAAAGTAGTTCGCTTCCGAGGCTCCTGCGGATGCGTTGTTTGCAAGTTGCAGCCACCCGTGCACCTTGGCTAGGCGGAGGGAGTAGTCATTCAAGGTCGCGGCGGCGGTGGAGGGATCGGCGGTCGCGACCCAGTCCGTGCGGACCGGATACGGCGAGGACGCGGAACACCCGGGGCTGTGGTCTGAAGATGGATGTGGTACGGCGGCGTATTCGTTCTTGTGGAACCAGGTGTATCTCGCACCGTCTTTGGCAATGGAGCCGGCGAGAACGTAGCCGGCGTCGGCGATGGAAGCCGCGGGTTGGGCGGAACTGTTGGGGTCAGCGAGCTTGATTGCACCGGCAAGTTCGCGCGGCGGCGGCAGGTTGGCCCAGAGCTTTGCGTTCGCGGCGAGGTGCGACTTGAGCGCTGCGGAGGAGAGTAGCGGCCCCAGAGTGACGGGGCCGCTCTTCTTTCCGAAGCTGAAGATGGAATGGCTGGCCGGCGCGTTGCCGTCGGCTGCATGTCGCAGCGTCCATGCAGAGCCGTTCCAACTGAGGATGTCGGTATAAGCCTCTTCGGCGGGATCGGAGACGGTGGCGATGCCGGAGGCTTTGATCTGCGCGACTGCAGCGGCGATGTCTGCGGCCGGAAGCGCTGGGCCGATCCAGAACTTGAGCGCGGCGGTCTGCGCGGGAACGAGTTTGGAGAGCTCGAAGACATCGCCGACCTGTGGCTGCGCTCCCACGGCGCTGATGACGCTGGCGGCCGAGCGGGCGACACCGAGCGGGGCGTCGATGCGCACTTTCATGGGCGCTGCGCCGGGTTTGGTGGAGAGCGCGGTGAACTCGCTGCCGGGGCCGATGCCGGAGAGCGTGCCGATGTCAAGCCAGACGCTGTCGCTGTTCACCTTCAGCACGGCGGTTCGGACTTTACCGGAGTCTGCGGCTACGGCTCCGCCGAAGAGCGGCTGCGCACGCCGCGCCGGGCCGGCATCGAGGTCGGGTTCCTGGTTGGCGAAGCCGCTGCCCTCAAGCATCGCTTTGACGCGTTGGTAGACGAGCGAGGCGGAGGCGTCAGCGGGCAGGACTTGCAGCGTTTCGACGAGCGCGGCGGTGAAGGCGCCGTGCGACTCGGGATTACCAGGCGAAGGGTCGGCTTCGTTGGCCTCCTGGTCCTGCTGCACGGCTGAGAAAACGAGAGCCGGGTTGTCAGTTCGCTCGGCAGGCGCTGGCACGCGCCGCCCGTTGGCAGCCGTGTCGGGCGGGTCGTTCACCGGGCGCGGATCGTAGGGTAGTGATCGCGTGCGGCCGGGCGTGAGGCCGCGGGTGAGGCCGCCGGAGTGGCAGCTGTCAAAGATGACGGTGAGATGAATGCCCTTGTCCAGTGCGGCGTTGAAGATACGCGTCATCTCGCGGTCGCGCACGTCGTAGCCGCCCTTGTAAGCGTCGGAGGGCACGAGCGTGGAGTCGACGTAGACGAGTTTGCCGTCGTCACCCATGACGGTGAGCTTCTCGCCGGCGGTGTTGACGCGCAGCGAGCCGTGGCTCGCGTCATAGAAGACTACCGTGTCTCCCGGCTGAGGAACGTCCACGAGATATTTCTTCATCGCGGCAAGGATGCCGTCGTGGGTGGTCTGGTCGGCGGGAAGAACGACTTCGCCGGAGCGCGTCTGCTTCGGCGCCGGGTTAGTGAGCAGGATGACGTTCGAGGCCGGGAAACCGAATTTGGGGCTGGTGAGAACGTCGGCGATGGATTGCGCGTCGTTGACGGCGCCCTGGAGATTCTCAAAGCTGCCGAGTTCGCAGCGACCATAAGTGCAGCCGGGATCATGTTGCGCAGTGGTCCCGGCGGGCTGGTAGGTGTCGATGCCGAGGATGAGGGCGCGTTTGGTTTGGGCGGGTACTGCGGCGGCGAGAACTGCAACAGTGCAGATTGTGAGGAAGCATTTCATGGCGATGTGGCTGCGAAAAATGACCTCAGCGGCTAAAGCCGCATCTTCCTGGTAGCTGTTTACGGCACGGCTAAAGCCGTGCCCTTAAGCAAGACCGATTGGTATCAACCGCCGCTTGATGGAATTAAGTAAGACTCGCTGGGTCGATCGGTTTGAAGCCGATGTTCGCGGAGAGATAGGTGATGTCCGGCTTGACGCCCAATGCGATGTCATAGATAGACGTGTTGGTCGGCGCGCCTTTCGGCACCAGATATCCCTGCCGCACTTCGAGCGTGTCGAGCTTGGCGGTGAGTTCGGCGGTGTGCGCGTGGGGAACGAGGATGTAGTCGCCGGCCACAAGGTTGGCCCCATCCGACGTGCCCGAAGCAGCGCGGGCCTGCTGTGTAGCGAACGCGAGCTGCGGAAAGCTGTTCAGCAGAAACGTGGTGCGCTGCTCAAACGCGCCATAGAGCTGGCTGAATCCCTGCAGGGCCTGAACGCTGATCGCGGGCAGACCGACAATCGGCGCGAACTTGTCCGCAGCGCCGCAGACCATCTGCAGCACCGTGCCGAAGGTAGACTCCTTATGCACCATGGAGAGGTTCACGGCCCACTGGCCGGAGCCGCCGGGCAGAATCACCTGCTTGGAGGCCATCGAGCTGCCGCCCGCGCTTGGATTGAAGCCGAGGTTCTGCATCGGCGGCAGCTGGCCGCTCTTGTTGCCCGGGAAAAGGCCGGCGAGCGAGGTCCATGACATGGGGTCGAGCAGGTTCTGCATCAGCGACTTGGTCTGGACAACATCAATGCGCAACTGCGCGGATTGCAACTGCTGGAACTGTGCGCGGTCCTCCTGCGCCATGTGGAGACCGTTGACGGCGATGTTCGCCGTGATGTCTCCCTTGTAGTCCATCAGCTCTTTCTCGTTAACTTCGGTGACGAAGCGAAGCTGCTTTGCGGTGGGGTCCCAGTGGAAGAAATCGATCTGGCGATCGACGGCGCCGGCACTGGTGTCCACCGCCGGCTTTTTCGAGAACAGGCCGCGACCGCGAATGCCGGTGGGGCCGGGCGCTCCGGCTTTTGCGTTGGCCGCGATGCCGAAATTCGACCAGAATTTCTCGGAGTCATGTGCGCCGGCAGCGTTATCGGCAGGCTGTGCCGCGGCGGCCATCAGCCCCTTGAAGAGGCGGCTTCCGTGCACCGTACCGAATAAAGGAGCCAGGGCTCCGCTGAACAAGGCAGTTTCAAGGAACTCACGACGGTTCGCGCTCATGTCCTCTTCCCGTGAAGCTGGATTTTGTCGGGGCCCGGTTTCAATAAGTAGCGACCAGCATAGCGGAAAAAAGTTATGGCGCCCGAAAAGATTTTGCAGCGAAGGCCACGCGCAATTTACCCGGAAATGGCCCGAAACTTAAAAGCGGCTGAATTCCCCCGAGCTTACCCAGCCGTTACAGGCGTTGCGTACAATTTCCTTCATCATGCTTTCCCTTCGCGATCACAGGCCTCGCGCTGCCCTCCTGATCTCTGCTTGCGCAAGCCTTTGCGCTTTACCGGTTCTGGCTCAACCGAAGAGGCACAACGTCATCATCTTTGTCGCCGACGGGCTGCGGCGCGGCTCGGTGAATGTGCAGGACACTCCGGCGCTAATGAAGGTGCGGACTGCAGGCGTCGACTTCGAGAACAGCCACTCGGTCTATCCGACCTTCACCACCGCGAACGCTTCGGCGATTGCGACGGGACACGGCCTCGGCGATACCGGAGACTACAGCAATACGCTCTATCCCGGCGTGTGGCTCTCCAAACCCGATATCGCAGCGACCAGCGGAACCATTGTGCCGTTCCTTGAAAACGATGAACTGCTCGCCGACATGAACTCAACCTTCCATGGCAACTATCTCGGGGAGCGGACGCTGCTCTCGTCCGCACACAATGCCGGCTTCAACGTCGCGTCGATTGGCAAGATCGGCCCCACGGCGATCCAGCAGATGGACCGTGTCGCCTGGGACCAGGCCGGAATGCTGACCAGCGGGGGCGCGATCATCATTGACGACTCCACCGGCCACTCCGGCGGCGTTCCATTGCCTCCGCAGACTGCGGATGCGATGGACCAGGCAGGACTGCCTCGGGAAGCTCCCCTGCGCACGAACGGTTTCAGCGAAACCTCGCGATGGAACAACGGCTTTAGCGGCGACGCGCAGACGCCCGGCACACGCGATGCGAACCGCGTCCAGGAGCAATGGTTCACCGACCTGACGACCAAGGTGCTGCTCCCGGCCTTTGCCGCGGAAAACAAGCCCTTCGCGGTGCTGTTCTGGTCGCGGGATCCCGATGGGACGCAGCACAATGAGGGGGACAGCCTCCAGAATCTGAAGCCGGGCATCAACGGCCCGACTGTACGGTGGGGATTGCAGAATGCTGACCACTGCCTGCAGCAACTGCTTGACTGGCTGGACGCGCATCCGGCAGTGAAGGCAAATACGGATGTATTCGTCACGTCGGATCACGGGTTCGCAACCATCAGCCGGCGCGAAATCGCGGCCAATGGAACGCAGACCGCGGAGGTCTCCGCGGTGATGACCTATGACAACGCCAAAGAGAAACCGGAACCGCAAGGGACGCTGCCGTCTGGCTTTCTCGCAATTGACTTAGCGGCACGCGAGCACATGCGGCTGTTCGACCCCGCCGTGCGTGCGACGACAGGTCCATCGGTGTATGCGGAGATTCCGATCGGCGGGGGGACGGCGCAGCACCCCTCGACGGGCAGCGCGTTGCTGGGCGACGCCGTGAAACGAATCGACGGCTCGGATGCAAAGCTGATCGTCGCCGCGAACGGCGGGTCGGACATGATCTATGTCCCGAGCGGAGACCGCGCACTAGTGCGTCAGACGATCGAGGCTCTGGCACGGTTAGACTACGTAGCCGCAATCTTCGTCGATGACAAATTCTGTTCCGCCCCGGCGGACTGTCCGGCCGCGCTTCCGATGAGCGCGATAGGCCTTGTCGGCAATAGCGCGGTGCCGCGACCGGCAATCGTGGTGGCGTTTCGTCACTTTGACCAGATTGCGGGGGACGTGCAGAGCGGCGCACAGGTCGCCGACACGACACTGCAGGAGGGCCAGGGGAATCATGGCGGCTTCGGCCGCGACCAGACGTGGAACAACATGGCCGCAATGGGTCCGGATTTCAAAGCCGGATTCGTGGACCATGCGCCTGCGGGCAACATCGATATTGCGCCGACGCTGGCGCACATTCTCGGCATTGAGCTGCCTTCAGCGGGCACGCTGAAGGGCCGTGTGCTGGATGAGGCTCTGAGCGGCGAGGCTGCCGCGTCCACGCCGGCGCAGAAGACGATGCGGTCGCAGCCTGGGCCGGGCGGCGTGAGTACGCTGCTCGAGTATCAGCAGCTCGGCGGCGTGACGTATCTCGACGATGCGTGCCTCATTGCGAAGGATGCCACTGCGAAATGCCGGTGATCGTAGGTTCCTCCGTCCGCAAAAAGGTACGGATGGCGGCGACCCCCTATTTGATTCGTGGCGTCAGCAGCAGCAGCCAGTCTTTATCGTCCGGCTTCGTGATGGCGGTTTGCGCCGCGGTGGAAGCAAGTTGTACCTCGTGCGAAGCGCCGGTATGCGGATCGACCCACATTGCCTTGTAGCTGGTTCCAGGCAGCGAGGCTGCCAATGTGATGTTCGCTCCCGAGAGTGAATAGATGAGCACAGGTTCTGCGGCGGAGCCTGCAAGAACCCACGTGCGATCCGGCGCGGCGACCCAGCCATCCTTCGGAGACATCTTCATCAGATCGCGCGCGAGGTAGGTACGCACGAATTGATCGATGACGCGGTCTTGCGCGTTGCCACGCGGACCGGCAGGCACCGCAGTCGCGCTGCGCGTGGGGTACATGGCTGAGGCGACCTGTTGCGGAGTGGCGGGGACAGGAGGGCGCCCGCCGACCAGCGCGGACTGCGACGCCGCGCCGCCCATCAGGATCGGGATCGGCCCGGCGCCTTCTTCCATGGGCATCAGCGCGATGTTGGGATATTTGTCGCGGTACTCGCGGGTCTCCTTGTAGACCATCTGCGGCGTGGTGGCGGGCGGCGTATCGGTGTAGCCCGGAAAGGCCTGCGAGATCAGCTCGCGAAAGGCATGGTTTTCGCCGGCTTTGGGAGCGAAGAGCGTGCCATCGGGTTCGTACTCCCAGTAGCGCATGTCGACCATCGCGATCTGCTTGGAGCGAACGGGATCGGCAAGGATGGCGTCGGTGGTCTGCTTGCCGGTAGTGAGCGCGATGCGGATGTGCTTGCCGGGATGCGCCGCCTCCCACTCGCGAGCAGTGTCCTGGAAGAACTGCTCGAACGCAAGCGGCCCGGCGTACTGGTACGCGATGCCGAAGATCACGTTGGGGAAATCTGCCATCTCGTCGAAGGTATGCATCATGTAATCGTGATGCAGCTTGCGCAGCGGCGTGTACTCGATCGAGAAAAACTCGTTGCCCACATCGTTGCGGCCATGCGGCTTCAGCGGCGGCGGCTCGGGCAGGCCGGTGTCGTTAATGTTGTTGACCGGACGCCAGGGAAAATCGATCCAATGAGGTCCTATTTCAAGAACATTGTGGTCATTGTAGAGGTCGTAGAAGACGAGGATGCCCGCCTCGCTAGCGTCTTTCGCGAACTCGCGCTCGCGCTCGAAATACCAGGGATTGTATTTCGAGACATCGAACTTGCTCAGGCCGTCCCAGGCAGTTCCCTGCCCGCTGCGCGCCCATGGCATCTCGTAAAACGGCGCCCAGACATCGCCGTCGGAGCGACGCTCGATGGTGTGCGCGTCACGTCGATGCTCATACCAGAGGCCCGGGTTGATCTGGATGGAGACGGTCCCGCGCTGCTTGAGGCGCGCGACCATGTCCTTCAGATCTTCAGTCTCGCCGGGAGCGGTGACGCCCGGCATGAAGCGCGTAACGCTGGAGCCGGTGGAGAGCGCGGCGGTATAGAGAGACGTGTCGCCGCGCCACCATGCCTCGGATTGTGAGGAGCCCCAGACGATCTCGCCATCGCGGACGAAGCGTCCGTTCACGATCTGGACCGGATGGTAGTCGGGCTTCGGTTCAGGTAGAGGTTTTATGTCGGAGGCGCGGAATTCGGAGATGGTGGACGAGGCGGCCGTCGACGTTACGGCCAAATCGTTGGGCAGATGGGCACCCGTGCGGGCAAAAAGCTCGGTCGCGTAAAGCGGCTGCGGCGAGTGGACAACGAAGTTGCGTGCATCGGGCGGCCCTATCGCGTCGAGGCTCTCCGCCGTGGAGTTCCAGATGAGGGAATTTGCGGCGGTCCAGCCGGCGCCCTGCGCGCGCGAGAAGTCATAGAGCAGTTGCAGCGGCTTGTTGGCGATGTGGACATTCTCGTAGAGCACTCCGGAGGCCCAGCCCTCAAATGCGCCGCTGGCTTCGAGCGAATTCTTCGCGTCGCAATCGAGAAAGACGTTGGGGCCGCCGGCGAGCATGCCCGTGGCGAAGTCGTTCATACCGAGTTCGCTCGCGCAGCGATAGACCAGCACCTGCTGCCCGTAGAGCAGGAACGACTGCCGTCGATAGCCGCCCTCTTCCGAGACGGGCGCCTCGCTGCGACAGTTCTCGACGGTAATGCGGCGGCCGCGGAGGTTCACGCGAACCGCGGACGACACGAAATGACGAGCTGTGACATTGCGTACCCACCCGTCTTCGACATGATCGAGCAGGATGGCGATCCAGGAGTGCTCTTCGTCCTTCAGGCGAGTCGTGTCATAGGCGCTTTCGAGCGTGAGATCTTCGATGCCGATGTGATTGGGCTCCGCATCGCCGGTGACAAGCGCGACGGTGCCGCCGCCATATTTCTGTTCGAGCGCGGTAGTGATGGGCGCATCGATTTCAATGGCGGATGACGCGGTGTCAATGGAGGTGATGGTCCGATCCCAGACGAGATCGTGCGAGCCCGGCCGCCAGTCCAGCCGCTGATTGGCGAAGGTGCCGGGCAGGCCAGACATGCCGATCGCGCCGATCCATTCGGCAGTCGAAGGGCGCCGCACGACGATATGGTCGCCAGTGTGCAGCCCGTCAACAGAGACGAGGTGCAGAGTGCGTGCGCCTGCCGGAGCATCTTCCTTGACCGCAATAGGAGATGCCAGTTCGGGATCGCGGTCGCCGCCAGCTTCGATGAGCGTCCGACGCCGGATGCCTTCGGCAAGGATGGTCGTTCGGTCGGCGCCGGAACCGCGCAGGACCACCCCCGAGACGCGCAAGGTGAGTTGGCCTGAGACGCGGAAGCGGCCTGCCCCAAGAAGAAGTGCGCCGCGAAAACCGTTTGCATCCAGCGGACGCGAGGCAATCCGGTCGAGCGCGCCCTGAAGCAGCGCGGTATCGTCGCCGCCGGATGGGCGAACGAGGAGGACTGCCGGCACTTGAGGAATCGGGCGCCCACCGCCCTCATAGCCGGCGTAGGAGAAGTCGATGGGCACCGGACTCAATGCAGGCCGGGCCGGTGCAATGGTCTGAGCGCCAAGCCGAACAGATAGCAGAAGCGAGAGAACAATCAAAAGACCCGGATTATCTGCCCTATGCAACTGAATCGACATTCCGTGGAATCCTTGTGCTTCCGGCGAGAAGAACATGAGAGGAAAAGAATTATGGTCGCCTACCGACCGCCTGACAGTTTGCCCCGCCCGGCCAGTAACTGTCAATCCGAAACGGGCAAACTCCGGAAAAGCCATCAAGGCCATTCCAAGCTAAGAGGCTGACCGGCTCGATACGATTCCCGCCAAATACAAGTCGGCAAGCGTGAAAGCGAGGTCCGTGGCCGGAATGTCCACTCCCGGCTGATACCACGGGTAGATATTGGTGATCATTCCGAAGAGGATCAGGCTGAGGAATTTGGGCGAGATATCGGAGCGCAGCAATCCGGCCGCCTGCGCGTCTGCAAGGATGCCGCGCGCCATGGCCTCATAGGCGTCCCGCATGGCAACGATCTCGCGCTTGCGCGCCGGCGAAAAGGAATGCGTCAGCTCTTCGTTCGCCGCGGCATGCCAGTTCTGGTGCTGCAGCAGGCTGGCGACGTGAGAGAGGATAAAAGCATACAGCCGATGCTCGGCGCCCGAAACCTGCGCGAGTGCCGCCTGCACGTTGGCGCTCAAATGCTCCATCGCGGACTTGGAGATCTGGTAGATCAGGTCTTCCTTGCTGGAGATGTAGTAGTAGAGCGAGGCCTTCTGGATGCCCATCGCGTCGGCGATCTCACGAATGGAAGTCGCGAAATATCCCTTGCGCGCGAACAGCGTGCAGGCCGTATCCAGCATGCGCGCATAGGTTTCGTTGACGGCGAATCCGCTGGACGCGGCGATCGGGTCCGCTAGCAATTGAAGATCGCGGCAGGCCGTGTGAGAGCTGTGGCTGCGCTGATAATCCGGTGTTGCGGCGCCCTCAAAGAAGATCGTCTGGAATAAGGCGTCCAGTTCCGGAACTGTGAGTCCCTGCCCTCCGCGAAACCACAGCAAAGCCCAATTCAGCGTGCAGAGCATCGGAGTGAAAAGATATTTATTGGAAAGGTCAGATCGGATCAGCCCCTTCGCCTTGGCGCTGTCCAGCACCTCATAGCCGAACATGAAGTAGCGGGACCACAGCGCCTCGATCTCCGCACGATAGTCGGGACCGAGTTCTCGGCACTCCATCAGTGCCACGGAGAACTCCTTCTGATACTCAAGCGCGGTCGCGAGATGAGCGCGCATCATCTCGCGAATCGCTTCGCGCGGGTCTGCTGCATGACCGGCAGCGGCCTCCACGTTTTCGATCACCTGCAGCAGGGACGAGTAGCAGATGCCGTGCAGCAACTGCTCCTTGTTCTTCATGTGGTAGTAGAGCGAGGCCTGCTGCACGCCCAGGCTAGCGGCGACGTCGCGGGTCGTCGTGGACTGATAGCCCTTTTCCCAGAAGAGATCGAGCGCAACCTGCTGCAGCCGCTTGCGCGTGATCTCGCCGGCGCCGGTGCGACGGTTGGTGGATTCCATCTTCTCGTCGAGGCTGCTGATAATGCCTCCCTGGGACCCGTACTGCCGGCTGTCTCCATCGACGACACTCGCGTCAGCCGGCTACCGACCATACTACGTTATTGCGCAGGCTGAGCGGTTTCTATCTTTGGTCACCGCAATGTCATAGTTGACGCTCTGGCCGACTCCTCAAAACACTTGCAGGATGAAAAGAAAACGCCGGCGCCCTTCTGGAGGCAGCGCGCCGGCGGTGGAAGACAACAGTTCGACGACTCTAATAGTTAATGCGCAATGAAAGCTGGATATCGCGCGAGCTGTTCGCCACGCTGGTTACCTGACCGAAGGTGGACGGAGTGCCCACGTTCGATTGCGGCGTGCCCCAGATGACGACGTTGGTCACGTTGATGGCTGTCGCATCGAAGACTGCGTTCCAGCGCTCCGTGATCTTGATGTTCTTCTTAA
>DATNAU010000079.1:0-4877 GCA_035572415.1 Acidobacteriaceae bacterium
GGTCGACATCGCCGCCCCGCCCGGCGCCGACTTCGGCCCCGCCCTCGACAAGATCTTTGCCGACGGCCTGGCGGATCTCGTCCCTTCAATGCCCCCGTATTGGCAGCGATTCGCCCAGCACCTCGGAAATCACTCGCAAACCCCTGAAATCGACGAAACCACGTCCGCGCCTCATCCGGTTTCACCCGGCGCTCGCGTAACATCCACGGTCCATGCGCCGCAGGCCTTAGCTATGCCGGAGGCGCGCTTTACCCAGGCCGCCCGCGACGCCAAATTGAGGGGTACGGTCATCGTCGGCTTGGTCGTCAAAGAGGACGGCACCGTCACACGGCCCTATATTGTCCGCCCCCTGGGCCTCGGCCTCGACGAGAACGCAATCGACGCCGTGATGCAATACCGCTTCAAACCGGCAATGCGCGACGACGGCACGCCTGTCCCGGTTGACTTGATGGTCGACGTCAATTTCCAGATCTTATAGCTGGATGGGCACTCGGACGGGACCAGTGCGCCATCTGCCGGCTTACGAGGGAAGATGCGCAGAATGCGTCTCGCGTAGAAGTTCCGCCGCCAATGCAAAGCATCTCGGTTGTCCCATAGGATTCCAGTGATCAGGAACCCGGATAACACGAAAAAGAGGCTCACTCCACTCCAGCCAGCGGAAAACGCCACTCCCATTGCGTGGACCAGGCGATGGGAGGACTGTGTGTCTGCCATCGTGTGGTACGCGACCACCAGCAGAACCGCGGTTCCCCTCAGACCATCCAGCGCCGGCAGATGCCTCCGCCGCGGGAAGTTTCGCGCATCTTGTCTACCTTGAGCCCGCAGCAATTCCCTTCTCCCGCTCCCATACTATGCGGTGCCCCCGGAATTGCCCCCTATGGTCCCGAGCGGTCAGTGCTCCAGTTGCTTCACCGAGGGCTGCTCGCCCACCTTGGTCTGAAGCCGTCTCGGAGACCTCATCGTTCGACGCCTGCCCGCCTTTCCCCTGCCTGGCGACGCCACGGGATCGAGCCGGTAGAGGATCATCAAGTTGCGATCCGGATCGTCGAACGCCGGCCATGCCCCCGCGCGCACCAGGCGATACATCGGCGCCAGCGCCTCCATCTTGTCGTCTTCCACGTCGTTCCAGGCGAGGAACCACCCGGGCTTATACGCCGCGATCCGGTCCGGCAGCGTCATGGTGCCGAAGTCATCGCAGATCGAGGGCAGCCCCGTCATCAGCTGCATCTCCGCTCCGCTGATGGATAGCACCATCTCCGGATGCACAGGCCGCCCATCCGCGCGGTCCTCCGCACGCTGCAGCTCAATGGCGCTGTGAATCTGGTTGACCGCGCTCAGGAACGTGTACTCCGGATGCGCCGCATACTCGATCGTCTGCCACGCCCCGCGCACAATGGCAAAGCTCGCTGCCAGCGCGCCGGCAGCCGCAAGCATCCAGGCCGCCAGCCGCCAACCCCGGTGGACTCCACTCCGCCGTATCCCAGCCCCCCACAGCCGACTCAGACAGATCGCAATCAGCATTGCCAGCGGCACTCCGGCCGGCTCGTAATACCGCGCCTGCAGGTTGTCGTGATATGCGAGAAACGCAAAGTAGCAAAACATCCAAAGCAGCAGAGCAATCGCAAGTCCGTCGCCGCGATATCGCCGCACCGCGGCATAAGCCAGCAGCACAACTGCGGCCACGCCGAGAAAGAAAAATGTGTTCCCCAGATACTCGCCGGCAAGAAACGTATCGCCTAGCACCTTCCAGAATGTCGCCCTCGTGATTCCGGTGTACGCATTGGCGCTGAAGAGATAACGGTAATCCAGCAGATAGCGCGGCCGCACGAACACCAGCATGTATCCGCCCCAGACAGCGCCCGCAACCGCCGCCGCGATGGTCCCGGCGCGCAGCATTACGCGCATGCGATATCCGCATCCGGCCCACACCATCCAAGCGATCGCGGGAAGAAGAAATACCGCGGTCGTCTTCGTCAACACCATCGCCACGATGACCAGTCCCAAGCCCGCCGACCACCCGGCTGCGCGCACCACAGCTCGCCGGCTGACCCGAATCGGTATGACGGTCCCTGCGCTTCCGCCCCACGCCGCCATGGCCGCCCACGCCGCGTTCTGCGCCGCCAGCAAGCCCACCAGCGCCAGCAGGATCATCAGCGGCTCCAGGATCGCCAGCCGCGAGAACGCAAAATAGAAAGGGCTCGCCGCCAGCAACAGCACGGCGGTCGCGGGTGCAATCGACCTTGCTCGACCGGAACCGCCGTCGCGATCCGCGCCCGCGGTTTCGCTTGTCGCCCAACGGCGCAGAAGCAGGTAGCAGCACACCAGAATCAGGCCGAAGATGACAACCGTAAGAGAGCGCGCCGCCACCAGGCTCACGCCCGTGAAGCGAAACACCACTACTTCCAGCAGGGGCCACACCGGCAACGCCGCCGCTGGATTGAAGTCCCCGGCAACGTACCAGTGGCCAAGCTGATAGTGACGGATCGCCGCCAGCCCATACCAGCCCTCGTCGGTGTACTTGGCCCAGTCCGGCCACGGCGAGTGGTTGGGAAAGTCCGCGCGCAGATGCACAAAATGCACCGCGTACAACACCGCTGCAATCACCAGCAATGCAATTTCGGTAATTCGAAATACGCGCGCTGCGCGAACACTCGCATCTGCGCGCGCGGAGGTCCCATGCCGCGGCGGCGAAGCGACGGCCACCGATGCCTCGCCGGTCGAAATGGAAGAAGAAGTGGGCGTGGGCGCAGCTCTCACCGATTTGGATGCAAATATCCTTAGAGGCTAGCACTTGCTGCCAGCGCTTGCCGCCGGCATTTGCCGCTAGCATTTGCCGCAAACCCAGGTATCCTTCACCGCCGCGATCTGTTCACCGTGGAAGACGCCTTCGGCACCCGGCCCAGTCTCGTATGTCGTAGAGCAAACAAAACTGTCGTCCCCACAATCAGCGTTGATACAGCATCGGTCGCCAGCATGCCGCTCAAGCCGAAGCGCGAGTGTGCATGGCCCTCGATCGCCGTCATATAGCTGATGGGAAGGTTGGCCGCGGCGGCCAGCAACGCCATCTGCGTGCCGGCCAGAGGACTCGCTGGACCAACGATCTCATAACAGAACGATGAGAACGCCGTGTAGCTTACGCCCTGGAACAAGTTGTAGATCAGCACGCCGCCCGCATACCAGGCGAGCGTATGAGGCGTTCCTAGCAGCGCAAGCGCGGCCGCCGCACCCAGAAACCCGGTCACGATATAAACATTTCGGCGTGCGAAGCGATTGCAGAACCAGATGCCCACAAGGCACCCCGTCGAGCACGCAATCGCGACACCTGTCCCGTTGATCGCCGTCACTCGCGCCTCACTCACGCGAAAGTCCGAGCCCAACGCTGAGAAGCTGTTGGTCAGCGCGAAACATGCTGTGGGCGCGGCAAAGCAGATCAGGCCAATAACGCAATCGCGCCGCCTGCACACCGTGTACAGATCGCGGAAGAAGCTGGAGAATACCTGCGACGCGCGGCGCGTGGGCTGCGACGGCAGTGGAATGAAGAAGAGCATCACCGTGGGTGCGGCCATGACGATACCCAGCAGTACCGCGGCAGGAAATGCCGTGAGATGTCGCACTAGATAGACGGCGAGCCAGGTGAAGGCTCCGGCCGCCCCAAGGTTCGCAACATTGCTGGTGGCGCCTACATGCGAGTAGTGGCTGTCATCGATTACATCCGGCATCCAGCCCTGGTGCGCATTTCCGAAGATCACAGCCGCCGCACAGCCCACCGTCAGCACAACGGTAAATGCCGTCAGATTCGCCGTAAGTAGCGTTGTCACTCCGAGGCAAACCGCTGCCACTACCGCGAAGAAAACCGCGTAAGCACGCTTACTGAAACGGACATCCAGGATCGGGCATAACAGGAATGCCCAGAAGGATGGCGAGAATGCGATGGCGGAGATGTAGTCGATTCGCTCCACGGGAACGCCGCGTGCGCGCAGCAGAATACCCATCGCCGTCGAGATAAAGCCGTAGTAGCAGCCCATCGGCGCAATGGCCAGCCCCATCGCCCATGGCGGAAGCCGCCACCGCGCTTTCGCGGACCCATCGGTCATGCACCCAACCATACCTGCACGAGTTCGGCGCAGGCCATAGAAAACAGAACGGGCGAGCCGCATTGGCCCGCCCGTTGAGATTCACAACTCGATTTACTTCTTCGCCGCGACCTTCTCCTCAGCACCGGCCTTCAACGCAGCAGCCTTGTCGGTCTGCTCCCAGGTGAAGTCCTTGCCGTCGCGACCAAAGTGGCCGTAGGCCGCGGTGGCCTTATAGATCGGCCGGCGCAGATTCAGGCTCTCGATGATGCCCTTCGGCGTCAGCGAGAAGTTCGCCCGCACCAGCTTCTCCAGCTTGTCCTCGGCGATCTTCCCGGTGCCGAAGGTATCCACCAGCACGCTCACCGGCTCCGCCACGCCGATCGCATACGCCAGCTGCACCTCGCAGCGGTCCGCGAGGCCGGCGGCAACGATGTTCTTCGCCACATAGCGCGCCATATACGCAGCCGAACGGTCCACCTTTGTCGGGTCCTTGCCCGAGAAGGCGCCGCCGCCATGCCGCCCCATGCCGCCGTAGCTGTCCACGATGATCTTGCGTCCCGTCAGTCCGGTGTCGCCCATCGGTCCGCCGATCACGAACCGCCCCGTCGGATTGATGTGGTACTTCGTGTTCTCGTCCAGCAGGTTCGCCGGGATGACTGCCTGGATTACGTTCTTCAGGATGTCGGCCCGCAGCTCCTCGTTGGTCACATGCTCGGCATGCTGCGTGGAGATAACAACCGCATCCACGCGCACCGGCTTGTGGTTCGAGTCGTACTCGACAGATACCTGGCTCTTGCCGTC
>DATNAU010000080.1:0-5479 GCA_035572415.1 Acidobacteriaceae bacterium
CTTGACCCCCGCAGTGGCTTGCAAGCCGCCCAGCACGACGAGGGAGGCGATGGTGGCGCGGGCCAGTTCGGCGGGCACATCCTCGGCGATGCGGGCCAGGCCGAGCACCTGGATGTGGAGCTGCTGCCCGGCAGCCTGCACCGCCTCCAGGTCCTGACGGGAGAAGTGCTGCAGGCCGAGGACCAGGGTCTTGCGGGCAACCGTTTGCCTGACCACTTCTGCGTGCGTTGCGAGCTGGAGGCGGATTGCGTTGCGGATGAAATCGGTGCGGTTGGAATAAAACCCCTCCTGCACCAGCAAGTCGATTTGCCCGAGGTCGACAAATCCCAGGTTGATGGTGATCTTCTCCGCATCGCTGGCTTTCGTTCGGAGCTCATGAACGCTCATGCGGATCTCCACCATCCATATACCATCCTGCCACCATCCTATGGGATGGTATTGTGCATCACTGCCGCAAGAAGTCAAGGCTCTCCGCCAAGCGGGGCAATCCCCGAGGCGAATCCTCAGCCCCTGAGCTGGCGAGGGGATGCAAGCATGACAAGGCACAGGGCTAGGAGATCGTCTGACGGTACGCGCGAGGGAAGGCCGACAGCAGTAGCCGGATCCGATCTCACCAACGTCCGGGATTTCGTCGCACCCGCATGATTGTGCGCCCCCTGCCGCGTGGGTCCACAACGGCATTTTCGCACCCACTAAAGGCTGATTGAGCGTGTAGCCAAACAGATAGTCTTGACCGCTGCTTGTCTCAGCGACCGCAACACCGGCAAGCTCTGACGGCCACTTGCTCGGTTGGCAGCGCATCGACCAGGCGCGCGGCAAGTTCCTTCCCGCCAACCTTTGCGCCGCTTAACGGATCTCCCGGCAATCTCTCCTTGATGCGCTCCAGGACCACCGACTCCCATTGGTCTGGATGCCTCGTGCGAAGTAGGTCCGGGTTTGCACCCTGCCCGACCAGCCTACTCGGGAATTTCTTAAACACCCACGTCTCCGCTACATTGGGATGTCGGAAGCGTTCTTCGATGACATGAGGACTCTAGGAGTTTATCAACCGCACTGAAGCGAGGGCGGTCAAGGGAGCGGACGGATGCACAATTTGTTTGTCGCTCAATACTTCGACTGGCGAAGACCTGAAACGTCCGCGAAGATAAAACTCATCAATAGGTTCTTGGCCAAACTCGGCACCCGGAGCCGTTTGTCTCCTCTCTGGATAACGAATGTCGAGCAGCGGATGAATATGTTTCATCTTCTCTCCCAAGTTCTCGTCTATGGCGTCCCCGGTGCGATCGTAGAGCTTGGCTGCCATGCGGGACAATCTGCGGTCCTCATGCAAAAGGTCATTCAGAGCTACGACCCAACCAGAGAACTGCACGTCTACGATAGTTTCGAGGGTCTTCCTGCCTTGAGCAGAGCGGACCAAGGGACGTCAGCGAATTTCAAAAAGGGATCGCTCAAGACGACCAGAGAACGTCTCGATGAGAATTTTAGGCGCTATAATCTACCGCTCCCAACAGTACACGTCGGCTGGTTTCACGAGACACTTCCGACAGAGTTACCGGATGAAATTGCGTTCGCGCACCTGGACGGCGATTTGTACGACTCGATCATGATTAGCCTAAAACAGACATATCCGAGAATGTCGAAAGGAGCGGTTTGCCTCATCGACGATTACTGCGATCCTGCCGTCCACAACGGATGGAATGAGTTGCCCGGCGTAAAGCGGGCCTGCGATGAATTCCTCGCCGACAGGTTGGAGCGGGTCTCTGTCCTATACGCGGGGGCATTTTCGCATGGTTTTTTCCGCAAGGGACGCGCACTGGATTAGAAAATCGCTCGTTCCCCAGGCCAGGGAGCCGTCTTGGCTCGGGGTGGCTGAGCAGTTGACGGTTGATTTGAGGCGAGCCTCACCAATTGTTCGAGAGCAGGTCGACGCTCGGACACTGCGACGATAAGTAGTCGCCGTTCGATGCGTAGCTGGGCTGGGGTTTGCACGTCTGGTAATAGATGTCGCTGAGCTTCTGCTCGGCGAGTCTCTTGCCCAGTTTCGCCGAGCGCGTGAAAGCATCGCGCGCTGACTTCCAGTCTCTAGTCACTCCGAAGCCGGCGTAGTAGATCATTCCCAGGTAGTAGAGTCCGTCGGCATCGTTCTGCGCCGCCGACCTTTGCGCCCAGATAAGTGCACTGGCGGCGTTGCGGTCGGCGCCGGTGCCTTCGAAGTATCCGCGTGCCAGCAGAGCCTGCGCGCGCGCGTCACCGCGCTGTGCCGGCGCCTGCGCCGCCTGCACCGCATCGGCATAGCGACCCGCCTGCCACAGGCCGATCAGGGCAGAAAACTGCGGATCCGCTGTGGCGCGCTGAGCAAAGTCCGCATCCGGGCCGGCCTTCACCCTAGCGCGCAGTTGCGTCGCGCGATCCGGATCGCGCGGGCCCCCGAGTCCGGCATCCAGCATCGTGGCTAGGTTACCCATTGCGTAGATATCGCCCTTGGTGGAAGCGCGTTCGAACCAGCCGCGCGCCTTGGTAAAGTTGGCGCTGACCTCCGGATTGTTGACGTTCGAGCGCTGTGCCATCGGGACGTCGGGATTGAGCGGACCTGCGACCGCTGTCGCCCTGGCGTAATAGAACTTCGCCAGGAACACCATTCCCTTGGTATTGCCCTGATTGGCCGAAGCGAGCAGCCATTTCTCGCACTGCGCGTAGTAGCCCGTTCCGGGAGGGTTGAGATGCGAGAAGAGCATGGCACCGAGCCCAGCCTGGGCTTCCGCATCGCCGGCTTGTGCGCCTGCCATGAAGTGCGTCCACGCGGACTTGTAATCCTTGTTGTTGAATGCGGCGATGGCCGCGTTCGTTTCGGGCGGCAATGATGGGTCGTAGGGCGGCGACGGGCGTGCCAGCGCGGGCTGTGGCGGTGGCGCGGGCGCCGTGGCAGTCGAATCCATGGCAGCTTGCGGGACCGCTGATGCCTTGGCGCGTATCCAAATCAGCGTCTGGCCAGCCCCGTTGGTGCACACCACGGTATCGTTGCCCAGGAAGTGGTAGATACCTGCGTTGTTGGGGACGGGAGCACTGGTCGAATACTTGCCGTCTGCCGCCACGAAACTGCCTTCGCCGGCCGGCACGTTTCCGGTCGAACCGACGGCGAAATTCTTGTAGCCCGATGCATCGTGTATCGAAAGGATCGTGACCGTCTGTCCATTCATTGGAAACGAGGCCGTCCAGCTGCCATAGAAACGCGCGGTGTCATCAGCCGCACGTGTGACCGGCATCGCTGCAAAAAAGGCCAGCACGCAGCATGCGATGAGCCGAATCAGCACACCAGCCCCCTCATTGCGACGGTCCGACGGTCCACTCGAACTGCCCAGTCTGAAACTTGTCGTACCAGGTGCCGGTGACCTTGCCGTTCGCCAATCGCCCGCTGAACGTCACGCGAGTGCTGGTCGAGCCGTCGGGATAGCGGCGTTGCACGCCGTTCACGACTCCAAGATGGGTCACCGAGGTGCCGGTGACGTTCTCAGGGTCCGAGACGTTCACCGTCGCGTGAGTGCGGTCGCCGTTGGTGGCCAGGGTATCGACCGTCCCATCACCGTTGATGACCACCGTGCCGGTTCCGACAACTCCCGGCAGCAGGCTGGAGGTCCCCCAGGCAGGATAGGGGCCACCGGGCCTGATTCTGGCCGCCGCCGCTGCGTGTGCGCCGGCGCGCCCCGGTCTGGCCACGGCCGATCCGCTGTCCGCATTGGCGCTGTTGGGAGCTGCGGTGTCGGCAGGTGCGGCTTTGGCAGGTGCGCTATTAACGACCGCGGTGGGAGCGCTCGTCGCCGCTCGTGCCGTAGGACTCGCAGAGGGGACAGTTGAGCCCGTCTTGGGAAAGAAGAAAAACGTCCCATCCATCTCTTCCACGAGCGCCGGACGTTGTTCGTGGTTGGCCAGCCGGGCCTGCTGCTCTACCTGCTCGCGCACGTTGTGCATCGCCTGCACGACGTCGACCCCGGGGGTCTTCAGCGCCTGCACCAGGGTGTACGTGAAGAGACCGTTAGACTTCGTGATACCGGGGACTTCATCGAGTGCCTGCTGATTGCGACTCGCGGACAGAAGAATCACATTGCCGCGCGCTGGTTCTATGGGCACGATCCCTGCGGGCTCGCCGACGCCACGGGTTCCTCCCGGCTTCGGCGGAAAGGGGTTGTTGCGGCAGGCGTCGACGACTATCAGCGCGAAACGCGCATTCTTCAACTCGTCCTGCACTTCCACGAGATTGATGCCGTCGCGAAGCACCTGGTCATCGTTGTTGGCTTCGATGTCGATCGGCAGCAGGAGTGAGTCGGCGCGGATCTGCACACCATGTCCGGCGTAATAGAAAACGACGTCATCCCCCTTCGCGATGCGCACCTGAAGCTGATCAAGCGCACTCCACATCGCTTTGCGATCCAGGTTGGCACGCACGCCACCGATCACATCGAAGCCTGCGGATTTCAGAGCCGTGGCCATTAGGCGTGCATCGTTGCCGGCATTGTTGAGCGGCCTGACATGGGTGTATGCATCGTTGCCGATGACAAGGGCCACGCGCGCCGCCGCGGCGTTGTTTGACGCCGCGCAGAGGGCGACGGCCACGAGCAACGTAGATGTTCCGCAGGTCGCCTTCACCCCGCCCACCCCCTATATTCTTTGTGCTTGCCGGTGGCCGTCGCGACTCCATTCTACTTCAGCCGCTTCCTGTTGGCCTTGGTGACGGGCGCACAGTTCCAGCGCCCGAGCACCGAGCGCCCGTGAGCCGCCAGCCGGCCGTCTGCTCTACGCCGACTCGGCCCGCGCGATGCAGCTCCGCAGGGGAGCTGAGACCACGCCGAGCAGACTCGGCAAAGAAGGAGTGGGTCTCCAATCTGGTGAGCCCTTTGAATCTGGTAGTCGTGCATCGCGTAAATACGGATGACCCTGCGAAAAAGGTCACCTTGGACCAAGTTGGTCGGCTTCTGCATCTGATTCTAGCCGCCAGGAAACAGGGATGACTTTGCTCGGGCGCGATTCGTAGCGGGCAGCGAGCGATCGCGGCCCCGGGCTACCCGCAAGCGCCAATCGCTTTCGTCCGCAGAGGGTAGAAAGCCGGCATGGGCGTGGCCCATGTAGGTAGTCACAAACTTCTGTACGGCTGTCCAGACGGGGCCGGCCCGCGGGTCTTCATTTCAAACCTAGAACGGACGGACTGTGGTCGGGAAAGCAGCGAGTGCCTGCAAGAGGCGCGAATCCCTGCGCCCGCACCATGCCTATTCCCGATCGAATACCAGAATGTTCTTGGGCTCCTTGTCACCGGCCTGGCGTATTCTCATCGTCAAGGTTTTCAGATCTATAGAAACCTCGATTTGCCGGATGTCCGTAATCTTGCCTTGGAATTTGTTTGTGATTTCCAGGCTGTGCCGGTTCACGAGGCGGCCAGAAGATGTAGCGCCAGACTGCACATCCGCACCTGTATTTGCGTAGTCCTGGC
>DATNAU010000081.1:0-45548 GCA_035572415.1 Acidobacteriaceae bacterium
CTTCAAAACAGACCGACCCTTCGACGGAGCAAAACTCTTCCCGCAACTCATACCCCGGTAAAAGAGAAAGCTCTCCTCTGCACACCTCTCAAAGAGAAAAAAACGCTTGCAACTCAAGAGAGAATCTTCGGGAATGACAAAACAAAAGACAGCTCGCTCGTCCGAGAAATGAACCCTAATCAGAGCAACCCTAAGCCTAATCACCATGCGTGCAAATTCAAAACAATGTAAGGAACGACAAATGACACTGAAATTTCGCATTCTTACTCTTCTCGGCGTCTCCGGTCTTCTAGCGGTCCACGCCTTCGCCATCACGCCTTCGTGGTCTTATGAGAGCCCAAAGGTGACTTCCGGCGAGTTCAAGATTCACAACGTGTGCATGATGCCGACGGAGGCAAAGCTATCGAAGGCGACGATGAAGGGCGGACAGGGCATGTCGAATGAATCCGACGCCTGGACCGCGGCCCTGGAGGGAATGGTTGAGGCACACTTCAAAACCGCCGATGTGGAGATCCAGCAGGCAACGGATGTGCTGGCAAGCGGAGCTTCGGACGATGAGGTACATCAGGTCGTGATGCAGTTGAACCAGAAATACGGCGACATTTCCAACCAGCTGAACAAGCATCCCAAGGACATCGGGAAATCGCGATACACGCTGGGGGATACGGTGTCTCTGCTGCCGTGCGCCGTGAAGTCCGACGTCGTGGTCTTCGTTCAAGGAGAGGGACAAGTAGCTTCCGGCGGAAAGAAAGCAATGGGCCTGTTGGTGGCAGGGGCCGGCACCTCGGCCGCGACGCTGGTACTGACCATGGCAGATGCAAAAACGGGCGCGATCATCGCATATGCACGGATGTCGAACGCAGAGAACTTCGGCGACAAGTTTGTGGACCAGACGGAGAGCGTGTACGGGAAGGCGCTGGACAAACAGTTGTCGCGCCTGCGGGTTGGGCGGTACTTCGACGAGAAGAAACATTGATCGCCCGCGCACATCAGAGGGTGTATGAGCAGTGAAAACATGTCCTGGGGCTGAACAATGTTGAGAAGCTGCCCTCAAGAGACAAATACAGGGATTCTGGACCGCATAGAGCGCGGCCGGTATGAGGTTTAGGCTGACTTGAGCTGCTGTGCCGGGATTGTTTGCGGAGGAGCAGGGGAATCCGCGACATCCGGCTCTTCGATGTAGTCGTGGAGCGGATAGCCGGCCTGTTTCCAGCCGTCGAAGCCGCCGCGCAGTGGGCGCACGCGGGTGACGCCGAGCTTGTGGAGCTGCATGGCGACCTTCGCGCTGGTCTCCTCGGATGGGCAGGTGCAGTAGAGGATGATGTCGCGATCGCGCGGGATCTGATCAGACATGGCTTCGAGTTCGGTGGGGCCGATGCGCACGGCGCCGGGCAGGACGCGCGGATCGGGCAGATAGTCGAGCGGATGGCGGAGGTCGACGATGTAGGGGTGGCACTCGGCGATGCCGCTGGCGGAGGCCCTGTCGATCATAGCCTTGACTTCGGCGGGCTCGATACGCAGCTCGCGGACCTGGGCGACGAATTGACGCTGCTTGATGACGCGCCAGAGGAAGAAGCCAATCACCATCAGAACAAAGAGCAGCGCGGCGAAGTGGCTGAGCAGGCCGAAGAACAGCTGGCTACGCCGTGCGATGTCGCCAAAGAAGCGGCCGGCGAGGAGGAAACTGAGCGCCCAGAGAAGTGAGCCGGAGAGATCGTAAAGCAGGAAGCGGGAGTACTCCATGCCGGCCTGGCCGGCGATGGGCGGGGCGACGGTGGAGAGGCCGGGGACAAACTTTGCGAAGAGCAGCGTTTCGGCGCCGCGACGGCTGAAGTAGTCCTCGGTTTTCGAGATGCAGGTGCTGGCTTCGAATGAGAAGCGGCAGAGGAGACGAATGACGCCGTTGCCGTAGCGGCGACCGAGGGCGAACCAGAGCGAGTCGGCGAGAAGGCATGCAACGACGACGACCAGAAGCGCGGAGAAGCTGTGGACGCGATGCGCCGCGCTGAGGGTTCCCGCGGTGAGCAGGACCGGAATGCTGGGGATGGGAAGGCCGAGCTGCTCCGCGAGCACCCAGACGAAGAGGATGGCGCACGCGTGACGGACGAAGAATTCCGTTGCGATCGGCATAAGGGGCTTCCCTCCCCTATAGATGATGCGAACTAGCGATGGGATTTTGAAAGTTAAGCGTGCTTGCAAACGGCCGGCAATCTTCGTACAGCTTACGGCAGTCGCATGCCACCTACATCGCGGGTGGATGATGCGTGTCGACCTTTGCAGCGGAGCCTTTGGGCAGGCTCTTCACGCCGCCGGGATTGACGGAATCGCGCAGTTCTTTGGAAGGCTTGAAGAAGGGCACGCGCTTGGCGGGGACATCGACGCGTTCGCCGGTCTTGGGATTGCGGCCGATGCGGGAGTTGCGCTGGCGGGTACGGAAGCTGCCAAAGCCGCGAATTTCGATCTTGTCGCCGGATTTGAGGGCGCCGATGACCGACTCGAAGAGCGTGTCAACGATGATCTCCCCATCCCGGCGGGTGAGGTCTCCCAGGGCGGTTACGCGGTCTACCAGATCGGCCTTGGTCATCGTCGTCTCTCCTTGCTGAAACTATGGTTGTCCTAGCTTATCGCTGATTGTAGATGGGATGCAGGAATTTGGGCGGCCGCTGGACGAAAAATTATAAGGTCGGACCCGGAGAGGCTGAGAAGCAGAAGTTAGGGAGGGCGGCGGAAAAAGGCAAAAAAGACGGCACGGATGTTGCCATCCGTGCCGGGAGGCCAGTGACGCAACTTGTATCGGCCGGGAAGTTCGGGCCGAAAAACCTTCGAGCGACCAGCTCTGCTAGAGAGCATACCACAAAATGGATAAATGCAAGTGGCTGGCTATTGAAAAATGGAGGGGCGCATGGGACGCGCATAAATAGATGGTCTCGGCTTAGGAGATTCCGCCGATGCGGCGGGCCATATCGGCATCCCGCGCGGTGATGCCTCCGGCGTCATGAGAGACGAGGGCGAGTTTGACCTTGTTGTAGCGGATATCGATGTCAGGGTGGTGGCCGGCCTGCTCGGCGAGTTCGGCGATACGGTTGACGAAGGCCATGGCCGCGACGAAATCCTTGAATGTCCAGGTGCGGATGAGTTGGCCATCCTCGAGTTTCCAGTCTGCAAGGCTGGGCAGGAGAGCATCGAGTTCGGCAGATGAGAGCTTGGTCTTGTCTGGCATAGAAAACCTCCGCGCTGCAGATACGGCTGCAAGTGGGATGCTACGCGGGGCGGGAGCGCGTGTGCAATTCGCGAGATGGGCTGAGAGCGTTGCGTGACAAGGTCCGAGCTGCCATGGCGGCTTACGAATTATCGGATCCTTCGGCTGCATGCTAAAGCCAAACGCAGATCCCCTCCGGGGATGACAAACAAAAAGGCAACTCACCCTTCGCGGTTGCGAGGATGGGCCACCGGGGAGCGCTTCGTCTATGCGTCGATGCTGAGGACTCCGCAGGCGCCGCTTTCGACACGGCGGCGAAGATCGATCCAGAGGGACTCAGGGATGCGCAGGAAGACCTCGACGATTTTGGGGTCGAACTGGTCACCGCTGCAACGGGCGATCTCAAGGCTGGCCTCGGCGAAGTTACGTCCCTTGCGGTAGGGGCGATCGGAAGTAATGGCGTCGAGGGTATCGGCGACGGCGAAGACGCGCGCGCCGAGAGGAATCTCCTCTCCGCGAAGACCGCGCGGGTAGCCGGAGCCGTTGTAGGTTTCCTGATGCGCGTAGACGATCTCGGCCGCCTCACGCAGGAAAGGGATTTTGCGCACCATCTCATAGCCGCGCACGCAGTGCTCGCGCATGATGGCGCGCTCGTCTGGAGTGAGCTTGCCGGGCTTGAGCAGAATACTGTCGGGGATGGCGATCTTGCCGATGTCGTGCAGGAATGCGCCGCGGGCGATGATGCCGAGTTGGCCGGAGTCGACACCGATGGCGCGTGCCAGCGCAATGGTGTATGCAGTGACGCGGCGGGAGTGCCCTTCGGTCTCCGTGTCGCGAAGGTCAAGCGCGTCGCCCATCGCTTCGAGCGTGATGTCATAACTGCGTTCGAGGTCCCGCATGGCGGCGCGAAGGCGGCTGGTGCGCGCGGAGACGATGGCCTCAAGATTCTGGCGATATTCGAGATTGCGGCGCTGGAGTTGGCGGTGGTCCAGGGCGCGGTCTACCGCGGCAAGGAGTTGGGCGCGGTTGAACGGCTTGAGGAGGTAATCCACTGCGCCGCGGCGGAAGGCACTGGTGGCGGTGCGGATGTCGTCGAGACCTGTGAGCATGACTACCGGCATGCCGGGATAATCGGCATTGATGCAGTCGAGAAGATGCAGGCCGTCGCCGCCGGCCATCATGACGTCGGCCAATACGAGGCCGCAACCGGGGTCGTCCTGCAGATAGCGGAGCGCCTGAGATGCATCGGCCGCGGAGCAGACCTCAAAGCCGCTGACGGTGAGCATGGCCGTGACGATGCGAACCACCGTGGGCTCGTCGTCGACGATGAGGATGCGGTCGGGCTCTGCGCCGCTCGTTCGCGACTGGGGCGTGTCTACGGATTGCAGGTGCATGACGATGGCAGGGCTCCGGCATTGGCGGCCGCCCAGTGTGTGCGGCCAGTTCCCTGCTGGGTCTATCGGCTGACGATCGAAAAAGCATCAGGTTCCGTCAAGCCGCCGCTTATGATCGGGAGATAAGGAGTGATTACCAGGAATGAGCAAAGCGAAGGAAGAGATGTGGGGCGAAGTAGATGGCTACATCACTGCAACGATTCCGCACAACGATTCGGCGTTGAAGGCCGCGATTGAGGCGAACCATGCGGCGGGGCTGCCGGCAATCGATGTGTCTGCTCCGCAGGGCAAGCTGTTGCACCTGCTGGCGCTGATCACTGGGGCACGCAGGGTGCTGGAAATTGGCACACTGGGCGGGTACAGCACGATCTGGCTGGCGCGGGCGTTGGCGGCGGATGGAACTGTCGTGACGCTGGAGTTCTCCCCGAAGCACGCGGAGGTGGCCCGGAAGAACCTGGATGCGGCGGGCGTGGGCAGCAAGGTGGAGATCCGCGTCGGCGCAGCGGCAGACTCGCTGGAGCAGTTGGTGAGGGATGGCCAGGGCCCGTTCGACCTGATATTTATCGACGCAGACAAGAAGAACAATCCGGTCTACGTGCAGTGGGCGCTGAAGCTCGCGCGGCGCGGGACAGTCATTGTCGTCGACAATGTGATTCGCGACGGCAAAGTGGTCGAGGAAAATAGCGGGAACGCCGACATCGAAGGCACGCGAGCGATGTTTGAACTCGTGGGAAGAGAGCCGCGAGTGACGGCCACAGCGATCCAAACGGTTGGTGGAAAAGGCTACGACGGGTTTGTGATCGCGGTGGTAACGGGAGACTGAGATCCGCTCGAACAAATACGGAGATTCTGGACACGCGCTGGGCGCGGTCCAGAATGACGAGCCAAGACAAATGCGGGGGTCCCTCGACTCGGCGCTCTGCGCCTCGCTCGGGATGACGGCATCTTCCGGGTTACTTCTTCTCTGCCCGCCTGGCTTTGCGGGCCGCGGCCCAGCCTTCTTTGTTCTCCTGCCGCCCACGGCCAATGGCGAGTGCACCGTCGGGCACCGGTAGCGTTATACAGGAGCCTGCGGCGACATAGGCGCCCGATCCGACGGAGATGGGGGCGACGAGCGTTGAATCTGAACCGATGAAGGAGCCATCGCCGATGGCGGTGGTGTGTTTTTGCACGCCATCATAGTTGCAGGTGATGACGCCGGCGCCGATGTTGACGCCCTCGCCGATGACTGCGTCGCCGAGGTAGGTGAGGTGGTTGGCCTTGGAACCGCGACCGAGCGAGACCTTCTTGGTCTCGACGAAGTTGCCGACGTGAGCTTGTGGGCCGATGCGGCTTTCGGGGCGAAGGTGCGCATAAGGACCGAGAACTGCGCCATCGGCGACCTCCGCGCTATCGAGGATGCAGCCGTTGCGAACTGTGACGTTGTGGCCAAGAACCGATGCCTGAATGACTGAGTGGGAGCGGATGCGGCAATCGCTGCCGACGCGGGTGGCGCCCAGCAGTTGGACGTACGGCTCGATGATGGTATCTGCGCCGACCTCGACCTCAGCATCGATGACACAGGTGTCCGGGCGAAAGATGGTGACGCCCTGAGACATGAGGCGGCGGGCGCTGGCAGAGCGCATGGCCTGATCGAGGTGCATCATTTCCGCGATGGTATTCGCGCCAAGGACCTCGTCCGCGCTTTCGGCCTGGTGCGCGACGACACGCAGACCATCGGCGACGAGCATGGCAGCTATGTCGGTGAGGTAGAACTCGCCGTGGGCGTTGTTGGTGGAGAGCTTGTCGAGGCGCGAGAAGAGCTCGTTTATTTCGAAGCAGTAGATGCCGGAGTTTATCTCAGGCGCGTCGAGCTGGTCTGGTTTGAGCGCCTTGTGTTCGACGATGCCCAAGACTTCGGGAAGGTATGGCGCGACACGCAGCACACGGCCGTAGCCGGTGGGATCCGGGGGTACAGCAGTGAGGATGGTCATGGCGGCGTGCTCGCGCAGATGAAGATCGCGGAGCGCGGTGAGAGTTTCGGCCCGGATGAGCGGCACGTCACCGGAGAGGACGAAGAGATGCTTCGGCAGCGCGCGGCCGGATGTGTCAAGCCACGCCTTCAGCACCTGCATGGCGTGTCCTGTGCCGCGTTGGGGTTCCTGCATCACGAAGCTGACGCCGGTTGGAGCGACGGCGGACTGTACGCGCTCGGCCTCGTGTCCGACGATGCAGTAGATGTCTTCCGGCTGAGCGACGGTCTTTGCGGCGGCGATGACGTGCAGCAGCAGCGCACGGCCGCCCACCTCGTGGAGCACCTTGGGGCGCTTGCTCCTGAGGCGGGTTCCCTTGCCCGCGGCCATGATGGCGACTGCGAATCCGGTTGCTTCCATGGCGCTATCTTCTCACGTTGAAATGGCTTGGCTCCATCAAGCAGCGGGAGGATAATGACGGCAGAGGTGCCCCCTATGGCGACCCATACGATGGTTCCGGTGAGCGAGTATCTGCGCACGGCATACAGCCCGGACTGCGACTATGTGGACGGCGAGGTCCAGGAAAGAAATTTGGGCGAGCTTGATCATAGTGATCTGCAGAGGCGTTTTCTGAAACTGTTGTCCACCGCGCAGGCAGAGGAGGTTGTGCGTGCCAACCCTGAGGTCCGCGTCCAGGTCAGCGCGACGCGGTTCCGAGTTCCGGATGTTTGCGTTCGCAAGATGCCGGCAGCACGGGAGCAGATTATCCGCACGGCCCCTCTCCTGTGCATCGAGATTCTGTCACCTGAAGATCGTGCGGTGCGGATGCAACAGAAGATTCGCGACTATCTCGATATGGGAGTTCGCCAAGTGTGGGTGGCTGACCCGGCGTCGCGTACAGTGACCGTGTACTTCGGCGCAAACGCGGTCGAACACACAGCCGGCGAGTTAGCAGTTCCGGAGACGACGGTGAAGGTCGCCATCGCCGAGGTGTTCAGCGTACTGGACGAGTATTAGGCCGGCCCGCGGCTAGAGCCGCCTTGATTTTGCTCACCTGTACCGCGCGCTAAAGTGGGTGCTGAAAAAATCGCCCGTTTTGTATTCCCTCAGCGGCTAAAGCCGCCCCGTTTGTACTCCTTAACGGCGCGACTAAAGTCGCGCTCTTTCAAAGCAGGCCTTTTTCAGCACCCTTCTGAAACCTGCTGCTACTCCGTTGGTTTGCCGGGCGGCGGCGGGATGGTGATGTCAAGGTCCGTCACTTTACCGAGTTGAGAGAGTGGCGGCTCGATTTCGGACTTATTGCCAACCACCAGGATTGCGAGTTTTGAGACGTCGATATATTTGTTGGCCACGCGCGTCACATCCGCTGCCGTGACTTTTTCGACGCCATCCTTATATTTTTCGAGGAAGTCGGGCGGATAGCCGTAGAAGGCGAGGACGATCTGTTCATTCAGTGTCTTTTCCGGCGTGTCGACGCGGAAGATGAATGAATTGAGGACCTGGTCCTTTGCCTTGCGCATCTCGTCAGCGGTAGGCGGCTCGGTTTTGAGCTTTGCGATGGTGTCCAGCACCGCCTGCGTGGCCGGCACGGTACTGACGCTTTTTGTCCCGACCTCACTGCGGAAGACGCCCGGGTGGTCATACGAGGCGCCAAACGCACCCCCTACGTCATAGGCAAGGCCTAATTTGGTGCGGACATATTGGAAGACTCGCGAACCGAAGCCGCCGGAGAATATTTCGTTCATTACGCTGAGCGCGTAGTAGTCCGGATTGTTCTCCTGTGTGCCGAGACCGACGATCTCCACTGTGGACTGGTTGATGTCTTCCTTGTCGGCGAAGTAGACGCCGGGCGTTGGGCCGGGAAAGTTTACTTTGGGAGTCTGGATCAGCGTACCGCGCTGCAGCGGTTCGAAAGCCGCACGCAGCTTGGTCTCCATCGCGGCAGAGTCGAAGTCTCCTTCGACGGCGACGATGATGCCGTTGGCGATGACGGTGCGATCGTGCCAGGCCTTCAGGTCGTCCAGCGTGACGGAGAGAACGGTGGAGTATTCCGCCTGGCGCGCATAGGGGCTGTTTGCTCCGTATACGAGCCTGGCGGCTTCGCGGGAGGCAATTTCGCCGGGATCGTCGTTACGGCGGGAGATGGAGGTCATGATGCCGCGCTGGGCCAGTTGCAGCTTATCCGCCTTGAATGCGGGATGCAGAAGCAGGTCCATCGATTCACCGAAGACTGAGTCGAAGTCCTGTTTAAAGCTGGACCATGAGAGTGAAGTGGTGGCGCTGCCGCCGCCGGTCTCAATGCTGGCGGCCTTTTCAGCGAGCTCTTCGTCGAGTTCATCGCCGCTTTTGGCAGCGGTGCCGCTGGTGCGCCAGGTTTCGCCATAGAGGGAGACGAGACCGGTCTTATTCGCGGGAGCTTCGCGGCTTCCGCCCCGGATAAGAATCGTTCCATCAATGAAGGGCAGTTCGTGATCTTCCTGCAGGTAAAGCACGACGCCATTGGCCAGTTCAATTCGCTTCGGCTCCTTCGGCTTGAACTCATGCAGCGGCGGGATGGGGATCGATTTCCAGGGCTGGGCCTGGGCGGGCGCAGCAGGAGGCGTCTTGGCCGCCGACGGTGCGGCATTCTGGGCGTGCGCGATCGCAGCGAAGCAAACTGACAGAAACAACGCGGAAATGCGTGTGGAGGAAGTGAATTTCACAGGCCACCTCCTGCGTTCGCCGCGGCAGGTTTGGCGGGCGGCTGGAAGACAATCTCCGCGCTGGTGCGATTGCTGGGGATAAAGATCTGGTTGGCGACGCGACGTATATCCGCTTTGCTGACGGCGTCGATGCGGTCCAGTTCGTGGAAGAGCTGCCGCCAGTCGCCGTAGCGCGTTTGATATTCGGCGAGTTCGTGGGCCAGGCCTTCGTTGTCCGCCAGGCCGCGCAGCAGGTCGGCGCGGGCGCGTGTCTTGAACATGGCAAGCTCCGCGTCGGTGACGTCCGTGGTCTTCAGCTTTTCAATCTCCTTGTGGATAGAGTCGCGCATGGCATCCGGCGTCTGGCCGGGAATGGGCACGGCGTAAAAGGCGAAGAGGTTTGGGTACTTTTCTCCGGGGAAATTGCTGAGTCCGCCGGCGTCGGCGGCGATCTTCTGATCGCGGACGAGACTCTTGTAGAGCCGCCCGGTGCGGCCGTTCGAGAAGATGTCGGAGATGGCGTCATAGACAGAATCATCGGGATCGCGATAGTCGGGACGATGATAGCCCTCGATGAAGAAGGGTTGCGTGGCTTCGCGGATGACGACCGACTTCTCCGCGAATTGCTTCGGCTCGATGGTCGTCATCGGCTCGGGCTTTGGGCCAGCAGGGATCGCGCCAAAATACTTCTCAAGTATGGGCATTGCCTGGGAGGCTTTCAAATCGCCAACCACGGCGATCACGATATTTGCAGGTACGTAGTACTTCTTGTGGAAGGCATCGGCCTCCGTCGCAGTGACCTGGCTGATCTCACTGGGCCAGCCGACGCCGGAGCGTCCGTAGGGATGGGCAACGTAAGCTGTGGCGAGGAACTGTTCGACCATGGCACCGATGGGGTTGGAGTCGATGCGCATGCGGCGCTCCTCCTGCACCACATCGCGCTCCTTATAGAATTCGCGCTCGACCGGATGCGCGATGCGCGCACTTTCCATATATGCCCAGAGCTGGAGGCGGTTCTCCGGCATGGACCAGAAGAACTCCGTGGAGTCTTCTTC
This sequence comes from Acidobacteriaceae bacterium, assembly GCA_035572415.1. Taxonomy (GTDB): domain Bacteria; phylum Acidobacteriota; class Terriglobia; order Terriglobales; family Acidobacteriaceae; genus Edaphobacter. The sequence continues at coordinate 10,282 of DATNAU010000081.1, forward strand.
CGTGGAGGCGTTGAGGCCGACGGCGCCGTTCTGCTCGGCCAGCTCGGCAAACTGGTTGGGGACGACATATTTTTCCGCCTCGGCCTGAGCATCGTCGAACGCCTTCTTGAGCGTAGCGAGCTTCGCAGCGTTCTGGCCGACGAGCTTGCGGTATTCGGCATCGTAAGCGGCGTAGGTGGACTCGACTTTCGCCAGTGCGATCTTTTCGGCGGCGTAGTTGGTGGTGCCTATCTTGTCCGTGCCCTTGAAGGCCATGTGCTCGAACATGTGGGCGAGGCCACTCTCCCCCTGAGGGTCGTCCGCGGAGCCTGCATCGACGAGAGTGTAGTAGCTGAAGACCGGCGCCTCGGGGCGCTCGCAGACGATCAGCGTGAGGCCGTTGGGCAGCACCTTGACGGTTGTGCGCTTCTCAAAACTGGCGAGGTCCTGGGCCGGCACGGCCGTCGCAATGCCGAGCGCGCCGAGAAGCGCGAGGGCGGTCCATGATCGATGACGCACTGATGACCTCCAAAATAAATCCGCGTGGCCTATAAGCATAACGGAAGAGCGCCGCCGATCCGCAGCCGCTTGTGATTGGGTGGTCGGTTGGAACACGGGCATTCCCTCAGGGGCTAATGCCCATCGCGATATTTGTGGCGCTTACGGCGTGGCTGAAGCCACGCCCTTTCAAAGCGAAGTTTCAAAATGACCCGCTACCGTGATTTGACGCACGCCGAGGCAAATCCATACCCTCTCGTCTTGGGGGCTGATGGCGATGGGTTCCGATGCAGCGCAGGCCGGATCGGCAGGAGGAAGACTGATCCGGCGCGTGGCGGTGCTGGGCGCGGGGACCATGGGATCGCGTATCGCGGCGCATATTGCGAATGCAGGCGTGCCAGTACTGCTGCTGGATATGGTCCCAACGGGGGTTGGAGCAGAGGCGGCGACAGCGGCACGGAGCCGCCTGGCGCTGGGTGCCCTTGAGGCGCTGAAGAAGTCGAAGCCGGCGGCGTTTTATGCCCCGGAAAATGCGCGGCTCATCCGGCCTGGGAATTTTGAGGACGATCTCGCGGAGATTGCGGACTGCGACTGGATAATTGAGGCAGTGGCGGAAGAGCTCGGGATCAAACGGGCGCTGCTGGAGAAGGTCGAGAAGCATCGGACGCCGAGCGCTATCGTGACGACGAATACCTCTGGATTGCCGGTGGCGAGCATTGTGGAGGCGATGAGCGAGGGGTTGCGGCGAAACTTTTTCGGGGTGCATTTCTTCAATCCGCCGCGGTACATGCGTCTGGTAGAGATCATTGCGACGCCGGAGAGCGATCCCTCGACGGTCGAAGCAATTGCGAGGTTCTGCGATCTGCGGCTGGGCAAAACCGTGGTGCGGGCGAAGGATACTCCGAACTTCATCGCCAACCGCATTGGCACATTCGCGATGCTGAACGCGGCGCGGCTGATGATGGAACAGGGGCTGTCGGTCGAGGAGGTTGACGCACTGACCGGCGCGGCGATCGGCTGGCCGAAGACCGGAACGTTCCGGCTGTCGGATATGGTCGGCGTGGATGTGCTGGCGCACGTGGCGGAAAACTTCGCGGCGCAGGCACAGCGGATCGGCGATGAGCGAGCGGATGTGGCGCTGCCGGAGTTTATGCGCGAGATGCTGCGGCGGGGTTTGCTTGGTGATAAGGCCGGGCAGGGCTTCTACAAGAAGGCGGGAAAGGATGCTGAGGGCCGCGATGTTCGGCTGGCGCTGGACTGGAAGACGCTGGAGTACAGGCCAAGCGAGAAGGTGCGCTTCCCTGCTCTCGACCTCGCGAAGAACATCGGTTCGGCGCGAGAACGGATTGCGCAGTTATTGAACGGCGATTCGAAAAAGGACAAGGCCGCGGCGTTTTACTGGCCGTTCCTGACGGAGCTTTTCACTTATGCGGCGAACCGGCTCCCGCCGGAGCCGCATGCGATTGCTGAGTCGGTGATTGCGATCGATTCGGCGATGAAGGCGGGGTTCAACTGGGAGCTTGGGCCTTTTGAGATGTTCGACGCGGTGGGCGTACGTGCCGTCACGGACAAGATGCGCGCGGCAGGCGAGCCGGTCTCGGCAAACGTGGAGCGGCTGCTGGCCAGGGGCGAGAGCTGGTATCGGGAAGATTCAGGCGGAGTGTCGGGACATGCATTCTTCAATCCGGCGAGCGAGAGATATGAGATGGAGCCGCTGCGCCAGGGCGTGTTGAACTTGCAAGCGACAAAGCGCGCGCGAGGAGTAGTGCGCAGCAATGCAGGTGCTTCGGTTGTGGACCTGGGTGACGGTGTTGCAGCAATCGAGCTCCACTCTAAGATGAATGCCATTGGCGATGACATTGTGGCGCTCATCACGCAGACGCTGAAGGCCGATTCGCGCGAGGTCGGTGAGTTTGAGGCGTTTGTGATTGCGAGCGAAGGCGCGAACTTTTCCGTTGGCGCGAACCTGATGCAGTTGCTGCTGGCCATGCAGGACGGTGAATGGGATGAGGTGGATTTGGCAGTGCGCGCGTTCCAGCGCATGACACAGGCGATCAAGTTCTGCCCGCGGCCTGTGGTGGTTGCGCCGTTTGGGATGTGCCTTGGCGGCGGGACGGAGATCGCACTGCACGCGATGGCGCGCCGACCTCACGCGGAGTTGTATATGGGGTTGGTTGAGACGGGAGTGGGACTGATTCCCGCAGGCGGCGGATCGAAGGAGATGCTGCTGCGGGCGCTGGAGGCTGGTCCGGTGAATGCGCGCGGAGATGAGTTGGCGATCTTCGAGAGCCTGAAGAAGAGTTTCGAGGCGATCGGCATGGCGAAGGTGTCGACCTCGGCCGCGGAGGCGCGGACGTTGGGCTATTTGCGGGAAGGTGACGCGATCACGATGAATCGCGAGCGGCTGCTGGCGGATGCGAAGCGAACAGCGCGGGAGTTGGCAGACGCGGGATATTCAGCGCGGCAGATGCGGATGGACATCTCTGTACCGGGCGAAAGCGTGCTGGCGACGCTGAAGGAGCACGTGTGGATGATGCGGCAGGCGGAGTATATCTCCGACCATGATGTGAAGGTGGCGAACTGGGCCGCGCATGTGCTCTGCGGGGGGAATGTGACTGCGGGAACCATTGTGAGCGAGCAGTATCTGCTGGACCTGGAGCGGGAGGCGTTCCTGTCGCTGTGCGGCGAGAAGAAGACGCAGGAGCGCATCGCCTTTACGCTGAAGACGGGAAAGCCGCTGAGGAACTGAAAAATGGGACCTGATCTCAACCAACTCGCGAAGGAGTGGAAGTGGCTCATTGATCTGAGCGGCCAGCAACTCATCACCATGTCTCCCTTCGGAGATTTGCTACTTCGAAATGAGTCCGGCGACATCTCTTTGCTTGACATCAATCTCGGTGCGCTCGAACCCGCTGCGTCGAGTGCTTCTGATCCAGTCCTCCTCTTTCCAGTCGCCTTCGATGACCGGATTGCCTCGAGTTATAGGAAGGCGGGGCTGCAACTGACTGACGGCAAATGCTATGGATACAAAACGCCGTGTGTCGCTGGAGGGTCTCTGGAGCCCGAAAACGTCTACGTCGCAACAGCGTCTGAGTACATCAGCTTCATGGGTGACTTTCACTACCAAATAAGAGATGTTCCCGATGGCGGAAGTATCAGGTTGAAAGTTATCAACCAGGCGCTGGCTAAATGAGAGATGTCATCATCGCGTCCGCTGTGCGCACGGCTGCCGGCAAGGCGCCGCGGGGAGCGCTGCGCGCGACGCGGCCGGATGATCTTGCAGCCTTTGCGATTGCGGGCGCGCTGGAGCGCGTGTCCGCGCTGGACCGGTCCGAGGTTGAAGATGTGGTGCTGGGCTGCGCGATGCCTGAGGCGGAACAAGGGCTGAATGTGGCGCGCATTGCGAGCTTGCGCGCGGGCCTTCCGGTCGGCTGCTCGGCGATGACGGTGAACCGCTTCTGCGCGTCGGGACTGCAGGCGATTTCGCTGGCGGCGGAGCGGATTGCGGCGGGCGCGGCGGAGGCCGTGGTTGCGGGCGGCGTGGAGTCAATGTCCTATGTGCCGATGAGCGGCAACAAGCCATCGCTGAATCCGTGGCTGGTGGAGCATTGGCCGGGCGTGTATCTCTCGATGGGACTGACGGCGGAGCGCGTGGCGAAGAAACACGGCATCACGCGTGAGCAGGCGGACGAGTTTGCGCTGAGCTCGCATCGCAAGGCGCTGGAGGCGGCAGCGGCGGGAAGGTTTGCGGAGGAGATTGTGCCGGTTCCGGTGGTGCGGACGGAGATTGGGGCCAAGGGTAAGGCGGTGCGGACGGAGAATATGTTTGCCGCGGATGAAGGGCCGCGGGCGGACACGTCGATGGAAGCGCTGGCTAAGCTGAAGCCGGCATTCCATGCGAACGGCATCGTGACCGCGGGCAACGCGTCGCAGACGTCGGATGGAGCGGCTGCCGCGGTGCTGATGTCGGCGGAGCGGGCGGCGCAGCTGGGCGTTGAGCCGATGGCGCGGTTTGTTGCGTTCGCGACCGCGGGATGCGACCCGGAGGAGATGGGCGTCGGCCCGGTGCATGCCATTCCCAAGGCCCTGCGGCTGGCTGGACTGAAGCTCGAAGACATTGGGCTGATCGAACTGAACGAGGCCTTTGCGGCGCAGGCGCTGGCGGTGATGAAGCTGCTGGAACTGGAACCGGTGAAGGTCAACGTGAACGGGGGCGCGATTGCGCTGGGACATCCGCTGGGCTGCACCGGCGCGAAGCTGACGGCGACACTCGTGCACGAGATGCGGCGGCGCGGGGTCCGCTATGGCATGGTGACCATGTGCGTCGGCGGCGGCATGGGCGCGGCGGGGATCTTCGAGGTGATGCAATGACGCCGGGCGCAGGGTTTCTGCTCCATGACGCGGCGCCGGACGAATGCTTCTTCCCGGAGGACTTCACGGAGGAGCACCGGCAGATTGCGCAGACGGCCGCGGACTTCATGGCGCAGGAAGTAAGTTCTGCGCACAGTGCGGTGGAAAAAAAGGAGTTTGCCGTTACGCGCAAGCTGATGGGGCGTGCCGGCGAACTGGGGCTGCTGGCCATCGATGTTCCCGAAGAGCACGGCGGGCTGGAGATGGATAAAGTCTCTTCGGCGATCGTGGCGGAGGAGACGGGACGCGAAGGAAGTTTCTGCGTGATCTTTGGAGCGCATACGGGGATCGGGACATTGCCGATCGTTTGGTACGGGACGCCGGAGCAGAAGCAAAAGTACCTGCCGAAGCTCGCGAGTGGGGAGTGGATCGGGGCGTATGCGCTGTCCGAGGCGACGAGCGGGTCAGATGCGCTGAATGCGCGGACGCGCGCGGTGCTTTCGGCGGATGGGGCGACGTATACGCTGAATGGCGAGAAGATGTGGATCACGAATGCCGGGATGGCGGACCTGTTCACGGTGTTCGCGAAGTGTGCGGCAGGTGTCGGGTCCGATCCCACATCTCAGAAGCGAGATGTGGGGCACCCAAATGGCGATCAGGAGAAGCTGACTGCATTTCTGGTGGAGCGTACGGCGCCTGGGCTGAGCATCGGGCCCGAGGAACACAAGCTCGGCATCCGCGGCTCGTCGACGTGCCCGGTAATTTTGAAGGACTGCGTGATTCCGGCGGCGAACCTGCTGGGAGAGGTGGGCAAGGGACACCGGATCGCATTCAACATTCTGAATATCGGGCGCTACAAGCTGGGCGCGACGGCCATCGGCGCAGGAAAAGTGGCGCTGAACGAGGCGATCCAGTATGCGAAGGAGCGGAAGGCGTTCGGTAAGCCGATTGCGGACTTCGGTTTGATCCAGCAGAAGATTGCGGCCTGCGCTGCGGAGATTTTTGCCGGCGAGGCGTTGTGCTATCGAACTATCGGCATGATCGATGCTGCTCTCAAGGGCGTTGCACTGGATGATTCGGCGGAGATTCAAAAGCGGATTGAGGACTATGCGGTCGAGTGCTCGATCGTGAAGGTGTGGGCGTCGGAGATGCTGGGGCGCGTGGTGGATGAGGGCGTGCAGATCTTCGCGGGCTACGGATACGTGGAGGATTATCCAGCGGAGCGGCACTATCGCGATGCGCGGATCAACCGCATCTTTGAGGGGACGAATGAGATTAACCGGCTGATCATCGCCGGTTGGGTGCTGAAGGCGGCGGCGCAAGGCAAGCTGGCGCTAATGCCGGCGATCCAGCGGCTGATGGAAGAGGTGATGGCCGGACCGGCGTTGAAAGACGAGCGAGAGGGGCCATTGGCGGCGGAATTCGATCTGCTGGCGGCGGAAAAGAAGATATTCCTCTTTGCGGCGGGCTGCGCAACGCAGCGGTTTGCGGCGAAGCTTGGGGATGAACAGGAGGTGATGGCGGCGCTCGCAGACATCATCACAGAAATTTATGTGCTGGAGAGCACGCTGCTTCGTGCGAAGAAGATTGTCTACGTTACCCCACTCAATTCTGTTCCGGCGACACTCGCGCGATTGTATGCAACGCGGTCGTTCGAGGTAGTGGAGCTGGCGGCGCGGAGGGTAATTGCGGCATCAGCGGAAGGCGATGCGCTGCGCACGCAGATGACGATCCTGCGCCGGCTGGCCAAGCACGATCCGGGGGATACCATCGCTCTGGGGCGGGAGGCGGCGGCGCATATGGTCCACGCGGGGCGGTATTCCGTCTAATTCAGGGACCCAGTCCATTCCCATTTCGAGTCATGGGCATACGGCACAAGCCGCAACCTTTTCTTCGCCTGCCGGTCTAAGCTTGTAAGCTGCAAGAGGAGAACGACCGTCCCATGGTTCCAGACAAGGTCCATCCCGGAACGGCTCCATGCGCCTTGAATCCCTCCCCGTACAGGAACCATCCATGCCCCGCATCTCCTCCCCCCGTGTTCTCACCGGCCTGACCACGGCTCTTTTCCTCGTTTCCCTGGCCTTTGGACCGGTCGCGTTTGCCGCGAACCAGAACCGGATCAGCGGGAACATCATCCCCGGCAACCGCGCTGCGATTTCGAACTCTGTGCAGCCGCATGTTCGCGTGTCGTCGGACCTTGGGCCAACCCCGGGCGAGACCAAACTTACCGGCATGTCCCTGCGCTTCAGCATGACGGATACGGAGTCTGCCGCGCTGGACCAGTTACTGGCGGATCAGCAGAATCCGGCTTCGCCACGCTACCACCAGTGGCTGACGCCTGCCGAGTTCGGCGCGCAGTTTGGCCTGTCGCAGGCGGACATCACCAAAGTGACGGATTGGCTGACGGCCCAGGGGTTCACCGTAACCGGCGTGGCCAACGGCGGCACGTACGTGACCTTCGACGGCACAGTGGCGCAGGCTGAGACCGCCTTCGGGACCAGCATTCACAATGTGACCTGGAACGGCGAGAACCATTTCGCCAATGTGTCAAATGCTACGGTGCCGGCGGCGTTGGCGGGAGTAGTGGGCGGCATCGAGGGGCTGCACAATTTTCATGTGCGGCCGCATGTGCGGGCGATCGCGCATCCACAGTTCACCTCGTCGGTTTCGGGAAGTCATTACCTCGCACCGGGCGATGTATATGCGATGTACGACGTCGAGCCTCTCCTGACCAATGGGTTTACGGGGGGCGGGATTGGCACGGGAGCCAATTGCCACAGTGTGGGCGGAGCAGTGTGCGGCGACATTGCCGTAGTGGGTCAGGTGGATCTGGCAAATAACGGCACGGCGGATGTGCTGGCCTTTCGGACCGCGGCGGGACTGAGCACAACGAGCCTTCCTACCGTAGTCCACGCGAATGGGGTCGACCCGGGGCAGGCGCAGACCTGCAATGGCTGCTTCCCGAATAGCGGGGACCTGCAGGAATCATCTTTGGACGTCGAGTGGTCCGGCGCGATGGCGCCCGGCGCCAGCATTCTGTTCGTCAATGCGCGATGTGCCCTGCCTGGCAGCGGGTGCGGGAGCGACGCAATGAGCTGGGCGATCGACAATAATCTCGCGCCGATCATTACCAGCAGCTACGGCAACTGCGAGGCGGCGTGGGGAACGGCGGACATCATTGCCGGCAACACACTCTTCAAACAGGCGGCAGCGCAGGGACAGACGATCATCGCATCGGCAGGCGACGCCGGATCGACGGATTGTGACGCCGGCATCTCGGCCATTGAAGGCTTGACGGTCGATTTTCCCGCCAGTTCGCCTTATGTACTGGCGATGGGCGGCACGATGCTGAATGAGGGCAGCGCGACGGGCGGCACGACGTATTGGCTGGGTACGGATACGACGTTCAGTGCAGGCTCTACGGTGCCCAATGCCGATGTATCGGCAAAGAGCTATATCCCTGAGGCCGCCTGGGATGAGGATTCGGCGGGCAGTACGTTCTCCGCGACGGGCGGTGGCGTGAGCGCGTTTTTCTCGAAGCCGGCGTGGCAGGTGGAAACGGGCGCTGCCGGCATGACGACCTCAGTGCCGCCGGACTCCTCGCGCGATGTGCCGGACATATCGCTGGATGCCGCAGCGGTCCACGATCCCCTGCTCTTCTGCTACTCCGGATCGTGCGCGGTCGGCTTCCGGCAGTCCGCGGGAGGAACGGTGACTGTTGCCGGCGGAACGTCATTTGACTCCCAGATGTTCGGCGGCATGCTGGCACTGGTGGAACAAAAGATCGGCTCGCGCATCGGCCTGGCAAACCCAACGCTGTATGCGATGGGCAATAACGCTGCCTATTACAGCAACAGCGCCAGCACGAGTGTGTTTCACGATGTGACGGCCGGCAGCAACAGCAATCCCTGCACGGCGGGCACGCCGAACTGCCCGAACGGTGGAAACATCGGGTACAGCGCGACCACCGGATACGACCTGGCGACGGGATGGGGCTCCGTGGACCTGAGCAATCTGGCGACAGACTGGAAGCTGGTGACGCCGCTGGGGACCGGCTCGACAGGCACCAATGTATCGAGCACAGCACTGACCACCTCGCCGGCCTGTTCCGGGGCAAGCGGTACTCCCTGCACGCTGAGCCTGGCGACTGGCAGCAGTGTGACGCTGACGGCGACGGTGACTGGGAACTCCGCGGGAACGCCAACGGGCACAGTACAGTTCCTGGACAACAATGCGGCACTGGGATCGCCGGTGGCGCTGAACACGAGCGGAGCAGCTACGTATACGTTCACCGCCAGCTGCGCGGCTCTTGGCCAGCAGAGCATGAGCGCGGTCTATTCCGGCGACAGCAACTACGCGGGATCGAAGGGGCCTGCACCTCTGAATGCGGAGGCCGGCTTGAGCGGCGGAGCGGCGGTCACGTCCAACGGATCGGTTACGACCAACCCGCTGATTGTGACGGTAACGTCGAGTTCCTGCCCCGACTATTCGGTCGCGGCGAATGGCAGCAGCACGAGCACCGCAACGATCGTTGCCAGCGGATCGAACGCTACGGTCAATGTTGCCGCGGGCGGCGCCGTCCCTCCCATAGTCCTGACTGTGGCGCCGGCGAATGGATTCGCCGGGACGGTTACGTTCAACGCATCGATCGTGTCGACCTCTGGGTTTACACCGGTGGTGACGTTCAACCCGGCCAGGCTGACCTTCAGCGGCAGTTCCTCGAGTTCACAGACAACTACGGTCAATCTCTCCGGTATTACCGCCAGCCTGCACCAACCGGCGCTGCCGGGTAAGTCAACATCATCGGGGCGCGAATGGTATGCGGCGGGTTCGAGCGTAGCTGTCGCGGGACTATTCTTGATTTTCGTGCCGCAGAGACGGCGTCTGGGCAGCCTGCTGATCGCGGTTCTCGCTATTGCGACGGCGGCCGGAATGACGGGATGTGGCGGAAGCAGCGGCCAGCCCTCAGTGGGCACCGGCAACACCACTGTGAATCCCTACATCGGGACCTATACCGTCACGGTACAGGCGACATTCACCAGTGGCGCAGACAGCACCACGCATAGCTCCGTCCTCACCTATAACATTCAATAAGCGCTGTAAATGATGTTTTATAAACTGGATGGCCGCTCTCAACGAGCGGCCATTTTTGGGTTCCATCATGCCATCATGACGCTTTACTGCCTCGTCTCGGTACGGTCTGGCTGCGCGAGTTCCATCAGGTAATTCTGTGCCGTCACCTCAGTTGCACCATCTCGCGATGTGCGAACATAACGGCCATCGGACTGGAGAAGACGCGCCTTGGTGTTGTCACGAAGGTAGGCTCCGAGGATCTCGCCACGCAAACGCTCGGCGAGATCTGGATCGGATACCGGGAACATCACCTCGCAGCGCTCGAAAAGGTTTCGCGGCATCCAGTCGGCGCTGCCGCAGAAGACTTCGGCGCGGCCACCATTGGCAAAGCTGAAGATACGGCTGTGCTCGAGAAAGCGTCCGACGATGGAGCGAACGCGGATTCGGTCGCTGAGGCCTTTGACGCCGGGGCGCAGCGCGCACATCCCGCGAACGATGAGGTCAATTTCGACGCCGGCCTGCGAGGCTTCATAAAGTGCTTCGATAATGGGCCGGTCGAGCAAGGCATTCATCTTGGCGACGATGGCAGCAGGCCTGCCGGCGTGGGCGTGAGCGGTCTCGCGCGTGATGAGCTTGAGCGTTTCAGGAGCAAGGGTAAGCGGGGCGACCATAAGGGGCGCATAGTCTTCAGAGTCGGCGCGCGCAGTGAGGTAGCGAAAGACCTTCTGCACGGCGGCAGTGATGTCGGGGCGCGCTGTGAGCAGGCTGATGTCTGTGTAAAAGCGTGCCGTGACGGAGTTGTAGTTGCCCGTACCGAGATGCGCGTACCGGCGCAGAACACCGTCAGAGTCACGACGCACCATGAGCGCGAGCTTGCAATGCGTTTTGAGGCCAAGGATACCGTGATAGACGCCGATACCGGCATCTTCCATCTCGCGCGCCCAACGGATGTTCGAGGCCTCGTCGAAGCGCGCCATCAGTTCGACGACGGCCGTGACCTCTTTGGTCTGCGCGGCCTCGGTGAGGGCGGTAAAAAGCGGGGACTCGTCACTGGTACGGTAGAGGGTTTGCTCCATCGAGACGACCGCCGGGTCCTGTGCCGCCTGAGTGACGAAGTCTTCGACCACGGAATAGGAGTCGTAGGGATGGTGCAACAGGATGTCGCGGTTACGAAGTTCGTCGAAGAGATTTGCGGACTTGGGAGAGAGAGCATAACGGCGGCCATGGAACGAAGGGAACTTCAACTCCGGCCGACTTACGCCGCTGTAAAGGTTCATCATGCGGGTGAGATTGACAGGACCTTTGGTGCGGAAGACCTGCGCTGGATCGAGTTCGAAATTCACACGCAGACGCTCGACGATCTCCTCCGCGGCACTGTTTTCGATTTCCATGCGTACGGCGTCACCTTTTCGCCGGTTGTGCAGCTCTTCGCGCACGCTTTCGAGCACGCTGCGCGCCTCCTCCTCCTGCAGGTAGAGATTGCTGTTGCGGGTCACGCGGAAGGGCGCGCGCGCCAGGACCTCATAGCCGCGGAACATGCGCTCGACCTGGGCTTCGATGAGCTTGTGCAGCATGATGAAGTCGTGGCGGCCTTCCGCGGAGGGCAGCGGCACCAGACGCGGAAGCGCGCGAGGAACGGTGACGACACCCAGTGCCGGAGCCTGCTTCGGCGCACCACGGCTGGAGCGGCGGGAGCGCAACAGCAGCGCGATGCAGAGAGCTTTGTTGAGAACGCGCGGGAATGGGTGTGAGGGGTCGACCGTGACGGGAGTAAGGAGCGGATCGACCTCGGTCTCATAATATTTCAGCGCGTATTCGCGCGCCTTCGGATCGAGTTCTTTCCAGTTCAGCAGGCGGATGTTCTGGGCGCGCAGGGCGGGCATGAGCTCGTTGTTCCAGCAGGCGTACTGCGCCTCGACGAAATCATGAATCACAGCGCTGAGCCGTTCGACGCGCTGCTCCAAAGTGAAGCCGCTTTCATCGGGTCTCTGCGGCTCGATCGTGCCTTCTTCAACGTGCTGCAGCAGGCTGGCGACACGGATCTCTACAAATTCGTCGAGATTGCTGGCCGTGATTGCGAGAAACTTAACGCGTTCCAGCAGCGGATTTGTCGGGTCTTCCGCTTCTTCGAGCACACGGCGGTTGAAAAGCATCCAGGACTCATCACGATCGAAGTAGGCGGACTCGCGCAACGGTGCGGCGGCGTCTGGAAGAGGACGGGCTGGACGCTTCGGCTTGCGGGACTTGTGCCGACCCACGCCAGGTATGGTCCCGTTGGGTTTGGCGGCCGCGCCGTTGCTCTTTCGAGGAGCGGATTTGCGTGGGCCGTCCTTCGCAATCGCGTCGCGACTTTGCCCTGCTCCCGTTTCTACTGATCCTGTACTTGCATCGCTCATACGCGTTCTTAGCAGAAGACTACTCCAGCCGCCACAGTCTCATTTGTGAAGCGACGGTCAATTGCTTGGATGGTCGTGTAGTCTGGTTGCGTCTCCCGGGGGGTGTTGTTGCAACCTGTTCGGGCGTGAAATCTCGAAAAGCCTATGAAGATCAATCAGCTTGGCACTTCCAATATGTGGCTGTCCCCAATCGGTTTCGGCGCGTGGGCGACAGGCGGGGGCAACTGGGCCTATTCCTGGGGGCCGCAGGACGACGATGCCTCAATCGCCGCGATCCATCGCGCGCTGGACCTGGGTGTCAACTGGATTGACACCGCGGCTGTTTACGGGCTGGGCCACTCGGAAGAGGTAGTTGGGCGCGCGGTGAAGGGATACCACATCAGGCCGTTTCTCTTCACAAAGTGCGGACTGATATGGAACGAGAAACGCGAGATTACACGTACGACGAAGCATATCCGCCGCGAATGCGAGGAGAGCCTGCGGCGCCTACAGGTGGAGACGATCGACCTCTACCAGATTCACTGGCCGATTGAGGGCGAAGACATGCTGGAGGCGTGGCAGACGATGGCCGCGCTGAAGAAGGAAGGCAAAGTTCGGTACATCGGTGTCTCAAATTTCTCCACTGCGGAGATCCACCGGCTGACGGACGTGGAACGCGTGACTTCGCTACAGCCGCCATACTCGATGATCAACCGCTCGGTTGAGGCGGAGATTTTGCCCTTCTGCCGCGAGCACGCCATTGGAGTTATCAACTATTCGCCGCAGCATTCGGGGTTGTTGACCGGGGCGATGACGAAGGAGCGTGTTGCCGCGCTGCCCCCAGACGACTTCCGGCGCAACGCAAAGAACTACCAGGAGCCGCACCTCAGCCGCAATCTAGCGATCGCGGATTTCCTGAAGGGCATCGGCGCGCGGCACGGAGTTTCAGCCGGAGTGGTCGCCATTGCGTGGACGTTGGCGAACCCGGCGGTGACCGCAGCGATTGTGGGAGCGCGCAGCCCGGAGCAGGTGGAGGGCGTGTGGCCGGCGGCGAAATTCCGCCTCAGCAGGGACGAGATGCAGGAGATTGAGGACTACCTGATGGCCCATCCCGCGGCGGCGTAGTCCTGCGCGAAATGCCTGAGAATGCGTCCGTTTTATGGCCCGTTTGCGTGGGCAAAAGCCTGCTGAGAGCAGAGGTTTGCCCAGACCTTTAGGCCCGAAAACTGGCGGTTACTATTTCCCATTCGATGTAACTCCAAGTGCAACCAAAGTGCCATCGTGCGCCGATAAACCGGATGGCACAATGGGTTTGTAGCATAAACTTTGGTAACCGCAAGAGAGATCAGACCGATTTCAGGCGGCTACTAAGGAGGAACATCTTGAAGGCCTGGCACAGACCCGGCGGATGGGACGCGGTACGGACCGCGGTCCGGTTTCCACTGCGGCTTGCGCTGCACCTCAAGACGGAGGACGGAATGATGGAAGCCATCACCCGCGATATCTCCTCCAACGGACTTCTGTTCGAGTCCGCCTGGTTGCCCCGCATCGGCAGCAATGTCGAGTTCACCATGGACATGCCGTCCGAGGTGCTGGGGGGCGATACCGACGTCCGCGTCCACTGCACGGGGCGCATCGTCCGCCACCAGATCGCCGACGGTGAGGCTCTCGCAGCCGCTGTGATCGACGAATATTCGCTGAAGGCCTGATACCGATGACGCTTGCCATGCAAACTGAAAAGCCCTCCCCGACCCCGATTTCCACACGCCAGCCGGCACAGACAGCCGAACCGGAGCAGCCGCACCCCAACGTCGCGGCGTCCGTCATTCGCATCATCCTCGCCGACTCGCAGGCCATCTACCGCGTGGGAATGAAGAAGGTATTCGCGCTGGAAGACGATATCCGCGTGGTGGCTCAGGCAGAATCATTGCCCAATCTCCATTCAGCACTGCAGCGTTATCCGACGGATGTGGTGCTGCTGGAAGGCCAGATGATTGCCGGGACCATCGATGCCATTCCCGAGATGATGAAACACGCGCCTGACGCGAAGCTTATTGTTCAGGTCGTGGAAGCGGATGAGGCGAATATCGTAGAGCTTTATCGACGCGGTGTCCGCGGCGTAGTTCCTCGCTCCATCTCGCCGGACCTGCTGATCAAGTGCGTGCGCAAGATTGCCGACGGCGAGACGTGGATTGACAACCAGTCCATCAGCTGGGTGATTGAAGCTTATCGATCGCAGGCGAGTTCGCTGACGAACCCGCGCGTGCAGCCCAAGCTTTCGAAGAAGGAATTGGCAATCATCAGCTGCATTACACGCGGCATGCGCAACAAGGAGATCGCTTACCAGATCGGCACCACAGAGCAGGTGATTAAGAACTACCTGCGCAAGGTGTATGACAAGCTGGGCGTCTCCGACCGCCTGGAACTGGCGCTCTATTGCCTGCACCATCAACTGCTGAAGAACTATGCGCAGGAAGCCGAGGTGGTGCAGATGCCACAGGCCTCGCAAGTGACTCCGCTCCGCGCCAAGATGTAACGAGGCGCCGGGATGCTAGCATTCCGGCGTGGGCTTTCTTGAAAATTTCCGCGCGCTAACTCGCGTGCAGCGTAATACGTTTGCCGCGTGCTTTCTCGGCTGGGCGCTGGACGCGTTCGATTTCTTCCTCCTCACCTTTTGCCTGACGGCGATTGCGGCCAACTTCCACGTGAGCCGCAAGGAAGTGGAAGAGGCAATCTTCTGGACGCTCGCCATGCGGCCGGTGGGCGCGTTTCTGTTTGGCGCGATGGCGGAGAAGTTCGGGCGCCGGCCAACGCTGATCACCAACGTCATAGCGTTTTCAGGATTCGAGCTCGCGTCGGCGTTCTCGCCAACGCTGCATAGTTTCCTGGTTTGCAGGGCGTTGTTCGGGATCGCCATGGGCGGCGTGTGGGGCGTGGGCGCCGCGCTGGCGCTCGAAACACTGCCTTCGAGCCGCCGGGGATTCTTTTCGGGACTGCTGCAGGAAGGCTACGTCTGCGGGAACCTGCTGGCAGCGCTGTTGTACTGGCAGCTCTTCCCTCACCTGCACGGCTCAGGGATGCTGGCGAACTGGCGAGTGTTCTTTATGCTCGGTGCGTTACCTGCCCTGCTGGGCTTTTATCTCAACTACAAAGTGGAGGAGTCGCCCGCATGGCTCGCGGCCCGCAAGGCAGGCGCGTCCGGGGTGCGGCCTGCGACTGATTGGGGCGCACTGGGGAAGGCGCTACCAGTGTTCCTCTTCATCATCGTGTTGATGACGGCGTTTACGTCGTTGAGCCATGGGACACAGGACCTTTACCCCACATTTCTCCAACATGACCTGCACCAGACGCCGGGGCATACCGGGCTGATCGCGGCAATCGGGAATTTGGGTGCGCTGGTCGGGGGCATCTGCTGCGGCGCCGTGTCGGAACGGTGGGGACGTAGGCGCACCATTGTTGTCGCGGCCGTGCTCGCGATTCCGATGATCCCGCTTTGGGCATGGTCGCATTCCGCCGCGATGCTGGCCGCCGGCGGCTTCCTGATGCAGTTTATGGTGCAGGGTGCGTGGGGAATTATCCCGGCGCACCTGAACGAGCTTTCACCGGCGCCCGTACGGGCGGTGCTGCCAGGGTTTGCGTACCAGCTCGGCAATCTGCTGTCTTCGCGGAACCAGATATTCCAACAGACCTATGCAGATCACCACAACGGCGGATCCCTGCAGGTGGCACTTTCAGGAACGGTGGTGATTGTTGCAGCTGCCGTCGCGGCGATCACAGCTCTGGGGCCTGAAGCACGAGGCGCCGATCTGAGTTCGCGATCGGCCTAAAGGCACCGCACAAGATAAACGGGCCGCTGGAGCGACCCCTGTATCAGGCGGCTTAGAGATACTAGAACTCCAGTCGCAACGCAAGCTGCACGACGCGCGCACCATTGTTGCTATTTCCGCTTGGCTGCACGGTGGAACTGATCTGGCCGAAACCTAAGCCCTGCGTGGAAATATTCTGGAAGTCCATCTGGTCAAACCCGTTGAAGATGTTCTCCTGCGGGAGGGCGAAGCTGGGATGGTTCAGCGCATTGAACGCGTCCGCGCGGAACTTCAGATTGACCCGCTCCGCTGTAATGGGGAATGTTTTTGCCAGCCCCAGGTCCGTGCTGAAGAAGCCGGGTCCACGAAGGCTGTTGCGCGGTCCGATGGTGAAGCCGGTGGGCCCGATGAACCCATTGGAAGCGGCGATGTTGTCCTTAAATAGATTGACCGTTCCGCTGGGCTGCTTGTAGATTCCAGGCGCAAGAATCGAAGGGTTGGGGCCAACAAAGATTCCCGGCGCATTGTTGGAATAACTGGCGACGAAGGCATTCGATGCGTCGGACCAGGGATAGCCGGTATGCCACGTCGTAATCCCGCTGATGGCCCAGCCGCCGATTGTCTCGCTGACAAGGCGCGACGAAGAATTGAGGAACATCTTTCCGCGCCCGAATGGAAGGTCGTAGAGAACGTCGGAGGTGATGTAGTGACGGACATCGAAGTCCGAGTCGGCGCGGCACTCACGAGGCCGGATATAGTCGCAAACCAGGCCGATGCCGCCAATCCCCGTGTCCCCTTGCGAATTGGCAAAGAAGGAGAAGTTGTCGATGGAGTGCGACCACGTGTAGTTGAAGTCGAATTGCAGGCCATGGGAAAGGTTCTTCTGCAGGGTCAGCAGCATGGCATTGTAAGAGGAGAATCCCGGGTTGGTATAGAAACTGTTTTCCGAGAACTGCGCGGCTGAACCTACATTCAATGGAGTGCGAGTGGATAGCGCCTGCACGAAGTCGCCCATATCGCCGTTTTCCACCTCTCCTCCGAGCGCGGCGGCCAGGTACTGGGTATTGTTCGCGAAGCCTTTGGAGACGCCCCGTCCGGGCTGGTAAACGTTCTCCATCCATGGTTGCACCGTCAGCTTGGTGTAATCGCCATGTGCGGCCCGCAACTGGGTGGTCATCGCGGCAAACGCGTTGGAGAAGAGCTGTCCGGAGACCGGGTCCGGGAAGTCGAGCACCTGATTGGCATCGACCTGGCCCATGAGACGACGGCCGAGGCGCCCGGCATAGTTCAGCTTCATCAGCATGTGACCTGGGAGCTGTTGCTGCAGGCCGGCGTTGAAGGTGATCGAATAGGGCGTCTTCAGCGCAGGATCAATCGTTGCTGAATTGAAGTCGTTGCCGTTCTGTAGACCGCATGGCGCTCCCTGCGGGTAGGCCGCGCAAGTGACCGGATCGTCAAAGGGCGTGTAGGGCGGCTTCGGCGTCGGCGGAACGAGCAGGTTTACGTTCGAGATCTGATTGTTGCTGTCCAGACGCGGGTCATTCTTGATGGAGTTATAGGCATCGCCGGCAACTCCCAGCGCCGTCGAGTTCTGCTGCTGGAAGAGATAGGAGTACGCGTCCTGAAGGAACTGGACCGAATTGATAAGTGTACGGTCATAGATCATGCCTGCACTGCCATTGAATACCGTCCGCGCGTCGGCGAAGGGGCTCCAGGCAAAGCCGAAATGAGGAGCGAAGTCGCGGTGCTCCGGCTGATAGATAGGGGGGCCGTTGTTGGCTTTCCCAGCCAGGATAAAAGACAGGAGAGGAACCGCATTGGCCCCGGTTTTTGAAGCCGCACTCTGGGCGATGCGCGCCTTCATGTAGTCGTTGAAGGTCATCGTCTCCATGCTCTGCAATCCTCGTGTCTCGTAGGGCACCGAGAAAAGTTGATAGGTCACTCCATAGTTGACCGTGAAATTCGGCCGCATCTTCCATGAGTCGGCGAGGTAGAGTTCCGTTTCGTAGTAGCGATAGAATCGCTGGTCGCCAGTCAGCTGCGGATAAGCTTTCCCGGTGGAGTCATAGTTGTACTGACTGCGGACATTTCCGATTCGGGCCAGCATGAAGGCGAAGGCCTGATCGAATTGCTGCTCGGGGATGGCGCCGGTGTTGATATCGGCGGGCCGCAGACTGGGATTTCCGGCGCCGCAAGCTCCTGGAGCGGGGCCGCAGAGGTTCAAGGTATTGCCGCCCATGCCGACATAGACCGTGTTGTAGTCGGATACATTGGTGCTGTGGGCAAGGATGTCCTTGAAGGTGCCACCAACGGTGATCGTGTGGTTGCCCTTCGTCCAGGCAAAGTCATCCCCGATGACCGGCACCGGTATACGCCGCGCCTGTGAGTTGGGATTGCGATAGAAGCTGTCCGCAATAGACTGTCCGATGCCGTCAGTGAAGGTATAGAAGGTGGAACCTGTGGGGTCGAGATTATTCGGGTACGTCAGTTTCTGGACGGTCTCACCAAGAAAGATGCGATTGGTTTTCGTGCCGCCAATTACCCAATTGTGGCCGACAACGAAAGCATAGGAGCGGTCCACGATCGGGTTGCTTACCACCGGATCGTTGAACTGATTGAGCAGGTTGACTGCGTTACGACGGGTGACGGTAAAGCGTGCGAACAGCTTCATCGTCTGCGTAAGGTTGTAGTCGCCTCGGCCGACATAATCGACTTCGAAGTTATTGTTCGGAGCGTTGAAGCCGTAGCCACCCGAGTTGATTCCATCGCCCTTGGAATTGTTGTTGGAGTGCGGGAAGCGCGCGTTTACGGCGGCCAGCCACGTTGTGTCAATACCGATTCCAGCAGGATCCAATGCTTTGATCTGCGCTGCGGTGAGCGTGCTGGTGCCGCCGCTGGAGTTGAGATAGGCAATAGTGCCATTGCGCAGAGTATCCAGAGGAACGGTGCGTTCCTGGAACTGCGAACTGATAACGCGGGAGTTGTTGTACTGGAAGAAATAGAAGAGCTTGTCCCGCATGATCGGGCCGCCCACGGTGCCCCCAAATTGATTCTGGATGAGGTGGTTGCGTGGGACCTTAGGAATGGAGTCGTTGCCGAACCAGGAGTTCGCAACCAGACTGGGATCGCGGTGATACTCGTATAGCGCTCCATGAAGATGATTGGTGCCGCTCTTGGTCACCAACTGGAACTGGCCGCCGGCACCCTGGTTCGTTGTAGCGCCAAGGCCGGCGACGCCCCCGTGGAATTCTTCAACGGAATCCACCGGCGCATTGCCCACAATGACAAAACCGGTGGTGATGCCGGCGTTGTTCTGCACCGAACCGCCGTTGGCGAAATCATTGACGTCGAGACCGTCCACCGTGACGTTGTTCTGGTCAGTACGCGCTCCGGTGACAGAAGCCTGATCGGTGACGCCGGGTTGCAACAGAAATAATGCCAACGGATCATTTCTTTGCTGTACCGGAAGCTGATTCAGTTGCTTTACATCGATCGTGTTGCCGATGGTAGCGTCGGTGGTGTCGAGCGTGACTTCGGAGCTGGAGGCGTTCACCTCGACTGCGACGTTGGCGCCGACGCTCAAGGAAGCATTCTGTGTGCGCACCTGCGCGACCGTCAGATAGATGTCCTTGACATCCACAGGTGCAAACCCGTTCGCCGTGAAGATGACCTCGTAACCGGCGCCAGGGGGAATCTGGGTGAACCGATAGAGACCGGAACCATTGGTGGCTTGCGTGTACTTGAGGCCAGTGGATTTATTCGTCAAGGTTACGGTGGCGCCGACGATGGCAGCGCCCGAAGGATCGGTAACCTCGCCCGTCATGCCGGACAAAGCAGTTTGAGCAGAGGTGCCTGTTGAGATCGCCACCCAAAAGAGAACCGCAAGGACAGTCCAGAGCTTCCGCGCATGCTTCATCGCTCATCTCCCTGGGGACCCTGGGCTTTGACAAAACTCCGTCATCCCGTTCCGGCTGTGACCCATGGGCCCCCCGAACAGCCTTCGGCCGGAAACGAGAATGGCTGTCGGAGAAGCACTCTTCATGCCAAAGTTACGACCGATTCAGTGGATTTTAGGCCCATAAAAAAGCGCTTCATTTGATCGCAACCTGCACTGTCCAGAAAAGATATATCGGTCCGGAACGCTGGCGAGGCGAAGCGCAACTCTGTGGATAGACACGCGGAGGGTTGGCGGAGAAGACAGAAATCTGACAACTGAGTGACAACGCTATGGAATTTGGTAGGAACCGGGAGCCAGTCGCTACCCTTCCGCGGCTACGACCCGCTCGGGCGCCAGTATTGGCTTGGTAGATTGGGTTCGACCGTTGGCCACAAGCCGGAAGAAACCGGCGCACACACAATAGGCCAATAGAACACCCAAAGCCAACGAGGCGAGCACTGCACAAACGAGGCCGATCAGGTCACTCACGGAACGTGTTTCCTCTGGAAGGACCGCGTCGCGCAGCCCCTTTTCGATGCCCATTGTTGCAGGTATGAGCCGTTCTGCAACTACAACTTCGTGGGGAAACGACGGAACGTGTTGTTGGATGAGGTACATCCGATAAATTCCAGGCAACCGCAAACTGCAGTCGTCCGCGCTCACGCTGAGGAGATGTGGGATTTGCCGTATTCTAGGTACTTGGCCGTTTCATCAGCGTGAGTCCTATACGGACTGGTTCCGGCTGAAAGGCCAATACATTTCAAATGGCAATTACGCATATCACGGTGCGCGGCGCCCGGCAGCACAATCTGCGCAATGTCTCGGTAGAGATCCCGCGAAATACGCTGACGGTGGTGACGGGTTTGTCCGGTTCGGGCAAATCGTCTCTGGCATTCGACACGATCTACGCCGAAGGCCAGCGGCGGTATGTCGAGACGCTGTCAGCCTACGCGCGGCAGTTTCTTGACCAGATGGAGCGGCCGGACGTGGACGCGATCGACGGGCTGTCGCCTGCGATCTCGATCGAGCAGAAGACGACGTCGCGCAGCCCGCGGTCTACCGTAGGAACGATCACGGAAATTTATGACTACCTGCGGCTGCTGTACGCGTCCGTCGGCCAGCCGCACTGTCCGAACTGTGGACTGCCCATTACGCGGCAAACGCCAGAGCAGATCGTCGCGCAGATTCTGGACCGCATGGCCGCGCCCGGGGAACGTATCACGATCTATGCGCCGCTGGTACGAGGGCGCAAGGGAGAGTTTCGCGAGGAGCTGGACGCACTGGACCAGCAAGGATTCCGCGCACGCATCGACGGCGAGATAACCGAGATCACCGAGGGTATGCGCCTCGACAAGAAGAAGAACCATACCGTCGAAGCGGTGGTCGATCGCGTGATCTTGAAACCGTCGGCCAATTCGCCAAACGGCAAGAACGAACCGGCCAAGTACGATACCGTGCGATTGGAAGCCTCCATTACCAAAGCGCTGCAGATGGCGAAGGGGCTGGTGCTCGTCTCCACGCAGGACCCGGATACGCGCAAACAGACGGAGACGCTGTACTCGTCTTCGATGGCGTGCCCCGATTGCGGGATCAATGTGGCGAAGCTCGAGCCGCGCAGCTTTTCGTTCAACTCGACCTATGGCGCATGCCCGGAATGCCATGGGCTGGGCAGCATCTACGATTTCGATCCGGCAAAGACAATCACCGATTGGAGTAAGCCGCTGCTCGACGGAGCGATGGGACCGGGATCGGGTTCCGCGTATCTGCTGCGGCTGATCAAACTGGCAGCGGAGCGGTACAAGATCAATCTGAAACAACCGTTCGAGAAGCTGACAAAAGAGCAGCAGGACCTGTTCCTCTATGGGCCGCCAAAGGGCGAAGGTGGACGAACAGGTTTCCATGGCATCTTCGCCTATCTTAGGTCCAACCTGGAGGAAACCCGCAGCGAAGGCTATCGCGAGTACATGATGCAGTACATGTCGGCGACTACGTGCCCGCGGTGCAAAGGCAAGCGGCTTCGGCCGGAGTCGTTGGCTGTTACCGTGACCGTGCGGGGCGAGGCTATGTCGATCGCGGACTTCACTGCATTGTCGCTTGAGCGAGCGCTGGAGGGGGCCCGCGCCATGCAGTTCAGCGGACGCGAACGCGTAATCGCGGATCGGCTTCAACGGGAGATCGTGGAGCGTCTGGAGTTTCTGAACGCGGTTGGACTTAATTACCTGTCGTTGGAGCGATCAGCAGTGACATTGAGTGGTGGTGAGGGCCAGCGCATACGCCTGGCGACGCAGATCGGGTCCAGATTGCGCGGCGTACTGTACGTGTTGGATGAGCCTTCTATCGGTCTGCATCAACGTGACAATCAACGCCTGATCCATGCGCTCGAAGAACTGCGCGACCTGGGCAATACCGTTCTGGTTGTTGAGCACGATGAGGACACCATCCGCAAGGCTGACTACGTTTTGGACCTTGGGCCGGGTGCAGGCAAGAACGGCGGTGAGTTGATGGCCGCCGGCACGCCGGAGGATGTAATGGCCTCGTCTGCGTCGCTGACGGGTCAATATCTCGCGGGCAAGCGCGAGATCGTGACGCGCGGCGAACCGCGTCCGCTTACCGGAAAATGGCTGACGGTGGAGAATGCTCATGCGCACAATCTGCGCGAAATGACGGCGCACTTCCCTCTGGGAGTGATGACAGTCGTAACTGGCGTTTCGGGCTCGGGCAAAAGCACGCTGGTGAACGACATTCTGTACCGCGCACTTGCGAAGGAGCTGTACGGATCGCGCGAAGAGCCGGGACAGCACGGCCGGGTCGTTGGGATCGACCAGATCGACAAGGTGATTGAGATTGACCAGTCGCCCATCGGACGTACTCCGCGGTCGAATCCGGCGACCTACACCGGAGTGTTTACCGCGATCCGCGACCTGTTTGCAATGCTGCCGGAATCGCGTGAGCGCGGATATAAGCCCGGCCGATTCAGCTTCAATGTGCAGGGCGGACGATGTGAAGCTTGCCAGGGCGAGGGGCAGAAACGCATCGAAATGAATTTTCTGCCGGATGTGTATGTGCTTTGCGATGTTTGTAATGGAAGACGTTACAACCAGGAGACGCTGGCAGTTCGCTTCAATGGATATTCGATCGCAGACTTGTTGGATCTTCCCATCGAAGATGCGCTGCCAGTGCTCAAGGACATTCCCGCCGCAGCGGCGAAGTTGCAGACGCTGGTCGATGTGGGGCTCGGCTATATCCACCTTGGACAATCGGCGACAACCCTGAGCGGTGGTGAAGCACAACGCATGAAGCTGGCACGCGAGCTCTCCAAGAGGCAGACAGGACGGACCCTGTATCTGCTCGATGAGCCGACCACAGGGCTGCACTTCGATGACGTACAGCGACTGCTTGAAGTACTGCATCGCCTGACGGACCTTGGCAACACGGTCATCATTATCGAGCACAATCTGGACATCATCCGGAATGCGGATTACGTGCTGGACCTTGGACCGGAGGGTGGGGAACGCGGCGGTCTCGTCGTGGCGCACGGAACACCCGAACAAGTGGCAACAGTTGCAACATCGCATACGGGAGGTTTTCTCGCGCGCTACTATCCGCGGCTATCGAATCCGGCAGACAGCGACACGAATGGAGCTTCGCACAATGGACGCGGCGGCTCAATCCATGCGGGACCGCAGCCTGCAGCCATCATCGCCGCCGCGGACAAAGTACGGGGACCAAAAGAGAAGTTTGAGCCGCCGGAAAAGAAAACCGGCATGCCGAAGGCGAGCGTTGGCAAGAATGCAGGATTAGGCTTGGCTGCGAATCAGCGCATGGAGCCCGCCGGAACGAAGCGCTCTGGTGGAAAGATGAGGAGCGCATGAGCCTTCCCCCAATCGAGCAACTGACGAGCCGCGGGGAGATTCTCGCCCCAGGTGAGGGCTCATTA
Source organism: Acidobacteriaceae bacterium (assembly GCA_035572415.1). Lineage (GTDB taxonomy): Bacteria > Acidobacteriota > Terriglobia > Terriglobales > Acidobacteriaceae > Edaphobacter. Next base: position 34,237 of record DATNAU010000081.1, read on the forward strand.
CCACCCATTGAGCACGAGGAGCATGTGCGGCGCATTCCGAACCTGGGCCACGCGGCGCTGTTCGTTGGCTTCGCCGTGTTGATGGTCCTCTTGTTCACTCTGGCCTCCGTCATGCTGGGCGGCGTGAAAGCATCTCCCAACGGCGCGATCGGCGCCGTGGCCCATCCACGAGTGCTGATCTTCGCCCAGGCGGGCGCATATTTAGCCACGCTGATCGCGGCATGGCTCTTCTTTCCAATGGTATGGAGACGCCCATTCCTGGAAGGCCTGCAGTGGCGATGGCCAGCTGCGCAGAATCGGGCAGGCAAGCTTCTCAGCCTTGGCTTTGTCCTGGGCTTTGTGGCCGCCGCAGCATCGGCGTTTATCAAAACACCAAAGACTTTACCGCTGGACAAGTTTCTCTCCACTCCAACCGACGCCTGGTTCCTTGTCGTCTTCGGCATCTTTGTAGCGCCGGCTTTTGAGGAGATTTGTTACCGCGGCTTCCTGCTGCCCGCATTCGCCATCGCGTTTGACTGGGTTCGCCTGCCTCGCACGCCGGAGGCGCAGCGCCAATGGCAGACCAGCCGCGTTATTTCTGGCGCGGGCATGATCTTTGCCACAATCCTGAGCAGCATCTTCTTTGCGATGATGCACTTCGAACAGGATGCGCACCTTTGGGTTGTGATGCTGGTGCTTTTCTGCGTGTCGGTGGTCCTCACCGCGGTGCGGGTGAAGACAGGGTCGGTTGCCGCCTCAACGCTGGTCCACGCCGCCTACAATTCTTTCCAACTGATCACGCTGGCGGTGGCGACAGGCGGATTTCGGCACCTGGACAAAATAGCTGGGTAGTATGATGCACATGTGATGCACATGTGTTATGCTGCTGAGCATGGGAAGTGTTTCTCAAGCTGCCGTCAGCCGGAAGGTTGTTCTTATGAGTTCGGAGGAAAGCCGCGAGCTCGATCGCCTTGCTTCTCGCGACGATGTTTCATCCGGCGAGATATTGCGCCGCGGCATCCGCGCGTATGCGCAAGGGGCCCCGGAGCCGGAACAAGAGACACTCGCCGCCCTGGTTCGTGAAATGAATTTCGCCCTCGACAACGCTCTCGCCTCCGTGCGTTCGACGCGCAGGGAGGTCAGACATAATCTTGCGAAGATTCGGCGGCTAAGAGGGACAAAAGCTTGAGCCTCCTTTCCGATGCGCTTGCAACCACAAAAAAAATCTTTCTCGTAAGTGAAGAGTTGGATCGCCTGTCGGAAGACGTGCGGGAACTCGCGCGTGCCGTTGCGGACCATGAAGGCAGACTAATCCGCATTGAAACGATGATTGAGATGACCCAGCGCATTCCTAAGCTTTCCCGGAAATCATGATGCCTAACGACGCGCGTGCTTCCCTGCTGCATCTGATTGCAACCCTCAGCTTCCGGCTGGGCGACTTTACCCTGGCCAGCGGCCAAAAATCCGACTACTACATTGACTGCCGCACAACGACGCTGCACGCCGAAGGCGGGCGGCTGGCCGGACTCGTTTTGTACGATCTGATCCGCGAGCACATGCCGCAGGCGAGAGCTGTAGGCGGCCTGACCATGGGCGCGGACCCGCTGGTCTCCAATGTGGCCAGCGCGAGCGCGTGGGCGCTGGCGGACTACAACGATATCGCGGAAATAAGCGACGAGTTGGAGATCGAGGACGCTGATTCTGAACCGGCGCCGGAACTGATTCACGGCTTCCTGGTGCGCAAAGCGGAGAAGATGCATGGCACGGGACGGCGGATCGAGGGTTTTCTCGAGGAGGGCGCTCCAGTGGTGATCGTCGATGATGTATGCACGACCGGGGGCTCAACCATCACCGCGATCGAGGCGGTGCGGGACGCAGGGATGATTGTTGCGGGCGTGTTATGTCTTGTCGACCGCGATCAGGGCGGACGTGAGGCAATCGAGCGTGTGCTGGCGGAGGTTCCGGCCGACGAGGAAATTCCCTTCCGCGCAGTTTTCACGGCCAACGACGTGCGAAATGCGCACCTGACGGCAATGAAATAAGCCGGCGCAAGTAAAATAGAAGCGATGATCCCCACACTGGAATGGCTGCCGGAAGGCGTGAACTTTCTTGACCAGACGAAGCTCCCGCTGGAGGAGACTTACGTTCTGGCGACGGATTACAAGCAGGTCGCGACCGTGATCCGGGACATGATCGTGCGCGGCGCGCCGGCGATCGGCGTTTCGGCGGCGATGGGCATGGCACTGGGGATTGATCGCAGTGCGGCGAAGACACTGCCCGAACTGACCGCTGAAGTTGCCGTGATGGCGAAGACGCTGGCGGAAACGCGCCCGACCGCGGTGAACCTGTTCTGGGGAATCGACGAAATTCGCAATCTGTATAACTCACTGGCGGAGGCGAACAAGCCTATCCCGGAGATCAAAGCCGCGGTTGTCGCCCGGGCGCGGGAGATGTACGACGAAGACATCGCCGCGTGCAAGCAGATGGGCGCGCATGGCGCTGACCTGCTGCCAAAGGAGGGTGTGGTCCTAACCCACTGCAATGCAGGTGCGCTTGCAACATGCGGGTATGGCACGGCGCTGGGCGTGATCCGTGGGGCTGTTGAACGCGGTCACAAGATCAGCGTTTATGCGGACGAGACACGGCCATTCCTGCAGGGCGCCCGCCTGACGGCCTGGGAACTGATGAAGGATGAGATTCCCACGACGGTGCTATGCGACAACATGGCGGCGGCGCTGATGCGGCAGGGCAGGATTCAGGCGGTGATCGTCGGAGCGGACCGCATTGCTGCGAACGGCGATGTAGCCAACAAGATCGGCACCTACGGCGTCGCCGTGCTGGCAAAGGAGCATGGCATTCCCTTTTACGTGGCTGCGCCGTGGTCGACTCTCGATCTGGCAACGACGCACGGCGATCAGATTCCCATTGAACAGCGCAGCGCACGCGAAGTGACCCACGCCAATGGCAAACAGATGACCCCTCATGGCGTCGGCATCGAGAATCCGGCGTTTGACGTGACGCCTGCGAAGTACGTTACAGCAATCATCACCGAGCGCGGCGTGCTGAAAGCGCCGTATGGCGAGTCCATTGCTGCCATGGCAATGGCAAAATCCACGTCGATGGTGACGGCGTAGCCGCGCATTGTCGGTGTCCATAACGGCGCGTGTAGGATCGTAAAGGCTTTGCGTCAAGTTGCGCGCGGCCGACATCCAATCTGCAAAACTCACCGCATGGCTCCCAAACGCAAGATCGGCATTACGTGTTACCCCACCTACGGCGGCAGCGGCGTAGTTGCGACCGAGCTGGGCATCGAGCTTGCGGCTCGCGGACATGAGGTCCACTTCATCACCTCTTCCCCGCCCTTCCGCCTGAACGGGCGCGAGGCGAATATCCGCTTCCATGAGGTGGAGGTTTATCAGTATCCGCTCTTTGAGCATCCGCCGTACGATCTCGCGCTGGCGACGCGCATGGCTGAAGTTGCGGAGTTCTACTCCCTCGATCTGCTGCACGTGCATTATGCGATTCCCCACTCGCTCTCGGCGCTGCTGGCGCGGCAAATGCTGGAGACGAAGCAGGAGGCTGCCCGCCGCCGCTATCTGCCCTTCATCACTACGCTTCACGGCACAGACATTACACTGGTTGGCCTGGACCGCTCCTATTTGCCCATCACGCAGTTCGGCATCGAGCAGTCGGACGGCGTAACGGCTATCTCATCGCATCTGCGGGACCGCACGCGCGAGGCATTCAGTATCCGAAGCGAGATTGAAGTCATTCGCAATTTTGTGAACTGCGATGTTTACGTGCGAGTGGCGTCGAAATATGCAGCAATGCGGCCGCAGTTTGCCGGACCCCACGAGAAGCTGCTGGTGCACTTATCGAACTTCCGGCCGGTGAAGCGTGTGACAGATGTAATCGAGGTGTTCGCGCGCGTGGCCAAAGCGATGCCGGCGCGGTTGATGCTGATTGGCGATGGGCCGGAGCGATCGTCTGCAGAATTTCTTGCCATGCGGTTGGGTGTAGCCGATCGGATACATTTTCTGGGCAAGCAGGACAATGTGAATGAGCTGCTTCCGCTCGCCGACCTGATGCTGATGCCGTCCGAGATGGAATCCTTTGGCCTCGCTGCCCTGGAGGCCATGGCGTGCAGTGTGCCGGCGATTGCCACGCGCGTCGGCGGCGTTCCGGAGCTGATCGCAGAAGGCGTGAACGGGATGCTGTTTCCGGTCGGCGATGTGGACGCGATGGCGGCGGCGGCGATTGCGCTGCTACAGGATGAACAGCGACTTGCTGCGATGGGCCTGGCGGCGCGCCGAACAGCAACGGAACACTTCTGCGCAAGCAAGGTGATCCCGCTCTATGAGGAGTATTACGAGCGCGTGCTGGCGCAGAGCGCCGCAGAGCAGCCGCAGCGCGATATCTCCCGCATCTAGGCCACTATTCAGAAAGACCTGAAATTGACCTCTACATTGAGGAGCACAGGCACTGGCTTACCCTTCTCCATCGCTGGCCTAAATCGATATTGACGGATTGCATCGACTGCTTTCTCATCAAGACCCATGCCTACGCCGCGGACAACGTGTACATTTTCAGGCCGGCCATACGCATCGACGATGAGTTGGACGAGCACCGTTCCCCGGAACTTGCCATCGTCTGTTGCTTTAGCACGCGCTTTCGCTTCCTCGGTGAACTCGGGCTCTACCTGGTGGATGACTTGCGGGGCGGTGACATCTCCACCGATCTTGCGGACGCCGTTCCCGGCGTGATCGGCAGTAGAACCGCCATTGGAAGCCACGTACCCCTCCGGCCGAAAAGTGGCCGCAGGAGTGTGAATCGTTACCGGCGACAAAGTGCTCTGCTGCGATTCCTGCAGCCGCTTTACCTTCGACTCACACCCGATCTGGGGCTGGACGAGTGTCTGATCGTCGTCTGCTCTGCATGAATAATTTCCAGTGCTCGTCTTATCTTCTTCACAAGTACCGGCATGTTGCACCCCTTTGCCGTAGTACGTGCAGGACAAATCCGGCCCACCGAACGTGTAGTTGACGTTGATCGTGGTCTCCACTTCCACGGGCTGACCGTTGAGCATGAAGGGCTGATACGTCCACTTCTGAACGGCGTCCACCGCACTTTGCACCAGCATGGGAGGACCGCTGATCACGGTCAGCTTCTCCACTGTTCCCTCCTTGGAGATGATCGCGTGCAGAACAACTACACCTTGCACATGAGCTGCCTTTGCGATCGGCGGATAGACCGGGTTTGGCTGGTTTACCACCAGGTTCGCCATAACGCCCGAGGAGACGCGCACCGGCCCGGATGGATTTGGCTGTTGCGGAGAAGGCACTTCCGTTGCGGACGGCGCTTCATTCCGCGCGTACAGTTGGGATTGCTGTCTCATCGCCTTCATCCGCGCATCCAGTTCCGCCTGATTCATCTGCATGGCCCGAACGGCATCTTCCACCCGCTTGCGATTCTGCTCTGAAGCGAGCCGCGCATACTCCTTCGCCATCTCATCTACCCGCGCGCGGAGCTCTGGCGAGTTCATCTTATCGATCGCTGCGCGCGACGCCTCAGCCTGCTTTTGAAGCCGCGACGCCTCCTGCTGGGACATTGCTGCCTTAGCCGCATTGATCTTCGCTTGCATTTCTGCGGAGTTCAGCTGGCGGCGAAGGGCCTCGGTCGCCGCTATCTGCCGCGGAAGATCGTCTGCTTTCATCTTTGCGATGGCCGCCTGCACATCCGCGAGTTGCTGTCTCAAATCTGTCGAGTTGATCCGAGCCACGGCATCGGCCATTCGTTTCTGGAAATCCGGCGAGTTGAATCGGTCTATCGCCGCGTTGCGCTCGTCGATCTCCCGGTTGAACTGATCGACCCACGCCTCGATGGAATTGGTAAGGTTGCGCGCTGCATCTTCAAGCCGGCTGCGGTCCTCATCACTGATCTGCGCCTGCTGACCGGCCTGCGCCAGCAGAGCGGTGTACTTCGCCTGGCCATCTTTGATCTCTTGCAACTGGCCCTGCAGGCTGGACTGCTGATTCTGAATATTCCGAATCCGGTCCAATTCCGCATTCATCTCACGCGAAGCGGGACCTGCTGAATCGCCAGCAGGTTTCGCCGATGAGTCTGCAGTTAGATTGCTTGGGCTGGTTGAAGCACTCGGGTGAGAGACACTCGCTTCTGCCCAGACATGGCGGGCAGCGACGGTCAGCGCAGAGAGAGCAACAATCGTCAGGAGCGCGATGGATGCAATCTGCGACGTGGCAGAAGTTTCAGGGCGGCCGAGCAGGCGCTGAATACGCATTTTGAGGACTCCTCCGTTGGCGCCCAGAGCGAGTCGGGGCGTCAGAGTACGTTGTTCTTCGAGAAACGAGAGGGCCCGGGCGTACGCCAGAACATCGCCGCCGACGCTGACGGCGAACTCATCACAGCAGCACTCACGTTCGCGACGGATCTGTTTGGAAACCCACCAGACCGCGGGGTGGTAGAACAGCAGCGTTTCAACGATCGACTGAAGCACGCTGACGAGATAGTCGTGGCGGCGGACATGTGCGAGTTCATGGCAAAGGATCGCCTCGATCTGGTCCGGCGCAAGGCCGGAAAGGCAGCTGACGGGCAGGAGTACCGCAGGCCGAAGCCAGCCGACCACGATAGGAACCTCGACCTGTGCGCAATTCACAAGCCTGACAACACGCTCGATACCGATGCGGGCGCAAAGATTGGCAAAGAGTTTCTGCAAATCGGCGGAGACGGCAGTTCCCCTCGCACGCAGATGATGAGCCGCAAGAAGTCCCAGACTGAGGCGTCCGAAGAGGCAGAGGACGCCGATGCACCATGCACTGAGGAGGAGGGGCATGGCATGATCGAGTGCAACCGAAAGGCGTGCCGGCCATGGCGATGTCGCGCCTGCCGAAGCCGCGGTGACGAAAATATCCGCAGCCGGGATCGGCGCACGGGCAAGCGCAGCAAGCCGGTAGTCCTGCGCGGCCAGACGGACGAATGTGGCCAGCGGAAGAGCGATCAGCAAGCCAAGCGCGATACAGGACACCGCATAGCGCAGCCGCGAAGAGGCGCCGGCAGCACCGAGCACGCCCCAGAGCAGGAGTGCCACAGCAGCGCCCTCCCAGCAGAAGTGAAGCAGGGTCCAGCCAAGCGCGTGGGCCATCGGATAGGCCGTCACAGGATTCATCGCCCCTCCTTCTCGTACTGGTCCAGCATGCGGCGGATTTCTGCAAGCTCTTCCGGCGAGACCCTCTGCGCCGAGAGAGCACCGAGGACCAGATCCGCGGCCGAACCAGCAAAGGCTCGGTCGAGCAGGTTGCGGGCAAGGCGCTGTCGCGTCTTTTCGCGGGCAATATTGGCGGAATATACGTGTGAACGCTGTTCTTCGCTGCGCGACAGCAGGCCCTTCTCCGCCATCACCTGCATTTGCTTCAGCACTGTCGTGTAGCCGGTGCCACGGCTGGCCAGCGCTTCGTGCACGTCGCGCACAGTGCTTGGACCGGAACTCCAAAGGACATTAAGTATTTCAAGCTCCGCCTCGGTGGGAAGCTGCTGCGTTTCGGTGTTCTTGTTGCGCCGTCTCATGGATAGAGACAATAGTACGATTGCGGTCGTATGTCAACGGCAATTCTCGTATTTCGCATCGGCGGACTGAAAAACATCGCTAAGGACCCACGTTGCCGGTTCTATTCCCGCATCAACGCACGCGAAACGTCCGCCCACGTAGCCTGCAGCGCTTCGCCAAGCCGCGCGAAAGGCGCGGCCCCGGCATCGAGCACGGGCATCACCAACGTGATTTTCGTGCCGCGGCCGGGACGGCTGACGATTTCAACCTCCGCCTGGCTGCCGTAAAGGACCTGCATGCGTTCGCGCACATTCCGCATGCCGATTCCGTTTCCAGCGGCGGAGCCGGTCCAGCTTGCCTCGGAGAGAACCCCGGCTGTGGCTTCGGCCTCCATGCCGATGCCGTCGTCTTCAATCTCGATGAGCAGGCGGTCGTCGGACAGGATGCGGCTGCGCAGCGTAACCGTGCCCCCGCCGATACGCGGTTCTAGCCCATGCTTGATGGAGTTCTCAATCAGCGGCTGCAGCAGCATGCTGGGTACAACGATGGGGAGTGTATCCTCGGCAATCTCCTTGACGACGCGCAGCTTCTCGCCAAAGCGCACCACTTCAATATCCAGATAGTCGTCAGTGAAGGCGAGTTCTTCTTCAAGCGGCACAAAAGCGTCACGATTTTTTAGCAGCACGCGAAGGATATTGGCGAGCTTCACGATCATCTCGCGCGCCAGCTCCGGCTGCGAACGCACAAGCGACGCGATGGAGTTGAGCGTGTTGAAGAGGAAGTGAGGATTGATCTGGCGCTGCAGCGCATCGAGGCGCGCCTCCATCAGCAGGCGGCTCTGCTCCTCGAGTCGTCGCTCGATGCGAACCGATACGTTCCAAATTTTGAGTGGGATGCCGACAACGACCGAGGCGCAGGCGCAGATCGCGAGTTCCACAAGCCAGTAGGTGGAATGCAGCTCAAAATAGCGGCGCGGGTAAGCGCGGGAAAGCATGCTGGTCGCGAACTGCATGGCCGTAATCAGGACCAGCAGCATGATCTGCCGATCGAAGTGCGGGCGCCGCAGATTGCGCTTGACCCACTGGTAAAGGCTGAGGTCGATCATTGGTGAGAACGACCAGATGTCCTCAGCTTCGGTGAAGCGTGCATAGATGCCGATCACGGCGGCGACGGCCAGGTTCACCACGATGGCCCAGTACTCGCCATGGGATACCGCGGGAAGCGCGAGCAGCGCCCCTCCCAGCATCGCCGGACCGGGCCCGAGAAGCAGGGCCATGAGAATGGTCGCCTCGAACGACAGGTCCGCGGCATAGAAGTTCGGCACGCGAATGCGAATCCAGACGCCCGGCACCAGCGGAAGGCACATGATGGCCAGCAGAGCGATGGTCTGGCGCGGGCTCCGATGCGATCGCAGCAACAGGCTCTTGAATGTGTTGGACCGCGCGAGCGCCGCGGCATAGGAGGCGGCGACGCCGAGCTCCACCAGCAAGGTGATCAAGACCAGCGTGTTCTTGATCGGTGCGGGTTGCGGGTGCGCGGACAACAGCATGCAGATAACTGTATCGCCTGATGCGAGCGGCCTGACATCGTTTTTCGGACCTTTCAGGCCCGATATAATCGAGATATGCCGTTCGAGTCCGTGCGCAAGGTTGCTGAAGCCGACTTCCCTACCCGCTGGGGGCAGTTCCGCATCCTTGGGTTCGAGGCCGTTGTGGCTAACCCGGAGCCATGCAATGAGGATCAACCGGCTCCGTCCAAACGGGTTGAGTCAGCGATTGCGCTGGTGATGGGCCGTTTGCAGGGCGCGCCGCCGATCGTGCGCATCCACTCGCAATGCCTCACGGGGGATGTCTTCCACTCACTGCGCTGCGACTGCCGGCAGCAGCTGGAGCTGGCGCTGGCGGCAATTGCCGATGCCGGCGCAGGGATCCTGCTCTACGAGAACCAGGAGGGCCGCGGCATTGGCCTGATGGCGAAACTGCAGGCCTATGAGTTGCAGGACCAGGGATTGGACACGATCGAGGCCAACCTTGAACTCGGCTATCGCGCCGACTGCCGCGAGTACGAGCTGCCGGCTGCGATGCTGCAGATGATGGGCGTGGACAGCGTGCGGCTGATCACGAACAATCCGCAGAAGGTTGCCGCGTTGGAGGCGGTGGGAATCAAGGTTGTCGAGCGCATCTCCGCGGATGTGCCTGCCGAGCCGACCTTCGAGCGCTACCTGCAAACCAAGCGCGAAAAGATGGGGCACCTCGTCAGCTAGTGCTCACCGGCTGAGCGCGGGTTTTTCTTCCGCCAGAGCAGATACACGCCCCACGCCGCGGCAGTGCAGTTGTCGACGATGCGGCCGTCAAGCAGCATGGCTTCAAATTCAGCAACAGATACGCGAAGCACTTCAAGGTCAGTCTCTTCGGGATCGCGGTTGTGCGGGCCAGACGAAAGGCCTTCGGCCAGGAAGATGTGGTGGCGCTGGTTCATGACGCCATACCCGATCTGCAGGTTCGCGAGCAGCGTCCAGTGCGCAGCGGTGAGGCCAGTCTCTTCCCGGAGTTCGCCGCGCGCCATCTGCTCCGGGTCCGCATCGGGCTTTTCCCAGCCGCCTTGCGGCAGCTCAAAGTAGCGCGCGCCAACGGTGTAGCGGTACTGCGAAACGAGGTTGAGGAAGTCGCCGTCCGGCGTGGATTCGAGCGGGATGATGATGGCTGCGGGGTCCTTGTCGATCACCCCATAAATGCCGCGCGAGCCGTCAGGGCGCTCGATGATGTCTTCGCGCATGCGCGTCCACCGGTTGCGATAGACCTCGCGGCTGCTGATGGTTTTGATGGGCTTGGTCAAGCTGGACACCTGTTTCGAGTTTAGCGACTCACCTTCGATGGCAACAAAATGCAAGAGCCTCCCATGCGGGAGGCTCTTGTCTATTTGCGATCCTGTCGCCGGCTACTTCGCCTTGATCAGAATGATGACGAAGGTGTAGAGCGCGAGCGACTCAATGAGCGCGAGACCGAGGATGAGGAACAGGAAGATCGCCGGACGCGCTCCCGGATTGCGGGCCACGGCTTCCGCGGCAGACGCGGTTGCCTTGCCCTGGCCAAGGCCGCACAGACCCGATGCAATGGCCATGCCGATGCATGCCGCGAGCGGGATCCATTGAGCGCCGGGGCTGGACGCACCGGCCTGAGCGAAGGCCGGAGTAGCCAGCAGCATGGCTGAGAGTGCAAAGAAGTATTGCAGTTTACGCATGGTATTGCTCCGTTCTCCCAAAGTACGCCGCCAGTGGGTGGTTGATGCTCACCGTGCTGGCACCCTCACGCTGAACGGCGTTGTTGCGCAACGCGGAGAGGGAGAGCAGCTCCGCGCAGAAATCGAAATCAATGGTCGTGCGAAACCGCAAGCGAGAGATAGCTCATGGCAAGGGCCATAAAGATAAACGCCTGCAATACCGAGACGAGGACGTGCAGGCTGAGAAAGAGCAGCGGAATGCCGAGCGGCATCAGCGAGAAAAATGAAAGCGTGACCATGTCGCCAGCGAAGATATTGGCGTAGAGACGGACGGAAAGCGAGAGCACCCGAGCCAGATGGGAGAATACCTCGATTACCAGCATCAGCGGGCTCAAAAGCCACATCCAGATCGATACGTCAACCGGCCCGAGGAACTGCTTGACGTAGCTGAAGCCATGAGCGCGGATGCCATAGAACTGGTAGTAGACGAAGGTGACCAGAGCACAGCCCAGCGGCACGACGATATCGGCGGTCGGCGACTTGAGTCCGGGAA
>DATNAU010000082.1:0-11522 GCA_035572415.1 Acidobacteriaceae bacterium
ATGAACTTGCCGTTGTACTCGCCGAGTGCGCCAGGTAGAGGCCTGTAGCCGGGATAGCCGGTGTAGGGTGAGGCCGTCCACTCCCACACGTCGCCATAAAGCTGCTGCGGTTGGTGGCGGTCATCGAGCGCGATGGGAGGCAGCGGGTGCAGGGCGCCCGACTCGAGCAGCGTGCCGCGGACCGGATGTTGCGCGGCTACGTATTCCCACTCGAACTCCGTGGGCAGACGTCCACCGCTCCAGCGTGCGAAAGCGTCGGCCTCAAAGAAACTGATGTGGCAGACCGGCGTCTCAGAGAGTTGCTCGAGCGGACGTGGGCCGTCGAGCGTGAAGATACTCCAGCCGGAACGCGTGGCAGGATCGCGCTGCCAGTAGAGCGGAGCCGTCCAGCCCTGCACGCGCATCGTGTCCCAGCCTTCAGAGAGCCAGAGCTCGGGGCGGAAATAGCCATCCTCATCAAGAAAGGCGAGGTATTCCGCGCATGTGATGAGCCGCGCACCAAGACGGAAGGGCGCCAGATAGACAGGATGGCGGGGCGTCTCGTTGTCGAAGGCAAAGCTTTCGATCGAATTCGGATCTGGTGTGATGCCGATGCCAACGAGTCCCGGCGATGGCGGCGTGAAGCTCAACCACTCGAGCGGCGGGGCAATGGTCTCCGGCGATGGCTCAAAGGCACGCTCGCGATAGGCAGGACGCAGCGGATTTGTGAAAAAAGCATTCTTGACGTCGGTGGCAGCGAGTTCGAGGTGCTGTTGCTCGTGCTCGAGACCGAGGGTGATGCGGCGCAGCGCCTCATCCTCTGTGCCCTGCTCCAGCAGCCGCGTAATGCCGGCGTCGACGTGCTCACGGTAGGCGAGTATCTGCTCCAGCGGCGGCCGCGAGAAGCTGGAGCGCAACCTTTTCTCAGGCATGTCGCCAAGCGCCTTGTAGTAGCTGTTGAACAACCACCGGAAGTCCGGATGAAACGGCTGGTACGCCGCTACGAACTCACTGAGAATGAAGGTTTCGAAAAACCACGACGTGTGCGCAAGATGCCATTTGATCGGCGAGGCTTCCGCACACGACTGCACCATCATGTCCTCCGGCGTGAGCGGAGCGCAGAATTGCATGGTCGCCGAGCGGACAGCACGAAAACGGGCGAGCAGGGTTGGGGAGGAAGACTGCTGGATCAACATGGCTAGGGCTTCTCCTGCTATCCGATGCTCGAGTCGATGCCGCCGTTGCTCTGAAATGCCCCGCGATCGCCGGGCCAATCGATGTGCAAAGTTTACGCCCTTAGGAAGGCCCACGGATGGAGTCTCGATCCAATTGTTCCACTCGTTCCTTCACAAAATGTGACGAACGAACGCTTACGCGTGGCCGTTCAACAGACGCGCAAGTGCGAAGGCCACTCCTGCCGCGAGGCCGCCGATGAGCATCGTTTGAACAGCGCTGCGAATGACCGGTGAACCAAGCAGGCGGCCCTTCAATCCGCCGAAGATCAGCAGCGCAATCAACGTGATGACGATAGAGATACGCAACGCGTCCGCCATAACGTGGCTGAGCAGATAAGGCGCAAGCGGCACCGAACCTCCCACGATGTACGACACCGCGATTGTTATGGCTGAAGCACGGGCGCGGCCGGGAGCGGGTTCCTCCAGGCCTAACTCGAAGCGCATCATGAAGTCCACGTACGCTGGCGGGTTTTCCTGTAGCGAGCGCAGCACAGGAGTTGCAGCCTCGCGCGAGACGCCATAGGCAGAGAATATCTCATAGATTTCCTCCTCTTCATCCTTTGGCCGCTGGACGACCTCCATCTCTTCGCGTCGACGCTCGGAGGCATAGTGCTCGGAATCTCCTCGCGAGGCGAGATATCCGCCGAGTCCCATCGCGATGGAGCCAGCGGCGATCTCGGCCATGCCGGCGAGGACCACCAGGCGCGTCGCCGCGACGGCCCCTGCCAGGCCAGCGGCCAACGCGAAGGGAACGGTCAGCCCATCGGAAAGACCGATAACGACGTCGCGCACGGTGTCAGAAGATTGAAAATGCTGCTCATGATGCTTCGCGTGGTGCGCCGGTGGGTGCAGATGCATGTCTGGCATAGGCAGAGTGTAAGACAATAGGACGAAAGAGCTTGATCAACAAATTTTGTGACTGCAGGCGCGTCTTCCCTGGCAATTCAGCGTCTTAATTCGTAAGGACTCGACGAGAAAAGAGGATCAGGAGATGAAGCGGCAGGCGAAGTGGGCAGCAGTCGCGCTGGCGTTGCTGATGCCGCTGGGTGCCGTGAGTGCAAAGGCGCAGGATTCGACCGAGCAAGGCGCTGGCCGTGGACAGTTTGCCGGAATGCAACGCATTGCAGGCACCATCACTACGATCGCCGGACCACAAGTGACGATCAAAACCGTGGACGGCGCGGTCTACCAGGTCGTGACGACCGACAACACTCGCGTGATGCGCGGACGCGGCAATCCAGCCAAGCTTGCCGACTTGAAGGCAGGCGATGGGCTGATGGCCATGGGCAACATGGATGCGCCGAACAAGACGATTCACGCCGCAATGCTGATTTCGATGGACGCCGACCAGATGAAGAGAATGGAGGATGCCCAGAAGCAGCAAATCGCCAATCTCGGAAAGACGATGATCGCAGGGCGCGTTACGGCCATTGATATGGACAACGCGACCGTGACGGTCGAGCGGCCGGACGGGGTCTCCCAGACGATCGGATTTGATGAAAACACGTCGTTTCGCCGCGGACGAGGGACGTTTGCGGCTGGCAATGGGTCTGGTTCCTCCTCCCCGAATGGCTCCGCCGCTGGAGCGGGAGCTAACGCAAATGCGGCACCGACTGGCGAGAGCATTACGCTGGCAGATATCAAGACCGGGGATCGGGTGGCCGGACCAGGCGAAGTGAAAAGCGGGCGCTTCGTGGCGAAGGAGTTGACGGTGCTGACACCTGGAAATGGCAGGCGCCGCTTTACCGACACGAAAGAGGGCGCAGAGCCCGTAACTCCAGATAGCGGGAAACCGCAGCCCGTTGGGCAATCGCCGAAGTAGACTCTGGAGACAATAGCGAAGGGCAGATCGCTCACGCGAGTAGAAGTGCATTCCGCACAGTTTTAGAAGGGGGATTGGGTGAGGTTGAAAACGGGTACGTCGAGTGGAATTGTATGCGTTGTTGTATGCATGGCGGGGTTGATCCCCACGGCCGGGCAGGCGCCGGCCCCTGCCGCAACGCAGGGTGCGCCATCCGCGCCCGCAACGCAGCCGGCGCAACCCACTGCCGACCAGGTAACTGCGCCGGCCTCAACCCCGCAAGCCCCCGCACAACCTGCAGCACCGCAAGGCGGAACGATTCGTGGAACCGTCATCGCAGGCACGGCCGGGAAGCCGGGCGGTGTTCCCCTCCCCGGCGTTGCGGTGACGGCGACCAACACACTGACCGGCAAGAAGTACGCCGCGGCGACCGGCATCGACGGCACATACGCCATGGCCATTCCGCGCAACGGGCGCTACGTCGTGCGCGCGGAGCTCGCCGGCTTTGCCCCTGTCACACACGAGGTTGTCCTGAACGCCAGCGAGGCAATGGCCGGCATCACGCTGGTGCAGACTTCGGACTTCGGCATGCAGCTCGCAAGCCGGGCCGCGGCAGCCGAAGCAAAGCAGGAAGCGGCAGCGAACCCAACCACGCTTGGCCGCGGCACGCAAAATCTAAGCCTCAACGCCGGCAATACCGATGTCACCGATGCCAGCGCCACGAACGGAAACAGCGACGTCTCCATGCCAACACTGGGCAATCTTGGACAGTCCGGCTCAGAGGACGCGACCCAGGGCGGCGAGTCGATTGCCGTCAACGGTCAAATGGGCCAGACCAACGGCCTCGCGAACTTCAGCGAGGACGAGATTCGCGAGCGTGTGCAGAATGGGGTCGATCAGGCACGCGCCAGCGGCATGATTCCGCAGGGAGCTGATCCCACGAACCAAATCGTGTCGACTCTAGGTGGCATGATGATGGGCGGTGGCCCTGGCGGCGGCGGTCGCGGAGGTGGTGGTGGCGGCGGTGGTCGCGGGGGTGGCGGCGGTCGCGGAGGTGGCGGCGGCGGATTTGGCAACTTCCGCAACTTCAACCCAGCGCAGCCTCACGGCAACGTCTTCTACCAGGGCTCGAACAATGCCTTGAACGCCGCGCCTTGGTCGCCGGCGGAGCGGATCGAACAGCCTTCGGGCTTCCAAAACCGCTTTGGTGCCAGCGTCGCCGGAAGCCCCTACATTCCGGGGCTGACGAAGCCGAACACGAAGCAGTTTGCATTTCTCAACGTCAGCGGACAGCGCAACCTCAACTCATTTTTCCAGGTGGGGTTTGTGCCGACGGATCTTGAGCGCAAGGGGGATTTCTCGCAATCTGTCCTTCGGGCGTCCAAGACCACTTCACCGGTGGAGCTCTACGATCCCACCACCGGCAAACCGATCGCCGGCAACAATCTGGTCAATGGCACCCTGCCCATTTCTCCTCAGGCCCTCGCCCTGCTCTCTTATTATCCGGAACCCAATATCGACAATCCAACGGAGCTTGGAAACTATCAGACCGTCTCCAACGCGGGAGCCAACAATTTCAATCTGAATGCGCGTTATGTACGCACGATCGGGCAGGCGGCCAATACTCCCTTTGGCCGCTTCGGCGGCGGCGGCGGTGGACGAAGGAATGGCGGCAACACGAATGCACCACCTTCTCTGCGGCAGAACATCAACATTGGCTACAACTACTCGCACTCCGCGTCTGACCAGCGCAACATCTTCCTGCCGCTGGGCGGAGCGACCGAGAGCGGCGGCAACGGGCTGAACGTCGGCTACACCATTGGCTATGGTCGCCTCTCGAACAATGCAACCTTCAACTGGAATCGGCTCAACGCAGAGGTTCGCAACTACTTCACCAACACGAGCACGAACCCGTCGCAAGAAGCCGGGATGAGCATTCCAAACAATTCTGCCGGATTCGCCGATCCCAGCTTCTATAACGGCTTACCGACCTTCAGCATCAGCAACTACCAAGCGATCTCGAACACCACGCCGAGTCAGCTCATCAATCAGACAATCAGCTTCTCGGACTTTGTGTCCTGGCGTCACAAGCAGCATAATCTGCGCCTCGGCTTCGACGTGCGCCGCGTGCATGCAGACTCCATCGGCGGCAGCAATCCTCTTGGCGGCTTCACCTTCACCGGCTACGCGACGGCGAATCCTGCAGACCAGGTCTCCGGGCATGCAGGCCAGATCAAGAATGACGGCACCTCCAGCGGCTCGGCCTTCGCAGATTTCCTCCTCGGTCTGCCGACCAGCACCGCCATCCAGGCTGGCCTCTACAAGACCTACCTCCGTGAGAATGTCTATGACTGGTATGTGCTCGACGACTGGCGCATCAAGTCGAACCTTACGCTGAACTACAGCCTGCGTTACGAGTACTTCGGCCCCTACAGCGAGAAGAACCATCGCCTAGTGAACCTGGTTCCGACCAACAACGGTCCCCTGCCCTATGAAGTCGTCATGCCGGGCAACGGAAACGAAGCCGGTCTCGTGCATCCCGACCACTCGATGTACGCCCCACGACTCGGCTTCGCCTACCGGCCGAAGAACTCCGGATGGACTAAGGACACCGTGATCCGCGGCGGCTACAGCATCATGTACAACACCGGCCAGTACGCCACCTTCGCGCGCAACCTGTCTCACCAGCCGCCATTCGCGGAGACGCAGAACAACTCCGCAGATGTGCCGACACAGGCAAATCCAAACCCTACGCCGACCGGATGCAACACCACGCAGAGCGCCTACACCTATACCGCGAACGGCGTGACGTATCACCGTGCCGCAAGCACGGCGAACTTCAACCTTGCGAATGGATTCGGCTGCTCTGCAAGCACGCTCTCCATCCAGAACAACTGGGCCGTCGATTCGAACTATCGTCTGGGGATGGTGCAGCTCTACAACCTGAACATCCAGCGCACGCTGCCGTTGGGCATCGTCTTCAACCTCGGCTACAACGGAACCAAGGGTGGGAATCTCGATGTCGTCGGCTCGCCCAATGCAACGCCGACCGGCGTAATGACTCCTTCTATCGCGCCGTTTGACTGGGAAGAGTCGGGCGCCAGCTCTCATTCAAATGCTCTGGTTCTCAGCGCGCAGAAGCGCCAGTCAAGAGGCATTGCAATGGGCGTCACCTACACCTATATGCACGCAATCGATAACGCCTCTGGCGTCGGCGGAGCAGTAGGAACACCAGTGCAGAATCTTTACCGGATCGATCTCGAAGAAGGCAATTCGAGCTTCGATCAGCGCCATAACCTTACAGGTAATTGGGTCATCGAGCTGCCGTTCGGACCGAATCGCGCATTCCTGAACAAGGCTGGTTTCTGGGCCTATGCTCTTGATGGCTTCTCTGTGAGTGGATCGTTCACCTTTGCGACCGGCACTTATTTCACTCCGACCTATTCCGGCAACCAGGCCGAAGCTGCGGGGGCGGGCACCTTCACTTATCGCCCGGACCGCGTCTTCTCACAGCCCATCAAAGGCGAGGGCACGGTAAGCGAATGGTTCAACCCGAAGGCCTTTGCTGACCCCGCCGTCGGAGTCTATGGAACGGCATCCCAGGGATCGATCGAGGGCCCGGGCACTTTGTCGATTAACGCCGCACTATCGCGCACATTCTCGCTGGGCGAGACACGATCGCTGGAGGCGCGCGTTCAGGCGACCAACCCATTCAACACCGTGCAGTACAGCGGCATCGACGTGGTGGAGAACTCTCCCACGTTCGGCTCCGTACGCAGCGCCGCAGGAATGCGCGCGCTGCAGTTCCAGGCGCGCTACAGGTTCTAGTCGAGGGAGCACAGAGGAAGATCCTATGAAGTACTTGATGACTGCAGTGACAGGGTTGGCAATGATGTTGGGAGGTTCGCCGCAACAGTCGAACGCTCCCGCACCACCGTCCCCTCCTCCCCAGACTCCCGACACGCAGGGCACCGCCGCGCAGCAGACTTCGGGCGGCTACACGCTGAGCGTCAGCGCGAACATCGTTCTGACCAATGTCGTCGTGCGCGACAAGAAGACCGGGGCACTGGTAAAGGACCTCAAGGCCAGCGACTTCCAGATCTTTGAAAACGGCAAGCCGCAGAAGATCGCCACCTTCGACTACGAGAACGTGGACGAGGCCGCTACGCTCGCTGAGAAGACTGTCAGCGGCAAGGCCTCCATTGCCCAACTGCTTGAGCGCAACTTCGGCTCCGATCCTGCAAAGCTCAAGGACCACCGGCTTATCGTCATGTTCTTCGATATGAGCTCCATGCAGGATGAGGACATCGACCGCGCCGTCGACGCTGCGAAGAAGTATGTAACCGAGAAGATGCAACCTGCCGATCTGGTTGCCCTGGTGAGCATGTCCACCGGCTTGAGCCTGGACCAGGATTTCACCTCCGACAAGCCGGCGTTGCTCCGAGTTCTTGGGGGCTACAACGGCGATAACACAAGCGGCTTCGCGAACGGTGGCACCGGCTCAACCGATGGCACCTCTGACGACACGACCGCCTTTGCAGCGGACGACACGGAGTACAACAGCCTCAACACCGATCGCGAGCTCCTCGCAATCCGTTCCATCGCCAAGAGCCTTGAGCACGTCGACCAGCGCAAGTCGATGCTCTACTTTTCCGGCGGCCTCACGCGCAACGGCATTGAGAATCAGGCCAGCTTGCGCGCTGCGACCAACGAAGCCGCCAAGGCAAACCTCGCCATCTACAGCGTTGACTCGCGCGGTCTGCAGGCGATGCCTCCGGGTGGCGATGCGAGCAAAGGCAGCCTGCGCGGCAACGGTGCATATAGCGGCTCCGCCGTCACAGCACAATTCAACGCCAACCTCTCGTCACAGGAGACGCTGGCGACGCTCAGCTCAGATACAGGCGGCAAAGCCTTCTTCGACTCCAACGACTTCGCTCCCGCCTTCCAGCAGGTGCAGAACGACACGGAGGCGTATTACATCCTCGGCTTCAAATCGAACGACCTGCGCCAGGACGGAAGCTATCGGCACCTCAGCGTGAAGGTGAACCGTCCGGATCTGAAGCTCGAGTACCGTCCCGGCTATTACGCGGCCGCCGACTTCCATCACCAGAAGACCGAGGATCGCGAGATTGCACTGCAGGAGCAGTTGCGCAGTGACGTTCCCGCGACCGATGTCGCCGTGTACCTTCAGGCTCTCTACTTCCGCGCAAACGACGCCCGCAACAACGAGTTCTTTGTTCCGGTCAGCCTGATCGTACCGGGATCGCAGATTCCCTTTGCCAAGGTGAAGGACCTCGACAAAGCCAGCCTCGACATCATGGGCCAGGTGCGCAGGCCCGTCGGCAAGAACAGCGAGGTGTGCTCCATCAGCACCACCGAGGACGAGCACAACTTCGTCACCGTAGGCAACGTGCGTGACACGGTAAAGCTCTCGGTCAACCAATCGCAACAGGTGGAGCGCAAGAATATTCAGTACTCGACTGGCTTTACCCTTGCACCGGGCTGCTATCAGCTGAAGTTCGTCGTGCGCGAGAACCAGACCGGAGCCATGGGCAGCTTCGAGACTCTGATCAACGTGCCTGACATGAAGAAGGCGCCCATTAAGCTGAGCTCCGTGGTACTCGCCAGTCAGCGCACGGCCACTAAAGACAAGAGCTCAACGAATCCGCTCGACCGCGACGGCGTGCAGTGGGTGCCGAACGTCGCGCACGTCTTCCGCCAGAATCAGCACCTCTACCTGCTGTACGAGGTCTATGACCCAACGCGCGAGAAGGACGCGCCCGCCCAGGCGGCCTCGCCCGGCCTCGGCCGCCGCGAAGACGGCCCCGTGCGAGTGCTGACCAGCATGGAACTCCTCTCCGGGGGCGTGAAGGTCTATGAAACACCTGTCGTAACAGCGACGAGCCTTAACGAGCCGCAGCGCGGTGCCGTGGCCTTCCAGTTCGATGTTCCGCTCACCGACCTCAAGCCCGGAACTTACGTCTGCCAGATCAATGTCATCGACGACGCTGGCGGCAGCTTCAGCTTCCCGCGTGTTGCGGTCCGCGTGCTTCCGCCTCTGGCAGCCACACCGGCGCCCACTACAACAGTCTCTGCAAGCGCACCAACCGCACAGTAGTCGCATGCGGGGGAAGATGAGAGACTCGCTGCTGTTCGTCGCCACAGTATAAGAAAAGTCTCGGAGATCTATGCGCCTCTCTCACCTCGGGTCATTGCTGGCCGCATTGTGCCTCAGCCCCCTCGCCACATCGACCGCGCAGGCGCCGGCACGGCCCGAGCCGGAATCGATGACCATCAATGTCACCGTCTCCACGCACAATGGCGAACCGGTGGCGGATCTCACCAGGGATGACTTCACGCTCACAGATAACAAGCACCCTCAATCCATCACCGGCTTCCGCGCGCTCACCGGCACCGTGACCGGCGTGGTCATCGTGCTTGACGCTGTCAACCTTCCCTATAGTCAGGTGTCCTTCGCACGTCAGCAGCTCGGGCAATTCTTCTCCGCCAATGCTCATCTTCCGCAACCCGTGGCCCTTGGAGTGCTCGAGAATAGCGGCCTTAAAATGCAGCCCGAATTCACCGCCGACGGCAACGCATTGCGCTCCGAGCTCGACCGCTACTCGATTGGCTTGCGCGAGCTGCCGCGATCCACCGGCATCTACGGTGCCGAAGAGCGGCTGCAGTTGTCGCTCAGCATGTTCAAAGGGCTCGTCGCACAGCTTCCCCGAGAGGGTCTGAAGCGCATCATCTGGATCTCGCCGGGATGGCCGTTGCTTGGCGGACCCGGAATTCAACTGAATAACTCCCAGCGCGATCCGCTGTTTGCCAGCATCGTCGCCTTCGCGACCGAACTCCGCCGCTCCCAAATCGTCGTGGACGCTGTGAATCCCGTTGGCTCTTCGGAAGATGTCGGTCAGGCGAACTTCTATGAGACCTTCCTGCACGCACCGCGAAGCCCGCATGATGTCGAGCTCGGCCAGCTCGGCGTGCAGGTGCTGGCCCAGCAGAGCGGCGGTCTGGTCCTGAACGGCAGCAATGACATCGCCGGGCTGATCCAGCGCGCTATCGCGCAGACCGAAAGCGTCTACCAGCTCACCTTTGCACCTGCCCCCGGCGAGCACGAGAATGAGTATCACGAGCTGCAGGTGAAGGTACGTCGCCCCGGCGTAATCGTCCACACCAGCGCGGGCTATTACGCGAAACCGGTCTACCCTGAATTCCCCCGCCCGGCGATCTCACCCGACGCCAATTGATCCCTGCCACTCAGTGCTTGACGTGTCGTTGTCCGAGGCGGAAGATTATTGCTGAAATTGGAGGTGGCGTATGCGGTCCCGCGTACTGTTGCTCGCCTTCTTCCTCGCGCCTTTGGCGGCCTATGCTGCCGAATCCACAGCAGCCCCGCCACAGCAGCCGGCCCCGCTTACCTCGGCGGACGAACGAGCGGCACTGCACAACAGTCCCGACTGGGCGCTGATCCAGCCGCACCTTCCCGATCCCAAAACCGCCTCCGCTGCCGATCTCGAGATGTCCGGCGACGTCCTGCGCGCACGCCGCTTTCCCGAAGATGCCCTCGATTACTACGGCTACGCCCTGCAACGTGGCGGCGACGTAAGCAAACTGCTCAACAAGATGGGCATCGTGCGCCTGGAGTTGAGGCAGGTTGATCTCGCTCACGCGATGTTCCTCCGCACGGTTCGGGCACACAAGAAGGATGCCTCCGCGTGGAACAACCTCGGCGTGACCTACTACGCCATGCAGAACTACCGCGGCGCGATCGATGCCTATCGACATGCCGTCAAGCTGGACAAAAACTCAGCCGTCTTCCACTCCAATCTCGGGCTCGCCTACTTCGAAAAAGGCGATGCTGAAGAGGCGCGCAGGGAGTTCTCCCGCGCGTTACAGCTTGATCCGTCGATCATGAGCGGGGGCGACAACGGCGGAACAACGGCGCATATCCTCGGCGCGCACAATTATCCCGGCATGTGCCTGGAGATGGCCAAACTCTTCGCGCGCGAACACGACGTGGATCGCATGCTCTTCTGGCTCGGCAAGGGCAGCGATGCCGGTCTTGATGTGCGGTCAGCGGTACATGAAGATACAGCTCTCGCCGCTTATGCCAAAGACCCGCGCGTAACGCTTCTTATAGCCAACGCGGCGGAGCTGCACGGTCGCTCTCTCGCCACAGCGAAGCCGCCGAGTCTCGGCGCATCCAGTTCGCACTGAGCGTCAGCGGAACGGGCAATGCCTGCAGCCTGAGTTGCAGCAGTAGCCGCGCTTGAGATGATAGGCAGCGGTGAAAACCATCAGACCGTTCTCGTAATAGAAGTCTTCTGCCTCCAGCGACGTCGGCACGATCCTGGACTCGGTCGGGCGCTGCTCAGCTGTCGCCTGCTTGTTTGCAGAGTCACCCGCTGATGGCTCACTCATTGCGTCGCTGCCTCCGCCCACAGTGAGCCAGACCTGGAAACAACCGCCGGGATCGCATCAACAATCGCGTTCGAAGG
>DATNAU010000083.1:0-19651 GCA_035572415.1 Acidobacteriaceae bacterium
ATGAACGGGCCATCGTCTTCCATGGCGCCCTTGCGGCTGGCCTCGTCGGAACGTGCATTGAGCGGATAGAGCATTGCGGTCCTCCTGTGCCTTGCGGATCGTGCTTCCTGGCTCCCGGGGTCTGCGTGCCTGCGTCTCAAAAATGTGCTGTGAGTGAGATGGATGATAGCACCGAACCCATGAGTTGCAATCAGGCGCGGCCTTCTTTTTTGCGTCTTCACGTTCTCACCTGAGTGGACTGACCACCGGCGCTCATTCGCCCAACCCAGCAACTAACAACTAGCAACTTAACTCAGCGTCTCCATCAGCTTGTTGATGGTGCGGTTCAGGTCCTTGTCGCCGCGGCGCTGCTCATCGATCTTGCCGATGGAGTGCATCACCGTGGTGTGGTGCTTGCCGCCAAACTGCCGCCCGATCTCCGGCAGCGAAGCCTCCGTCAACTGCTTGGCCAGATACATCGCGATCTGACGCGGCACTACGATCTGCCGCGAGTTGTTCTTCTGCTTCAGCTCCGCAACCCGCATGCCGAACTGCTCGGCCACCGAGCGCTGGATCGCCTCAATCGTGATCTTGCGCACCTGGGTGTCGATAAACTGCTTCAGGCACTGCTGCGCCACCCCCAGCGTGATCTCCACGCCATGCATGGAGCACCATGCGATCAGGCGCACCAGCGCGCCCTCCAGCTCGCGCACATTGGTCCGCACATTGCTCGCGATGAACAGCGCCACATCCACCGGAAGCGCCGTCTGCTCGGACTCGGCCTTCTTCTGCAGGATCGCAACCTTCGTCTCAAGGTCCGGCGGTTGAATGTCCGCGATCAGCCCCCACTCAAAGCGCGAGCGCAGCCGGTCTTCGAAGTCCTGCAACTCCTTCGGAGGCCGGTCACTCGCAATCACGATCTGCTTCATGCTCTCGTGCAGCGTATTGAACGTATGGAAGAACTCCTCCTGCGTTCGCTCCTTGCCCGCCAGAAACTGGATGTCGTCGATCAGCAGTACATCCACAGTGCGGAACTTGTCGCGGAAGCTGGTCATCTTCTGGTAGCGGACGCAGTCCACCATCTCGTTCATGAACTTCTCGCCCGACACGTAGCAGATCGAGGAGTGCGGCGTGCGCCGCTTCACGTCATGCCCGATGGCGTGCATCAGATGCGTCTTGCCCATGCCGACGCCGCCGTACAGGAACAGCGGGTTGTAGGCTTTCGACGGCCGCTCCGCCACCGCCTGCGCCGCTGCCGTCGCAAACTGGTTGCCGCTGCCCACCACAAATGCGTCGAACTGATACCGCGGGTTCAGTTGCGATGCCGTGTTCCAGTCAAACCGCGCCTGCTCGGGCGAAGGCATCGCGCCAAGGTGTGGCCTGCGACCTTGCGGAACGTTGGCGCTGTGGCTCGGCACCGGGGCAAATCCGCCATCCTCGCGCATGCGCGGCGCGGTCGGGTCCTGCGCCGGAGTCGTGAAGTTCACCGTGTCGATTTCAAGGCCGAGGTTGTCGATCGCTTCCTGAATTAGGTCGGTATACCGCTCGCATACATCCTGGAACTCCGCTGACGGAATGCGCACGAACAGCGTCTTGCCCTGCACGTGCGAGAAGCGGGTCGGCTTCAGCCACGTCTCAAACGCATGGCGATTGATCTTCTTCTCGAGCGCACCGAGAATGCGGACCCACTGATTCAGAACGGCGGTGGCCGTAGGAACGAATGACATGCGTTGAAACCCTTACCTGGATTTCGCTCCAGGCTTCTTTCGTAAGATGACGAGCCGACCCGAAAGACCAAACGATGCAATCAAGCGGAGCAAAGAAATAATCGTCCCTTCTCGCAGCGGCGCGGCGATTCAGGAAAGAAAAATCTGTTTGCCGGAAAGAGCCTCGCGGAGAGTGTTGGCACGCTCTTCGCGATGGGAAAACCCACAACGTAACCAAAGCGCGGATTCAGAAAAATTGAATTCGTGTTTGGTAAGCGGGTTTGATAGTAGCACGGATTTCTCGCCCCATTTCAAGCCCCCGCAACAGAAAAATTTCAATTGCACCATCCGTTGTGAAGAAGAGAATTTTCACTCGCCACGCTTCTCGCATCGCCATGTTCAAGCGCTTCATGCGATGCCGCCGCTAACTCGTTTGTTCGCGTACCGCTGTTCGAGATTCGCCCTTCATCGGGTATACTTAGAGGCTGTTGCACACCACCAGAACCACCAAGATTGAGCAGGAGTTTCCCTCGCCATGCCGAAGCGTACCTTTCAACCCAACCGCCGCGCGCGCGCCAAGAAGCACGGGTTTCTTACCCGCATGAAGACCAAGTCCGGCGCCGCTGTGCTCAGCCGCCGCCGCGCCAAGGGCCGCCACAAGATCGCCGTCAGCCCGAGCTTCCGCGAAGACTAGTCCCATCGCGGCTTGCCCGTGCGACATTTTTTGTCCCGGAGCCCGCGCATGAAACCGACCTTCTTGAGCGCATACGCAAAGCTTTCCACCGCGGTTCCGGCCACGGAACGGCAAGCTGCGCTTGTGCGTCCACTGAGGCGCGCATGATCGCCGCAGCATCCCGCCTGCGCAAACACGCCGATTATCAGCGCGTCTATTCCGCCAGCCGCAAGCAGTTCTCCCGCCAGATGAGTTACTTCTTCACCGTGCGAGCGCCGGAAGTTGAACGCTCTGCTGCGAACACCCAGCCGGCCAATCCCGCTCCACGCGTCGGCCTCACCGTCGGCAAGGTGATGGGCAAGGCCGTCGATCGCAACCGCATCAAGCGCCGCATGAGAGAGGCCGTGCGCCGCAATTTGGCCCTGCTCACCGCGCCGGTCGACGTGATCCTCCATCCTCGCCGCAGCGTTCTCGCGCTCCACTTCGCCGAACTGGACCGCGAAGTCGCCCAGGTCTTCCGCGCGATAGACAAAGCCGCGCGCAAGCCGTCGTCCTCAAAAGCCGAGGAGGCAACATCATGACCGCCCAGTCCGCCGCGCGCGAACGCAGCGCCAATTTCGCGCTTCGCCTATACAAGCTCCTTGTCGCACCGCTGCTTCACGCCGTCAGCCCCAGCCGCTGCATCTACCTGCCCACCTGTTCGGAGTACGCCTCGCTCGCCGTCGCCCGGTTTGGCCTCTGGCGCGGATCGTCGCTTGCCCTGCGCCGCCTTGCGCGCTGCCACCCTTTCGCCGAAGGCGGCTTCGACCCCGTCCCTGAACTTCCCGGAAACCCGGCAGCCCCAAATTCCGTACAGCATCACAGCGACGGGGTGCCCCATGCATGATGCGATGTCCATCGCGTCACGGGTGGGATGACCATTTACCATAGACGCAGGCTGATGCGGCCCGCATCTCGGCCACCAGCTTCCACCCAGAACAGGACGATTCGCTTTGGCAGAATTCTCGAACCCCAATCAACAGGGCGGCGGTCAGGACAACAAATCGCTCTTCGCGATGCTCATCGTATTCCTCGTCGCGATGGTCGGCATCCAGCTGTACCACATGAAGTATCCCCTCCCTGCGGCGAATCAAACTTCGCGTCAGCCGGCGGCGAGCGGGCAGCCGACCGCCAACGCATCGGCTTCGCAACCGCCGTCCGCCGCAGGCCCCGCGGTTCCCGTTCCAGCCGCTACGCCCGCTCCCAACCTGCCTTCCGCATCCGCAACGCCCGCCGTTGCCGCCACCTCGGAATCCACCACCGTCATCGAGAACGAACTTTACAAGATCACCTTCTCCAACCGGGGCGCCCAGGTCACCAGTTGGATCCTCAAGAAATTTACTGACGCCAACGGCAAGCCACTCGATATCGTCAACCACGACGCGGCAAAGCTCTTCGGCAATCCCCTATCGCTCTACACGCAGGACGGCGCAACTCTTACCATCGCCAGCGCGCAGCGCCATTCAAGCGTTGTCACTGCTACCATCGCCGGCGACATCCCCGCAGGCCTCAATGGCCGCGCCGTCTCCATCGCCAACGTCTCCGATTCCAGCTATGACGGGACGTACATGGTCACGCAGACCAGCCCTAATACCCTGACCTATACGCAAAGCTACGGAGACGACGGCCAGACTACCGGGGGCACGCTCACTACACTGAACGGCGCTACCGGGACGGCTCTCAGTCAGGCTCTCTTCGTCCCGTCCGCGACCGGAGCGCTCAGCGCGCCTGCATCCCTCAGCTTCAAGTACTCCGCCAACGGTCTCTCTGTCACAAAGACCTTCACCTTCGACGACACCTACGTGCTGCACGCCGAGGTGGAGACGACGCGTAACGGCGCGCCGATCCCCACGCTGCTCTCCTGGCCCGGCGGCTTCGGCGACCAGAACGAGGACTACCGCGGCTCCGGCTACTCCGACTCGCAGTTCGACAGTTATCGCAACGGCTCCGACCAGCACATCGACTACAAAAAAATTTCCGGCGGCAATCTCCTCCCCGGCCCGTTTGACTGGGTAGGTGTCAGCGATCCCTTCTTTGCCGCGGTGTTTCTGCCGGATCAGCCGTCCACGGCGCAGGCCGCCACGCTCTATTCCAATCTCGACGTCTCCAAGACCATAACCCGGCGCGGTTTCGGCTCCGGATCGCCGCCGACCAAGGCGCTGAACTACCCCATTCTCGGCGCCGCGCTCGGTGACGCTTCAGGCAAGATCGACACGCACATCTTCGTCGGTCCCAAGGCCATCAACGTCCTCAAGGGCGTTCACGCAGCCAATCCCAAAATTACGCTTGCTTCCGATCTCGAGTTCGGCTTTTGGGGATTCATCGGCAAGTACCTCTTCCTGGCGCTCCAGTTCCTGCACTCGCACGTGGCCTCCAACTGGGGATGGGACATCATCATCCTCACCATCCTCATCAACGTGGCCATTCTGCCTTCGCGCGTCACCATGATGCGCAACGCCATCAAGATCCAGCGCATTCAGCCGCAGCTCGACGCCATCAAGGCCAAGTACAAAAACCCGAAGATGAACGACCCGAAGTACAACCAGATGCAGCAGGAGGTCATGGACTTCCAGAAGGCGCAGGGCATCAACATGTTCGGCGGCTGCATCCCGCAGCTCATCACATTCCCGCTGATCTATGCCTTCTATGCCATGTGCTATCGCGTGGTGGAACTGCGCCACGCCCACTGGTTCTGGCTGCCGGACCTGCAGGCCGCCGACCCCACGCACATCCTGGCCTTCCTCACGGTCATCTTCCAGTTCGCAATGCAGTTCTACACGCCTTCGCCCGGCGTGGATAAGCAGCAGCAGAAGATGATGGCCTTCATGATGCCGCTTGTCACCGGCTACTTCACCTGGAATTATGCCTCCGGCCTCGCGCTCTACTGGGTCGTGGGCATCATCGTCGCCATCATTCAGCAGATGGTGATGAACCGCACGTCCCTCGGCAAGGAAATGCAGCAGATCGCCGCCAAGCGTGCCCGCCGCAAATCCGGCTCCGGCCAGACTATCCAGGGAAAGCGGTAACTAGCGAACTGGAACCAGCCAGGATTTTCACGGATTGCACGGATCTAGCTCTTAGGTTTCATCCGTGTCCATCCGTGAAAATCCGTGGTTAGTTCCTTAACAGCGCATCAATCTCTGCCCGCAAGGGCATCGATGGCGCCGTTCCCGCGCGGGTCACCGAAAGTCCCGCAACCGCGCACCCAAAGCGCACCGCTTCCACCACCGCCTTGCCTTCCGACAGCGCGACCGCCATGCCGCCTGTAAAGGCATCGCCTGCACCGGTCGTCTCAACGATCGGCCCCGCGTCGAATGCCGGAACGTGCTCCTCCAGCTCGGCATTTTTCACGAATGCGCCCTGCGCACCCAGCGTGATGACAGCATTGCGCGCGCCTTTTGCCACCAATACACTCGCCGCCTGCGCCGCGTCGGCAATGCTCTTTACTTCCATCCCGGTCAGCAGCGCTGCCTCCGTCTCATTCGGCGTCATAAAGTCGCACAACTCGAAGATTGACTTCGGTAACTCACATGCCGGCGCGGGATTCAGGATCGTGTTCACCCCCAGCTCACGCGCCAGCGCAAGCCCCCGCTCCACCGTCGGCAGCGCCAGCTCCAGCTGCGTTACGAATACGGCCGAATCCGCAATCAGTTCTCTCGCGCCCTCTACCTCTTCCGGAGTCAACTGAAAGCACGCCCCGGGTACCACGATAATCGCGTTCTCGCCTGTCTTCGCATCGAGCAGGATGGCCGCAGCTCCGGTCGCCGCGTCCGCCGCCATCAGAAATCGCGTGTCGATCCCTTCTCGCGCATACGTTTCGCGCGCCAGATCGCCAAATGCATCCCGTCCCAGCTTGGACACAAAGCTCACACGTCCGCCTGCGCGTGCCGCCGCGACCGCCTGGTTGGATCCTTTTCCCCCGGGCCCAAGCTGGAACGATCGGCCCATCACCGTCTCGCCCCACCCAGGCAGCCGGTCGCTGCGGAACGCCAGGTCCGCGACAAAGCTGCTCATCACCGTCACCCACTTCCGCTGCGTCATCCCGTACGCTCCCCGCCCTGATCAATACAAAGCTAACCACCGATTCACACGGATACTCACGGATTATTTCTTCGTTTCCCTAATCCGTGTTTACCCGTGCGATCCGTGGTTGCTCTTCGTCTTTCCACGAACCCCGAACCTTGAACCTCGAACCTTTCCCCAGCTACGATGGCACCAATGAAGTATCCAAAGATTCGCAAGGCAGTCTTTCCCGCCGCCGGACTCGGCACGCGCTTTCTCCCTGCCACCAAAGCCATCCCCAAGGAGATGCTCTGCCTCGTCGACAAGCCTCTCATCCAGTACGGCGTTGAGGAAGCGGTTGCCGCCGGCTGCACTGAGATCATCATCGTCACCGGGCGCGACAAGGCCGCCATGGAAGACCACTTCGACCGCAGCCCGGAGCTTGAGGCCACGCTCGAAGCCAAGAAGAAAGAAGCGCTGCTCGATGCCGTGCGTTCTGTCACGAAGCTCGCGCGCATCGTCTATACCCGCCAGTCCGAACCCCTCGGCCTCGGCCACGCCGTCCTCCAGGCCAAAGAGATCGTCGGCGACGAGCCATTCTGTGTCCTCCTCCCCGATGACATCGTCGACTCGAAGGTCTCCTGCATGAAGCAGATGGTCGAGGCCTTTGAAGAGACGCAGGCCTCCATCCTCGCCTCCGAAGTCATCGAAGGTCCCGCCATCTCCGCCTACGGCGTCCTCGACTGCACGCCCGACAAGAAGAACCCCCGCCTGCTCGACGTCAAAGGCATGGTCGAGAAGCCGAAGTTCGAGGACGCGCCCTCGCAAAACGCCATCATCGGCCGCTACATCCTCACGCCGCGCATCTTCGAGATGATCGAACACGTCAAGCCCGGCGCCGGCGGCGAACTCCAGCTCACCGACGCGATTAAAGCGCTCCTGAAGCATGAAAAGGTCTTCGGCTTCCACTATGAAGGCAAACGCCACGATGCCGGCGACAAGCTCGGCTTCCTCAAGGCCACCGTCGAGCTCGCCCTCAAGCGCGACGACCTCGGCCCTGCCTTCGCCGACTGGCTCCGCGAACACAAATGCTGAAGAAAAAATAACCGGATAGGCGCTGGGCGGCCCATCCTTCGCGTAGCAAAGGATAGGTCGCATCTTGGGTGCCCCATTCATCGCGCGCTTTCTGCGCGATGAGTGCGTCTACAATGTTCCCGTGCTCGACTCTGCCCGTCTCCTGATCGCCGCCATCCTGGGCGCCCTTGCCGCTGCCCCAGCGCTCGCGCAGCCCGCCCCCATCCGCATCACCGCCGACCTCAGCGAAGCTCCCCGCAAGCTCTACCACGCCGAGATCGATATCCCCGCCAAGGCCGGTACCCTCAACGTCATTTCGCCTGAATGGATTCCCGGCGAGCATCGACCCGACGGTCCTGTGCAGGAGATCGCCGGCCTCGTCTTCACCGCCAACGGCAAAACGCTCCCATGGCGCCGCGATGACGTCAACCTCTACGAGTACCACGTCACTGTCCCCGCCGGCGTCACCTCGGTCCACGCGCACCTCGATGCCATCGTCACCACGCGCGCCACACCGCACATGGCGGTCCTCGAATGGGAGCGGCTTCTCCTCTATCCCGCCAATACGCCGGTTCGCGACATCCCCATCCAACCCTCCGTCGTTGTTCCTGCCGGCTGGGGCATCGGCACCGCCCTAACGGCCGAGGCCGCAAATCTCGCGCCTCCGCCAACCACCGGCGTAGATGAGTCCGCCCACACGCCCGCACCCGGCGCCACCATGACACGCTACGCGCCCACCACCGTCGAACAGCTTCAGGACTCCCCTGTCCTCGCGGGCCAGTACTTCCACGAGTACCCGCTTGCCCCGGACATCACGCCCAAACACTTCCTCGACGTCGCCGCCGATGAGCCCCAGGACGCCACGCTGCGCCCCGAATTCCTCACCGAAGTCGCCAACCTCGTCCGCGAAGCCGACGCCGCCTACGCATCCCATCACTACAACGCCTATCACTTCCTTCTCACCCTCTCGGACACCGCCGGCGGCGAAGGCCTCGAGCATGGCCAGTCCTCCGACAATGGCGTCGCCGAAAACACCTTCCGCGATGCGCAGCACCAGCTCGCCGAAGCCGACCTCCTCGCGCACGAGTTCACCCACTCCTGGAACGGCAAGTATCGCCGCCCCGCACGCCTCTACCAGCCGGACTTCGCCACCCCGCAGCAGGGCGACCTCCTCTGGGTCTACGAGGGCATGACGCAGTATCTCGGCAACGTGCTCGCCGCGCGCGCTGGCCTCAAATCCGCCGAAGAATACCGCGACATCCTCGCGCTCTCCGCCGCCAATCTCGACTACAAGCCGGGCCGCGAGTGGCGCTCCATCGAGGACACCGCCACCGCCTCCAGCGTCCTGCGCGTCAACGGCGCAGCCTGGGCCAACTGGCGCCGCGGCCAGGATTATTACCAGGAGGGCGAACTCGTCTGGCTCGATGCCGATACCCTCATCCGCAAGCTCACCGGCGACAAAAAATCCCTCACTGACTTCGAGCACATCTTCCTCGCCAAAGGCGGCAACACCGGCCCGCTGATCGTGCCGTATGAATTGCCCGAGATCGTCGCCGATCTCAACCAGGTCGCGCCCTACGACTGGAACAAGTTCTTCCAGGATCACATCATGTCCATCCAGCCCCACGCCGACCTCGAAGGCATCGAGCGCGGCGGCTATAAGCTCGAATACTCCGATAAACCCAGCAAAGGCGAGCGCACACTGAATATGGCACGCCGCGGCGGCCCCGCGATCGATGTCTGGTACTCCCTCGGCATCCGTGTCACCGCCGACGGCACCATCAGCGACGTGCGCTGGGATGGCCCCGCAGACAAGGCAAAGCTCTCGCCGGGCCAGAAGATTTACGCCATCAACGGCACCGTTTTCTCCGGCGACGCGTTGCGCGCAGCCATCCGCGACGCCAAAGGCAAGCCCGACCCCATCCACCTCATCGTGCAGACCGGCACCGCCGTTTCGCTTGTCAACCTCGACTACCACGACGGCGAACGCTATCCCGTCCTCGTCCGCGTCGACGGCACGCCCGACACCCTCGACGAAATCATCAAACCGCTCACCGCGGCTCCCCCCGCCGCGCCCGCAAAATAATCGGGTGGGGAGCTGGGTGGCCCATCCTTTCGCGGCTTCACCCCGAAAGGGTGGGTTGCCTCTCGGCAAAATAATCGGGTGACCCATCCATACGCGAAGCGGACGGGTGGGGAGGATAATGGATTGCCGGCACCCCGCGTCTCGATTTTGAGCCGTGGGAATCGTAGGATGGATTGCCGTCATCCCGAGCGCAGCCGTGTAGCGG
This sequence comes from Acidobacteriaceae bacterium, assembly GCA_035572415.1. GTDB lineage: Bacteria > Acidobacteriota > Terriglobia > Terriglobales > Acidobacteriaceae > Edaphobacter. The sequence goes on from DATNAU010000083.1 coordinate 9,765, forward strand.
CGAAGTCGAGGGACCCCCCGCATTTCAATTTCGCCGGAGGACAATCCAATGCTCGCTCGCCTAGCTACCGCAGCCGTCTTCGCCACGCTCGCCGCCGCGCCTTACGCCCAAACCCCCGCCTCCACCCACTGGCCCACCAAAGACGGCCTCTACACCATCGCCAACTTCCGCTTCGGCACCGGAGAAACGCTGCCCGAACTCCGCCTGCACTATCTCACCCTCGGCACGCCGCACCGCGACGCCGCTGGCCACGTCGACAACGCCGTGCTGCTCCTCCATGGCACCGGCGGCAATGACACCAACCTCATCGCACCCTCGTTCTCTGACGTCCTCTTCGGCCCCGGCCAGCCGCTCGACATCACCCGCTACTTCCTCATCTTTCCGGACGACATCGGCCACGGCCACTCCAGCAGGCCCTCCGACGGCCTCCACATGCGCTTCCCGCACTATGACTACGACGACATGGTGCGCAGCCAGCACCAGATGCTCCTCGACGGCCTGCACGTCGATCACCTGCGCCTCATCCTCGGCACCAGCATGGGCTGCATGCAGTCCTTCGTCTGGGGCGAGACCTATCCCGACTTCATGGACGCGCTCATGCCGCTTGCGTGCCTGCCCACGCAGATCGCCGGCCGCAACCGCATGATGCGCTACATGAACATCCAGAACATCAAGCTCGACCCCGCCTGGATGAACGGCGAATACACCACCGAACCGCTCCAGGCCCTGCGCGCCGACGCCGAGCTCAGCTTCGTCATGGGCTCCGCGCCGCTCTATCAGCAGAAGCAGGCGCCCACGCGCGATGCGGCCGAGAAATACATCGATGCGCAACTGGCCAGAAGCATCGCCGCCCTCGATGCCAACAACGCCATCTACTACTGGGACGCCAGCCGCAACTACGATCCCAGCCCCCACCTCGACCGCATCAAGGCCCCCGTCATGTGGGTCAACTCCGCCGACGACTTCATCAACCCACCCGAGCTCGGCATCGCCGAAAAGCTCGCGCCTAAAATCCCGCACGCCAAATTCGTCCTCATCCCCATCTCCGACGCCACGCGCGGCCACGGCACCCACACCCTCGCCGCAGTCTGGAAAAACTACCTCGTCGAACTCCTCGCCGAATCCGAGAAGAAGCCACAGTAGCCGGGTGGCCCATTCATCGCACATCCTCGCGCGATGAGCGGGAACGGGAGTAGCAGCGGCCTTCAGCCCGCGGTAGAGATGCGGAGATCAACGCGGCTTCAGCCGCGGGTCGTATCAACACCGGGTGGCACATCTTTCGCAGATTCATCGCGAAACAATGGGTTACCCATCACGCCGCCAGATGAATTCCCGCCGCACGTTGATCGGCATACCAGTTTTCACGCGTATGCGGCTCCATTGTGTGTCCATGCCGTGGCTTCTGTAGCAGGATCTGGCACACCGATATGTCGCCGCGCTCGAACGCCGCCGCCGAGCCTGCCATATAGAGCAGCCAGATCCGCAGCGTCCGCTCCGACACAACCTGCCTCAGCTCCGCCGCGTGTTGCTGAAGGTTCCGGACCCACAGCCGCAGTGTCTGCGCATAGTGCTCGCGCAACGACTCCACATCGCGCACCTCGAAGCCCGCCTCTTCCGCCGCATGCAGCTCCTCGCTCAGCGTCGGCAGCTCCCCGTCGGGAAAGACATATTGATCGATGAACGACTCCTTGCGGCTCGGCGAGCTGGCCGAACGAACAATTCCCGAGATCAGGAACGCTCCCCCCGCCTCCAGAAGGTCCAGCGCTATCCGGAAGTATTCCGGCAGCTTCTTGATCCCGACATGCTCGAACATGCCGATGCTGGCGAGCTTGTCGAATCGCCAGGGAAGGCCGGGTGCGTCGCGGTAATCGCGATATTCCACAAAGCACAGATCGTCCAGGTGCGTTTCTGCAATGCGCCGCGCGGCTGCACGCGCCTGCGCTTTGCTGATGGTAATGCCGCGCGTCTGCGCTCCATATCGCGACGCAGCATAGATTGCCAGGCCGCCCCACCCGCAGCCGATGTCCATAAAGCGTTCGCCGGGATGAAGATCGAGCTTGCGGCAGATGAGGTCGAGCTTGTCCGTCTGCGCGGTGTCCAGGCCGTTCGCCGCGTTACGAAAATAACCGGCGGAATAAAGCAGCGTCGGCCCCAGCCATGTCTCGAAGAACTCGACCGGAAGATCGTAGTGATGAGAGATGGAAGCAGCGTCCCGCCGGCGCGAATGCTTGCGTCCGCCCGTCAGCAGATTCAGAAACCCAAAACACCTGGAATAGAATTCAGCCGCGATCCGGCTGCCCAGTGCGCTGTGCCGGCTCAGCAGCCACTCCACAGCATCGAATGTTGAGAAGATATCTCCTTCCACATCCAGATCGCCGGAGATAAACGCCTCGCCCAGAGTCGCCTCGGAGGGTTGCAATAGGCCATCCAGGGCATCCATACGGCGAAGCACCAACGAGAAAACCGGCTGTCTCGATGCGGCGGAGTGCCACGTCCACAAGGGAAAGCGAATGGCGAAGGGAGGGCCGGAATAACCAAGGAAAAGTTTGTTCAGCAGCCGGACGCGGCGCGAATAGTCGGAAGCAATTGACATTGCAATCCTCCGTGGTGAGGCCAGGCTTGCAAGTCCCCCTTTCCATTAACGATGCGCCAACGGTTCGCCCGCGATGTACCGAGCTCCCCAATTGGATTTTGAGTCACACCGAGAATCGGCGATGACGTTACCTCCGGCACGGAAGGGGCCCTGGCGAAGCCCGTCGCGGGCCGGAACCCCCCTCAAAGACGCGCCACAACATCCTCATTCCCCGCCCGCACCGGTTCTTTGCCCGGGAAGATCAGCATTGCAACCGCCGCCGTGAGCAGTGGCCCGATTGCGCTGAAGAGCGCCCGGCCAATCGTACCCGGAGCGCCGCCATAGTAAGCGTCCATCGCGAAGGCCGTCGCTGCCGCCGCAACTGCTGCCGCACGCCAGGCCAAAGGGAACCTTCCCACGCGCAGCAATCCCAGCGGAAGCAGCCAGAAGAAGATGTACCAGAGATTGCGGTCCAGCAGCGAGCGCAGAAAGTGCGCCATCCGCGGATCATCCCCGCGCAGGCTCAGCCCGAAAGACAAGGGCGACTGGGCAATGTGCCCAATCCGCCATTGCACCGCACTCAACGTCACCAATGCCAGCACCCATGCGGCGGCTATCCATAGCGCCGCGCGTGCCCCGCGCTCCAGCGATTTTCTTTCGCAGAGCCACCATACTCCGCTGAAGGCCATCAGCAGAGGCACACAACTCTCTTTGCCCAGCGCGCCGAACACGGCCACGATCGATATCATCCACCAGCGGCGCTGTAGCAGGCACCAGGCGGCCGCCATCAGGAAGAAATCCTGGGACGCGTCAAGAAATCCCGCCAGTCGCAGATTCGGGATCGCAAAGTTCAGCAGGTAGAGCAAACCTGCTCCCATCGCTGTCGCCGCCTCCCGGGTAACCACCTCTGTCGCCATCATCAGCAGCGTTGCGGTGCCCGCCACAAAAAGGGAGTTGGCGACCAGCAGGCCCAGCATCGCAGGGTCCCACGTGCCGATGTGGCCCTTTGCCGCGGAATAGACGGGGCGCGCGATCAACGGCGTCAGCACGCGAAACCTCATATGGGACTCGCACTCCGTCGTGTGCCCGGCAACCATGCCGGCGTAGCACCTCACGTCCGTCAAGCCCCCCGCCGTACGCCAGTCCACCCGGTTAAGGCTCGGATAACCCAGGCCGAGGCAGATCGCAAAGAACAACCCGAACAGCTTGGCGAGCTTTGCCGGCCCGGTAGGAGCAGATTTCATAGGTAACGCGATGCTAGCGAGTCGCGGGAACTTATAGCAACCGCAATGGCCCAGGGGCCTGCAATTGACTCGAATGGCAAACCTTACCGCATTTTTTATCTGCATCATGGCAGCGAGCCTCTTCGACCCTGAGTTGTCCGGGCCGCCGTCCGAAATCATGTCAAGGCCAAAATCGTATGTGACTCATAAAACGTAAGATTTAGGGGGTGAAAGTTGGCGTCGCAGTATACATCGATCTGCTATCCTTGAAAGAAGCAGGTTTGGACGAGGCCCGTTAACGCGGGCCTTGTTCTCTTTGCCCATTGCAAATGCTTGATTCGAGGAATTTTGTGCGTAAATCATTTCATATCAATATTTTGCGAGACGCTCCTCCTCGCAACTAATTGAAAACAGAAATTTTACGCGCCAAAATACCCCAAAAAATTCTTCCGAATGTCCACGAATCTCCAACCCGACACCATCGCCGTCGCCATGTCCGGCGGCGTCGACTCCTCCGCCGTCGCCGCGCTGCTGCGCGCCCAGGGCCATTCCGTCGTCGGCCTCACGCTCCAGCTCTGGAACCAGCGCCGTCTCGCCGGCCATGAAGGCATGCCGGAGAACGTCCGGGGACGCTGCTGCTCGCTCGACGATGTCTACGACGCGCGCGCCGTCGCCGAGCACCTCGGCATCCCCTACTACCTCGTCAATCAGGAAGCCCGCTTTGAGGCCGAGGTCGTCCGCCCCTTCGTCAGCGAGTACCTCGCCGGCCGCACCCCTATCCCCTGCACCCTCTGCAACAACCACCTCAAGTTCGACGCGCTGCTGCTCACCGCTCGCCAGATCGGCGCCGAACGTATCGCCACCGGCCACTACGCCCGCAACCACTACGACCCCGCGCGCGACCGCTGGATTCTTTCCCGCCCCGCGGACCGCAGCAAAGACCAGACGTATTTTCTGTTTGGGCTGACTCAAGACCAGCTCTCGCGCACGCTCTTCCCGCTCGGCGAGATGGAGAAGCCTGCTGTGCGCAACATGGCTGCCGATGCGGGCCTCGCGCTCGCGCAGAAGCCCGACTCCCAGGAAATCTGCTTCATCCCCGGCGGCGACTACTCCGTCTTCCTCCGCGCCTACCTCGACGACCAGAACGAAGAACTGCCTGACTCCTCCGGCGAACTCGTTACCACCACCGGCGAGGTCGTCGGCAAGCATGAAGGCATCCACGCCTTCACCGTCGGCCAGCGCAAGGGGTTGGGCAATCTCGCAGCGGGCCGCCAGCATGGAAGCGACAACAGCGCCGCGGCAGGGAACACCGCGCCGCGTTATGTCCTCGCGATCCATCCGGACTCCCACCGCGTTACCGTCGGCGCGGACGAAGAACTCTACTCGCGCGATCTCCGCGCCAACCGCCTCAACTGGATCTCCATCGCCTCGCTCGCACCCGGCGAAGAGGTCCGCGCACAGATCAAGATTCGCCACCGCCACGAACCAGCCTGGGCCACGCTCCGCGGCGTTCGGACCGCCACCAAGGAGCCTGCCCTGAGCGAGGCCGGAACGGCCGAGTCGAACGGGTGTCCCATTCATCCGGCGGTCTCATCGCCGGATGAGTGGGATCGAGCCACAGCTTCTCAGACTGGTGTCGAGGCAAACGAAGTCCACGCCGTCTTCGACGAGCCGCAGCGCGCCATCACACCCGGCCAGTCCGCCGTCTTCTACCAGGCTGACGAAGTCCTCGGCGGCGGCTGGATCTTCTGAGAACTGTCAACTGAGAACTGAGAACTTGTGCAAACGATAGAATCAATCATCACCGCCACGCTCAAACTCGAGAAGCCGTCATGAAGTGCCCCTACTGCGGCTTCGCGCAGGACCGCGTCGTCGATTCGCGCGAAAGCAAGGAAGCCGACGCCATTCGCCGCCGCCGCGAGTGCGAGCGCTGCAACAAGCGCTTCACTACCTATGAGCGCATCGACGAAATCCCCTACATGGTCGTCAAGAAGGACGGCCGCCGCGAGAAGTTCGACCGCCAGAAGGTGCTCGGCGGCCTGCTGCACGCCTGCCAGAAGCGCCCCGTCTCCGGAGCCGCGCTCGAGAAGATCGTCGATGAGACTGAAGCCTTCGTCGTCGACTCGCCCGACCGCGAGCGCACCACCAGCGAGCTTGGCGAGCTCATCATGACGCGCCTGAAGGACATCGACACCGTCGCCTACATCCGCTTCGCCAGTGTCTATCGGGACTTCAAAGACGTCCGCGAGTTCAAGGCGGAGCTGGAACAGCTTCTGACCAGCCGCGAGGGCCGCCGAAACCTGCGTTGACCTGGAGACGTGCCGCTTCGGGTGCCGTGCAATGTTTTGCGGAGCTGTTCCGCGTAGGGTTGTAGGAATGCAGCCCCGCTTCTAACCCGAAGGATGTAGCAGGGGCCAGCGCATTCCGCCGTAGCATGTCGTGAACGCGCTCAGAAATAGAGGCCGATACCGCATACATCCGTGCGGTTTGGTGTTCAAGTTATCGTTACTGCCCGCTTTCGAGGTGACTCGCGATGGACGTCCAGTTCTGGTGGACTATTCACACGTTGCCACTGTGGTTCCTGGTTTTTTCGTTGTTTCTGCCCCGCCTCGCGCTGCTGGTCTATTGGCTGGATGGCCAGGCGCTGCCATTCCACATCCATGGATGGCTCCCGGTGGTCATCGCGGTCCTCGTCCCGCGGCTGCTGGTCCTCTATCTGATCTATATGGATCAGGGCATCAGCTTCTGGTTCGTCGTGCACCTTATCGCTGCACTGGTTGTCTGGGCCAGCGGCGGCCGCTATCAAACGCGCAAGCGCCTTGAGCGCCAGCGCGCGATCGGGTAGTCAGCTCGACAACGCGCCAGTGGATCACAAATGCCCTGAGCACCCGTCCTTCTCTCCAAGCCGTAAAATGGCCGCGTTCCTTGGAGGGAAACGACGATGCGTGTGCGAGAGCTATTTCGCGATGCAGTCCTGGTGGCGGCTGCGGCCGCCGTGGGCTGGTGGTGCCATGGGGCGGGAACACCGGTCCATGCAGCGCGAGGCGAGGATTCCGGCGGGAACCTTGCTTTCCAGTTCCTGTCCGGCGGTGAGCAGTCTTCGCTCTCGATCTACAGCCCGGAGGACCGCACGATCTATGTCTATCCGCACGTCGGTGCTGGCAATTCGCACATCAGTTGCACATACATGTTCCATATGAGACAGCTCGGCGGCGCCATCGACCGCGAGAACTGCAAGCCCGGCAGCCTGCTGCCATAACGCTAGAGTTGAGCGTCCCCATCGCGGTATCCTAGGAAGATATGGAACGGCGTAAAGTTGGCATTCTTGGCGCGACCGGCATGGTCGGTCAGCGCTTCATTCAGTTGCTGGAAAAGCACCCCTGGTTCGAGATCTCCTGGCTCGCAGCCAGCGACCGCAGTGCGGGCAAAACCTATGGCGAGGCCTGCCGCTGGAAATTGGACACACCGCTTCCAGCACGCATCGCCGCTATGAGCGTGATGGGCAATACGCCCGATCAGACACCTGAGGGCGAGCTCCCTAAGATCATTTTCGCCGCGCTCGACTCCGACATTGCGCGCGAGCTGGAGCCGAAGTTCGCCGCCGCAGGCTGCGCTGTGGTTTCTAACTCCAGCGCCTTCCGCATGACGCCCGATGTGCCGCTGGTCGTGCCTGAGGTCAACGGCGACCACCTGGAGTTGCTGGAGCGCCAGAGCTGGCGCAAGGATTCAGGCGGCTATATCGTTACCAATCCGAACTGCTGTGCGATTGGCCTCGTTCTGGCCCTGAAGCCGCTTGAAGAGCGCTTCGGCATCGAGAGCCTGTTCGTCTCGACCATGCAGGCAGTCAGCGGCGCGGGGTATCCCGGTGTCGCGTCGCTCGACATCCTCGGCAACGTTGTCCCGTTTATCAAGAACGAGGAAGAGAAGCTGCAGGAGGAGGTTGGCAAGCTGCTCGGCCGCTATGCGGGGTCGAAGATAGAAATGCTGGACGCCAAGGTCAGCGCGCACTGCAATCGGGTCGCCGTGGAGGATGGCCACACGGAGTGCGTGTCGATTAAGTTGCGTACGAAAGCGTCGCGCGAGGATGTGCTTGCCGCATGGCATGACTTTGCTCCGCTGCGCGGCCATGGCCTGTTCAGCGCGCCCGATCAGCCGGTTGAGTTTGACGCGAGCGTCGACCGCCCGCAGCCGCGCCTCGATCGAATGCGGGGCAATGGCATGGCCACTACGGTTGGCCGTCTGCGCGAGTGCAGCCTGCTGGACTGGAAGTTTGTTCTGCTCTCGCACAACACGATCCGCGGCGCTGCGGGGGCTGCGGTGCTGAATGCCGAAGTGCTGGCGCGTCTCGGCAAGCTCGCGGGGGGAAAGAGTGTCTCGCCAAAGGCGGCTCAGAAACCCGTGGCGGTGCTCGCGTGAGCCAAAGCGGTTCGAGCACGGTTCGTCCGCAGCTGGTTGTGATGAAGTTCGGCGGCACGTCTGTAGAAGATGCCGCGGCCATGCGCCGCACCGCCGCCATCGTGCGTGGGCGCCGCGAGCGTGGTTTGCAGCCGGTCGTGGTCGTTTCGGCGATGGCGAAGGTGACGGACCAGTTGCTTGCCGCTGCTGCAGCCGCGGGACGGGGAGAGAAGGCCGATGCCCTGGCTATCGCGTCCCGGCTGCGCCATCGGCACATCGAGACAGCGAACAATCTGCTTTGCGGGGAACTTTTCATTGAGGTCGAGCAGTCCATCCAGCGCCGCTTCGATTCGCTCGACAATCTGCTGCGCGGCATCGCGGCGGTCGGCGAGTTGACGCCGCGCACCAGCGACAAGGTCGTGAGCTATGGCGAGCGTCTCTCATCGCGCATCGTGGCGGCCGCATTTGCGCAGGAAGGGCTCAGCGGCGCGCATGTGGATGCACGACGCTGCATCATTACGGACTCGAACTACGGCAGGGCTGTCCCGCAGGAGGCGGCAATCGAGCGCGCGCTCGCCGCCGAAGTGTTGCCTCTGATCGAAGCCGGCAAGACGCCGGTGATGGGTGGCTTTATCGGCTCCAACGCCGAAGGAATCACAACGACCCTCGGCCGCGGCGGCAGCGACTTTACCGCGGCGCTCATCGGCGGCGGTATGCACGCCGGCGCCATCGAGATCTGGACTGACGTCGACGGCATCATGACGACAGATCCCCGCATCTGCCCCAACGCGCTGCGCGTGAAGACCATCAGCTTTGAGGAAGCCGCCGAGCTGGCCTACTTCGGCGCCAAGGTGCTGCATCCGGCGACCATTCTGCCGGCGGTGCAGAAGTCGATCCCGGTGTGGGTGCTCAACTCACGCAACGCCGCCAACGAAGGCACGAAGATCACTGCGGTCGCGCCTCCTTGTGCCAGCCCGTTCAAGAGCATCGCGGTCAAAAGGCGGCTCACCATCATCGACATCGTCGCGAACCGCATGCTGATGACGCATGGCTACCTGAAGCGCGTCTTCGACATCTTCGACAAGTACCGCTGCATCATCGATATGGTCTCGACCAGTGAAGTTTCGATCTCCGTTACGGTGGACACCAATGAGCGGCTGCCCGAGATCTGCGCGGAACTGGAGCAGATTGCCGATGTGAAGCTCGAAGGTTCGAAGGCACTCATCTGCATGGTGGGCGAGGACATCCGAGGACAGGCGGGCATCTCTGGCCGCGTCTTCTCGGCGATTCGTCACGTGAACGTGCGGATGATCTCGCAAGGCGCCAGCGAGATCAACATGAGCTTCATGATCGAGGAATCCGATGTCGAGGAGGCTGTGCGCGCTCTGCACAAGGAGTTCTTCTCCGCGCCGGACGCAGCAATCTTCGATTGAGACTCCCGCGCCATCAGCGCAGCCTGACGAAGTCCGGCAGCCGTGTCTCAATCACGGAGAGCAGCTTTGGATTGATTGCACCTGAGGTTACGACGAAGCGGTAGTCGGGCAAGCTTGCTGCGTCGCCAAGCTCGCGGCCCAATAGCGGCAGGCGCGCCAGGGATCGCTTGCGTGATGCGTCAGGATCCAGGCTGAAGCGGTGGATCTGCGGCGCGCCTTCAATCGCCTGTGCGGCATCTTCTTCCTCGGTGTTGACCGGCGGTG
>DATNAU010000084.1:0-5468 GCA_035572415.1 Acidobacteriaceae bacterium
GCGAGCCATAGATATCATGGTAGGACGTCAGGATCGGCGGCCCTGCAATGATGCCCTCCTGCACGTACTGCCTGAACACCTCGTCCTGCGGCTCCCCCACGCTTTGCACGGTAGTGAATCCCGCCATCAGCGTGACCCAGAGATTGCTCGCCACTCCCAGGGTGAACTGCGTCGGCGACTCGCGGGGGTCGACGGTCTTGCCGTTCGGTCCAAAGTGGCTCACGAGATGCTCGTGCACGTCGATCAGGCCCGGCATCACCGTCTCAGTGCGCAGGTCATGGATCACGGCGCCGGGAGCCGTCAGGTCCGGGCCAATGGCGGCGATCTTGCCGCCTTTCACCAGGATCCGTGTGTGGTGCAACTCCTGCCCGCGTCCCGTCAGGAGCGTGCCGGCTTCAATGAGAGATTCAGGCGCCGCCGCCGCCGGTTGCCCCTGCGGCATTGCCACCGGCGCCTGAGGCGGCGGCCATGCCGGTCCCTCCTGAGCGTACGCCCCCACGGCCATGCCACTCAGCGCCAGCAACATCACCGATGCAAAGCGGCGGGAGCCTGACCTCGACACGCTGCTCTTACTCCAACCCAAAACCACCGGTCGGATAGACCGTCGGCCCGGGGGGCGGAGGGAAAAGAAGCGGCAGCACGTTATCCGCCGTCAATACACAGCGGCTGTTGTGGGAGCACCCGGGGACGATGACCAGCTTTTGCCTGCCACCCAGGTACTTATCCACGTACATTACGAACGCCTCGCCTCTCGCACGCCGCTGCGGACCCTGCGCGTCCGCTTTCGGTGAGGAGTCGAACCCGCTGATGGGCAGCGTATCCACTTGACCTTCCACATAGGTCACCGAGCGCGATACGAGATTCTTGCGCAATTGGTCAACTGACATCCCCGCGACATAGCCATTGAGGTTCTGCAACCCGTAAGGCCAATCGTCATATTGCGGAACCTTGGACCGGTCGAAGGCGCCGTAGGTAAACTCAGTATGAGGTGTCGTGGCATTTTTCCCTACTGATTCCTTGTAGGCCTCATCGGGGCTGTTCGGACTGGCATCTCCCACCGGCAACGGCCTCACCGCAGTCGGCCATGCGAAGCTCGATGGATCCCCGACCACATAGCTGATCGAAACGCCCTTGACCGTGCCATCGACTTTGTTGGCCATCTCGTACCGGTTCACGAATTGACCGCCGGCAGAGAATCCGGCAATCACGATCCTGGTGAGATTGGGGAAGTTCTTCTTGTCCGCGAGCTTGCGCACTATCTCGTCCACGTAATCGAACGAGGAGAGCGCAGGATCGGTCGGCGACATGCCGCCGGCGCGCCAGCTGGTATGACCCTCGGGCCAGACGACTTCGTTGGATTGACGCAGCCATTGTGGCTCCGCCGGGCGACGCTTGCCGACGTAGGGGTCGAGAAAGTACGTGGAGACGACCAGGGTGTTACCGAGTGCGCCGGCAAGAATTGCCGCCGCCATCCCATGCCGGAAAAAGTAGCCCCCCATGAGGTTGGCCCCATGGACCAGGATCAGAGCGCGCTTCAATGCCGGATTGTAGGCATCGACCTTGTAAGTAGAATAAATCCGGGAACGCGCCGGCCCGCGGCCGTAGGTGATCCACTGCTCGCACGCGGAGACCTCCAATGCATTTGTACACGGCGCGACGGCGTGCCTCAACTGCTTCGAGGCGGATGCGCCGGTCACCTGCCCTGCGCCGACCGCACCGCAGGCGAACAAAGCACATCCCAGCAGCAGGGCGTGCGTGCAGCGCCCGGCATTCCGGTATCTATTTTTCATGTATGTCACGTATTCCCGCGTCGCGGTCAAGGGCTGGTCACTACGCCATCGGCCGTAATGGCGCAGGTCGGCATGTCCCGTGAGTTCTTCGCCAGCGCGGCTCGCCCCTGATGGTCGACCAGGATGATGCCGACCTCTCCGCTGAAGGTGGCATCGAATTGCCCCAGCGCCCGGTTGCAGGCCTCCTGTGCATTCCCCAGCTCCTGATAGAGAAATGCGACCAGACGGGCAAGCGTGATCCTGATGATCTGCTCGCCATTGCCGGTGCACGAGATTCCTACGCGCTCATCGGCATAGGTTCCGCAACCTACGATCGGACTGTCACCGACGCGGCCCGGCAACTTGTTGAAGCTGCCGCCGGTCGAGGTTGCCGCCGCCAGTCTGCCGAAGCTGTCACAGACACTCGCGCCGACTGTTCCGTGCGCATCCTCCCACTGCTGGCGACGCGGCACGGTCACCATATGCTCGAGATCGCATTTGGGTATTCCCCGGCTGCGCGCGAACTGCTCGGCACCTCGTCCAACCAGGAGTACGTGCGGACCCACGTCCATGACCAGTCTCGCAAGGTGAATGGGGTTCGCTATTCCGGTCACCGCGGCGACGGCGCCCGTGCTCAATGTCGCGCCGTCCATGATGGCGGCGCGGCCTCGACCCGGCCCTCGCTGTTGAGTGCCGAGCCGACGCCGGCATTGAATAGAGGATTGTCCTCCAGCACCCGCACCGCCGCCTCTACCGCGTCGACTGCGCTGCCGCCGCGTGACAGCAGCTTCCAGCCCGCCTGGGCGGCCTCTTCCACCGCCTGCAAGCGTTCCGGTATGGAGCTTGGCGCCACGTCCCCGCATCCCCCATGCACGATGATCGCTGTCTTGCTCATTGGTCACGCCATATCCGTCAACGCGTCAAGAGAGCTCAGACCCAGCGGCCTGGCCCCACTCTCGATTTCATGGATCAATTCGATCAGTCGCGCGGTAATCGGCGTCTTGATGCCACATGCTTCGGCTTCACGCACGACCGCGCCCAATTGAGCGTCAACTTCGGTACGGCGCTTGCGGACCGCAAGATCCCGCCAGATTCCACTGTGGGTCTTGACGGAACGGCGATTGTGCTCGACCAGCCGCTCTAGCGAATCAAGCGCCTGCGCGTCGGTGCTCGTGCTCGAGAAGGCGTCCGGCTGGAAGCCATCGAACGGCTCGCAGCGTATGCCCTTGACCGCGGCGACATTGAGCACTTCCCGAGCCAGCGAAATGAATAGCGTCCTATATTGCGGCAGAGCGAGGCAGTCCGCGATCGACTCATTGGTGAGCGCCGTGGCGAAGAGTAGCGCCCCATAGGCCTCCTTGCTCCACAAAAAGCCCCAGATATTGTCAGTCAGCACGGCCCGCTCATCGAAGATGCGGAACAGCCGATGCAATGCCCGGACCCTCTCCGTCATCGCTCCATTGATCTCACCGAGCACCGCGGCGCCGCGGCCGCTGTACTGAACCACGCCCGGAGAGAGATAGTCCGCGCCGAAATTGACGAAACAGCCGATGGTACGCTCAGGGCCCACTATTTCGGCTATATCCAGCTCGTTCAGGCCGTTCTGCACCGACACGATGTAGCCTCCGGGAGCGAGGTGAGGCGCTATCGACTGCGTTGCGGCTTGAGTGTCCTGCGCCTTGACGCAGAGCAGGATCCGCTCGTACTGACCGCGAAGGTCTTCCGGCAGGCTGACGAGCACGGGCACCGTGAACTCGGCCAGCGGGCCGCTGATGGTCAGTCCTGCCTCGCGCATTCTTGCGACATGGTCGCGTGCGCGCTCCACGAAGATGATTTTCTGACCGTCGCGCACCAGATGCGCCCCGATCGTCCCGCCCATCGCGCCGGCGCCGACAACCAATATGGCCGACTCGCTCATCACGGCCAGCTTTTCGCAATCACCTCGCGCGTCTCTTCGACCGCAACCCGCCATATCTCCAGCATGTCATCGTCGGACCGCTGGTAGTAACCGCCGTAATTCCCATCCCCAATGTAGTCCCTGGCCTTCGGCGGCGGCAGGGCATGCACGAGCCGGGGATCGATCTTGGGCTTTTGATGCGTCGCATACTGGACGTGTGACAGCCGCGTCCACGGAAAATTCTCCATCCATGAGGCATGCGATGCCACCGCATCCACTTCCATCACCTTCTTCCAGGTCGCCGGCGCGTTCCACCAGTTGTGGAATTTCACCGAGACGCCCTTCTGCGCCCCTATCCATTCCGCGATGAAGGATTGAGCGGATCCCGCATTGCCGCCATGTCCGTTGACGACGACGATGCGCTTGAATCCATGCGCAACGAGGCTGTCCAGAATGTCGCGCAACAAATGGATGTAGGTATCCACTTTGAGACTGACGGTGCCTGGAAAAGCCATGAAGTACGGGGTGACACCGTACGGCAACCCCGGAAACACCGGCACCCCGAGGGGCTCGGCGGCGTCCGTCGCCACCCGCTCGGAAAGAATGTGATCGACGCACAGGCTCAATTGCGCATGCTGCTCGGTGCTGCCGATCGGGAGCACCGCCCGGTCATCCTTCTGGAGGTAGGCCTCGACCTGGCTCCAATGCATCTCTCGAATGTTCACCGCAACTCCTCAAGGGCTCATGTTATAGAAAGCCTCTAGATCCCTGTACATGTGCTCGTGCGTCTCGGGCTCCAGGTAGCTGACGTGGCCGGAACGATAACATTTGATCGTTATGTTCTTGCGCAGATTTCCTACGTTGAGGTGGGCATAGGTATATAAGGCCGCGAAATAGGGAGTGGCGAGGTCGTAGTAGCCGCAGGACACGAAGAGCTTGAGCTGCGGGTTGCCTATCATCGCTTCGCGCAGGTCCCCGGAGACGTCCGCGTAGCCCTGGTCGAAGCCGTATCCGCCGCGACGCTGAGTGAGTCTGTGCCAATCCCAGCGACAGACGCCGTAACAGCTGGACCGAAAGAGCTCGGTGCCGTCCTCGTAGTGGAGGAAATTGCGCAGCAGATAGTTCATCGCCGCCGTGTACGGTCCCCCGATCGCCTGATCGAGCGGGTCATACTCGGCATTCGCGGTACCCTGATCGTAGTCCATCCCGAGGAAGCGGCCGTCCGTCCGGCCAACCACCTGGTCGCGATCGAGCAGCAGCTGCTTGCGGAAGAACGGCTGCGACACGCGGAAATTGCTGTAGCGGATGTACTGCTGGCTGAGTCCGGTGTACTGCGCCATCCTGGCCGCCACGCTCTGCTTCTCCTCGGCGCTGGCGTCGTCCCCTTCCATGAGCAGACGGGCATAGTCTCCCGTCGCGAAAGACTGCACTTTGTCGAGAAACTGCTCCAGCGGCTGCGCCTGCAGATCTGCCGGCAGCGCATGGTGGTAATGCGCGATGGCGGCATACGTCGGCAGGAACATGATGTAGGGCATGTCGTTGCCGGGACCGAACTCCAGGGTCTGGAAATTCAGGACGGTCGAAATCAGTATCACGCCCTTCAAATCGGCTCCAGCCTCCTGCAGATCGTGGGCGACCACCGCATCGCGAGTGGTGCCGTAGCTATTGCCCATTATGTACTTGGGCGAATTCCAGCGGTTGTAGATATGCAGATATCGGAGAATCGCCTGCGTGAACGCCTGTCCGTCCTCATCGAGGCCCGCGAACTGGCTGATTTTCGAGCCATTCAGCAGGCGGCCGAA
>DATNAU010000085.1:0-5847 GCA_035572415.1 Acidobacteriaceae bacterium
CACGCGACGTTCCGCGGCCCCGGCAGCGAGCGGCTGAAGGTCAGGAATCACGCGCGCTGGCGGGATTGGCGAAACTGGTGAGAGCTCGGTGTCCGCCAGCAGAACCCGGTTCCGGCCGGAGCGCTTGACCTTGTAGAGCGCGCGATCCGCCCGGCGCAGCATGGGCTCGAAACCCGTCTCTCCGGCTTGCAGCGAGCTCAGGCCGACGCTGACCGTGAAGCGCACCAGCTCCTCGCCCTCGCTAAGACGCAGGCCTTCCACCGTCGCGCGCAACCGCTCTGCCAGCGACAGCGCGCTGCGTGCCGAGCGGCCGGGAAGCAGAATCGCGAACTCTTCACCGCCGAGCCGCGCCACCGCGTCGCGGGTTCCGGTCACGGTCAGCAGCACACCGCCGAAGGTGCGCAGCGCACGGTCGCCGAGCGCATGACCCCACGTGTCATTCAGCTGCTTGAAGTGGTCGAGGTCCATCATCAGCAACGTGAGCGGCGTATTGTCGCGGGCGGCAAGCTGCACCTCGCGCTGAATCATCTCTTCGAAGGCTCTGCGGTTGTGCAGGCCCGTCAGCGAATCGAGTCGTGTCTCTTCGTGCAGGCGGCGCTTGGTCTCGGCAACATACATCCCGATAAAGGCGAAGCCAAGCATCGTGATGCCGATCATGGTGAGATCGTGTCCGGCTGCATCCAGCTGATGATCCGGCGGAAATATTCTCAGGCTCAACACCAGCTGAAGAGCGACCGTAGCTGCAACAAAAATCATCAGTAACGCCATCACGCGCGCGGTATCCGCAAGGGACTTAATCCGCGGCCGCAGCAACATGACAATCGTTGTACCGAGAACGATGAGCGCAGCGAAGCGCGCCGCCGCCAGTTCAGCGCCCGGATGCATCACGCCCACGGACAGAATTGTCGTCATGGCCGCGCTGAGTGCCAGTGGACCATTCATCGTCGCCAGGCGAACGCGCAGCACAAACCAGCGCATGCCCATGTAAATCAAGAAGAATACGAGGACCAGAAGGCAGGCGCTCAGGTTCTCAGAGATCCGCAGCGGCAGGGGCAGGATCGCCCGCGAAATCATGATCAGCAGTTGCAACGCGCATGCCGCAGCCAGCCAGCGGGTGCCGCGAGTGCGCGCATCGCTCCACGCAAGGAGAGCCAGCGGCAGCGCAAAGGTAGCCTGCGAGACGAAGCCCGGGAGCGCGAAACTGTGTACGTCAACCATGCAATAGACCTTCTCAGCCTCGTCGCAACGTGCCTGCCGAGGTCACCGTCTGAACTTGAGGGAGGAATCAGGACGGTCAACGCGTCCTAATAGTAGAACCTCTTTCCCACGTATGATGCAAAAAAATACATAATTGCAAGAGAAATTAAGTCGCCACGCGAGCCCCGAACGTAACTTCGGTAACCCTTGTTGATGCATCAGAAAATCTCGACTTCTGGTGTTCTTCCGCCTGGCTGCTAACGCGCCTCGTCAGCCGGCATAACTGCTCCTGTGCGGATCCATTCAGCGATCGCTGCGATATCGGCGTCCGATAGCTTGCCTCTTGGCGGCATCGGCTTCGGATCGTTCGCCGGACCCTCGTGTCGGATCAACTTTACCAGCAACGACTGTTCCGGGTGACCCGGAATGATGACGGCACCATCCTTACCGCCGTGCATCAATCCCGCGCGCGTATCGAGCTGCAATCCTCCTCTGTGATTGAACCCCGCATGGCACCGATAACAATTGCTCTGGAGAATCGGCTGAATGTGCTCCGAATAGTACTGCGGCGAGTTTGCAGCTGACGGTACGCTGGACGACGCAAGCAAGCTGCGAGCAACCAACGTGGTTCCGACAGCCGTTGTAACGGCAAGAGCGAAGACGAGGGAGCGACGAAGAAAAAGGTGCTGATTCATGCAGAGCAACAATGTCGTTCCTACGACTCTAATTGCTCAATGACCCGGCTTCCCTTCGAAAGTTGCCGCGGACAGGTCGACAGACCATCTTCCCTATTGATTCTTGTGCGTGTTACTGAAATCCCAGCTCAGGCCAAGGCCCCTGGCGGCTTCGTCCAGGGCACCCTGCGCGCGGAAGAATCGGCGTTCGGGATTGGACCCCGGAAAGAAGCGGACGACGATCTCGGCATCTTCGACCGCGTCATCCTTGCCGCTATGGAACGGATAGCCGAGCGCCTGCAACAGGTGCAGCGAGCCCTCGTCGCCCGACGGGTTGCCGGAGTCCCCCACGATGCCAAACACCGAACGGTGCGTCCGCTTCGAGTAGACAGCAACGAAATCACCGAGCCGCGCGCCCATCCTGCGCGCCTCTCTCCCCAGCACAACATAGTTGATCTTCGTGGCGTCGACGTAGCGCCGCGGATCGCGCTCGTTCTCCACCGAGTCATCCTCGAAGGCAGTCTGTGAGACGTA
Organism: Acidobacteriaceae bacterium; assembly: GCA_035572415.1. GTDB lineage: Bacteria > Acidobacteriota > Terriglobia > Terriglobales > Acidobacteriaceae > Edaphobacter. The sequence goes on from DATNAU010000085.1 coordinate 2,406, forward strand.
ATATCCGGGCGCTGGATCCTGTGGGCCCTGCACCACCGGACGGTGCGGCGGCGCATCTTCGACCAGGTATCCAACGACGGGAGCGTTGAGGTCGCCCATTGAGTGCGCGTTGCGGAGATAATCCAGCGTGTCGCTGCCCGGCGGCCCATACGCCCGCGGAGCGCCATCCACATCCACGTCCATGCGATGCGTCTGCAACTCGAAGGATTGCGGCGCAGGCTTCGCCTGGGCACACAGGCTCATGCCGCACAACAGCAGGCAAACATTCGGCAGCAGGATCGCATAACGCCGCGTCTCCTGGCGATTCAATCCCATTACCTTTTCAGACGAATGCAACCTGCTGAAGGTCGCTTCGCGACCGGCGAGTACGGCAAACTAAGGCGCCTGCGGCTTCACAATCAACGGTGTCTTCGTTGGAGCCGCCATACCGAAGAACATCACCAGCGATGCGCTGCCGGTGTTCGCGACCCAGATGTTCCCGCTCGGATCGATCGCCAGCGAGTACGGCAACAGAAGATTTGCGTCCATCCCATATCCTGTGCTCGGCGAGAGCGCAGTGCCCGGGCTGCTCGAATTCGAGCCGGCCAGTTCCGAGATGGTCTGGTACCTCAATCCGCTGTCAGAGGGCGAATGAAAATTCGTAATCCACACATTCTGGGCCGCATCGATCGCAATGTGCGAGGGATGGCTGATGCCGCCGGTCGTAATGAAATCATGCAATGTCGAGCCGTCGGGTGCGAGCTCGGTTATTGCGCCACCGTCGCCGCCTGTTGAACTCGTGTTCTGTGTATCTGCCAGCCAGACGTTCCCCACAGAATCCAGCGCAACGGCCGATATCGCACCGCAGCAGCCCGTCTCGAACAGCAGGTTGCCGCTCGCGTCGTTGTGTTCGACGCTATCGTTGCCGGAGCCTCCCGCCAGCCACGCTCCATGCGCAGGATCCACGGCGACTGCCACTGAGAACCCAATCTGGACGCTCGTCGGTATGGCGGTCCAGGTGTTCGTCGTCGGATTGAACGACGTCATGTTGGTCGCACTTCCAAGAACGTAATAGTTCGCGGCAAACAGATTGCCGTTGCTGTCAGCCGCCACGGCATAGGGGAAATCGAGGCTGTTATCCGTGAAGATCGACGCAGTCCCGAGACCCGACCCCGACGAGACGCCCGTAAACTTCTCGAGCGAACCCTTCGTGCCGTTGTGTGTTCCGTACTCGGCAAGCGTCAGCCACACGTTATCGCTCGGGTCGACGGCCAGGCCATACGCCTCGCCGGCGTTGGCTGATCCGAATCCGGTGCTGCTCAGCGGTGTCCCCTGCGGGCTGAAGGCGCTCAGAATTCCGCCGTGATCTCCCACCCACACGTTGCCCTGGCTGTCGATCCCTATGGTCTCTGGCGATTCATCCGGCGGATTGCCCGTGGTCGAGGCAAACATCCCGCCCCCGGTCACCGTCAGGCTTAGCGTCCAGTCGTTTGGCGCCTTCGTCAGCGTCGTCGCAAACGGCGGCTGCGGTCCAATCGCCGCGAACACACCCGCAACATTATTTCCGGGGTTCTTCACGATATTAATCACGGCGTCCCACGTGTTCGTGGGCGCGCTTCCTCCGCTGGGAGTGGCCGCGGTAAATAAGGGAGAACAACCTGTAGTCCCGTCCGAGTTGATGCACGACGCCATCGCATCGGCCAGCGCATAAATCTTGCCGGGTTCCGTCGTCAGATTGGCCGGCAGCGTCGCCACCGCACCCTTCGATGTGTCCGCGATGTGCTGCGCATTCAGGAATGCATTCGCCAGCCCCGCGGCGTTCGTCGAGCTTGCGCCGATGTGCGAGATGTCCTGCGTGAACGGAGCCAGCGCCCAGGCAGCCGCAACCGTAGTGACCTCATTAATAGTGATGAACTGCGTCGGCGAAAGATTGCCGCAGGCGCCCAGCGGAGCCATCATCGCCAGCGCCGGGTTATTGCCGCTCGAACCCAGCCCGGGATTGCCCTGGGTCGCCACCAGGTAAACCTGCGCCGTCGACGAAGGGCAGCTGTAGTCGCCCGTAATGGAGAAGTTGCCGTCCGACCCGCTGTTGACCGTTGTGTTCAGCAGCGGCGAAGCTGCGCTGCCGTTCCCTGCATTGCCCGCAACATAAAGCTGAATATGTGCACCCGCTACCGGCTGCTGTCCGCCATGCACCTGGCCATTCACCGTGAGTTGCACGGGATCCGGCGCTGCTGCCGTTCCCATACCGCAACCGGTAAGGAACAACGACGAACTGCTCAGCAAAAGAACGCAGAAAAGCCCGCAGAACGAGCCGGTGGTGACGCGAGGCATGATATTTCCAGTCTACTTTAGGGATTTCTAAGGAATATTCCCCATTGGGGGGCCGGAATCCCCCATGGCAAGGGGAGAGAGGCAGTGAGGAGTCAGGGACTCAAATCGGCCCCTCCACACCCGACTAACCACTAACTACTAACCACTCAAAAACAGTGCAGGCGGCCCGTAAGCCGAATTCTGTTCTAAGCGATCATTCCTCTAGGCTCGGCATCACTGCCGAGCTCCAGCAACCTACCCGCAAGTTCCAGCCGGCTGGGGCGAGCCCCAATCCTCTCTTCGCCTGAACGCAGCGGGCCGCTGCGCGCCGCCGCCTGAAGAGAAGCGAACGGACTCCCTGCCTATTTGGTCTTGCTCCGTGTGGGGTTTACCGTGCCGTCCGCATTACTGCGAACGCGGTGGGCTCTTACCCCACCATTTCACCCTTACCAGGCTCCCGAAGGAGACTGGCGGTTTGTTTTCTGTTGCACTGGCCGTCTTTGAGCCTTGACGCTCAAATCCCGGACGTTATCCGGCACACTGCCCTGCGGAGTTCGGACTTTCCTCCCCCGCACGAAGCCCTCGCGAGCCCGTGCGGCAGCGATCACCCGACCGCCTGCACTCTCTATAGTTTATCAGCCCGCCGCTTTTGATTTACCTTGACGCTGAGAGCATGGCGTAGAGGTGCTGTCATGACGAAGCCGACAGGTGCTGACCTGACGAAGCCGAGAGGCTATCCTGATCGTCGCGGCATGGGCGCGCAAAGTGACTTCCTGGCTGAACAGTTCAGTCCGGACGAACAGTACAAAGCCGAGCAGATGATGAGGGTCAAGCATCTGCTTGCCACTGGTGTCAGCCCTGAAGACGTCGCGAGGATGTTCTCCATTCCTCTCTCTATGGTTTTGGATCAAAAGCCCATTCCATAACACGGTGAAAATGGATTCCGAATTGACAAGCACCGCCTCTTCGAATGATTTCTGCTGTGGCCTGGATTTGCGATGATGACACCCATGGGCCTTCCCACCCGCCGCCAGTTCCTCTCCCAGACTGCCGCCACCGCCTCGCTCGCCGCACTTCCCCTCCGAGCCTTATCCCAGCTCCAATCCGCCACCACCCTCAAAGCCGCCGCCGCCTCCGAATCCGCGGCCTC
>DATNAU010000086.1:0-4652 GCA_035572415.1 Acidobacteriaceae bacterium
TCAGCCGAGCCAATCTCGATTTCACGGAACAGCACTCCGACGAAATCCAGAAGCTCATGCCCGGCGAACGCTGAAGACAGAAGCGCCTGCGATCCGCCGGACGCACTGATCGCCCAAGGAGAGAGCCTGGGATGCGAAGAGGTTTCGTTGGTCTGCTTTGCTGCTGTGTCGCAATCCTGCCCGCGGGTGCCGGCTCTTCCAATGAGCAACTCAGCCTCACCCGCGACAGCAGCGGCGATCTGCTTGCGACGCTGCACACGAGCGGCGATGCGGTCGTGACATTCAACTATGTGAAGGACGGCTGCTACTTTTCGCCCGACCATAGTGAGCCTTGTTTCACGTTTACGGCAGTCAATGGAACCGAGATAGTGCCCATCGAGGGCTGCGTGTCGAATGTCGATGCCAAACTCGGTGTCGATGGCCAGACCGGATGCCGGACGCAGGGCTTCAAAGGGGTCAAACTGGTTGCGACCGGTGGAACGTTGAACCTGTATGGCGGGAATGGCCACCATAATGATTGCTCGCCACTGCCGGTGACGGTTGAAATGCATGGCAACGCCTGGCACGTCGCTGCATGGGACGGATGCAGCGAAGCAATTACCTGCGCGGACGGGATCGGCCAGGTGGATGCCGACCAGAGCGATGTGGTCAGCAGCAAGTGTGAACCTGCCTTTGTCACGCGGCATGCGGCGGAATAGCGACGTCGCGATTGCCGGCTGGCGCGGAAGAATTCTCCCGGAGGAGTTGCTGATCGAGATGGCTCAAACGCAGATGAAATGCTGGGCAGACGGAACTGGGCCGCGTCGAAAACCGGCCATTGCCGGCGTGAGAAACTCTGGCGTGCTTCTGCTGATGTCACTAGGCCTGGCTATGTCGGCGCTGGCGCAGGAGGGCAGCGCAACACAGGCGGGCAACTTCGTCATGGGAATCGACCAGAAGATCGGGCGAGCCGATGTAGCTGCGGCGCACCGGCAGGCGGCGCTCGCGATCGCAGCGAAAATTCAGGCCATCATGATGAGCGACTCTGCTATTGCACATCCGGTGGGTTACAGCGTCCGGCTGCATCGCGCTTATGGAAGAAGAACCGACTGGGCGGATTACGACTCGGGACTGCCTTATTACGCGGGGGTGGTCGGCACGTTCTTTGAGCCTCAGATGAAGCCCAGCCCAACCCACTTCGGGAATCCGGAATTCGGTATCTATGCCAACACCGTTCTGCAGTGCCCGCTTCAGGAATTCTCTCCGCCCGTCGCGGGCGGCACTCCCTGGAAGCTGGGAGATCTTCCGGTACTGCAGGGGGGACGCCGGACCGGTGAGATTCACGGCTATCCGGTCTATGACGGCCAGTGCATCGTGGTTAGCCGCAACAAGGAGCCCGCATTTCACGCCCTTACCCGCGAAGAATTCCTGCGGCTCGAGATGGCAAACCTGCAGGCAAAGCTGGCCAAGGTGCACCAGCAGTTAGCGGAGCCGTCTCTGGACGCATCGATGCGCGAAGCGATCGCTGCGGTCGAGAAACCACTGCAGGAGGCCGTCAGCCAACACCAACAGGAGATCGCCTCAATGGATTCCGAGACCCGGCGGTCTCCGGTCGCTGTCCGGCTCGGGTACGAGCAGGCGGACCTCGTCAGCCCAGAAACAGAAGGAGCCGTTCCTCTGTCTGTTCCGAACCCCGCGTTGTGGGATCGTTCTTTACCGGCAAATCAGATTCAGGTGGTTTCTCTGTTTCTTCCGTTCGCTCAATCCGGGGACAGGGCTGCGGGACTGCCCGCAGGCCTCGGAGCCGATCGGCGGCCCGCCATCGAGCGAATTCGTGACGGCCTCGACTGGAACGCGCTCGGCGCTCTCGTTCGCTGACCTCTGACTGCTTCGGTTTTCGAGGACACAGAGATCGAGTCGGAGAGTTCCGATTCAACTCTTCGCGATATGTGCGTGCTTTGCGCAGGCCAGGAGGAGGATGACTGGAGCTATCACGAGCATTCTCAAGCAAGATGCGCCCTCATACTCTCTGGAAATGAGCAGTGCGAAGCTGAATTTGCGTCGGCGTGCCAAGATCGATCGGAAGCGAGGGTCAGTTGGCGACAACAGGGCAACTCGCTCATTGACGGATACGGGCGAGTTGTCGGCAATACAGACATTTGGTATGCGCGGAGGCGTTCTGTCCGAGTTGTTTGAATGCTAAGTCGAAGAGGAGCACGAGGTGTTACAAGATGCTGAACTCAGCGGCCGCTGATTCAGAGAACAACCTCGGAGGCTCCTCAGAGACGACATGTACTACATCGGACTGGACGTACACAAGAAGACGATCAGCTATTGCGTGAAGGACGCGGCTGGCCGTGTGCATCAGGAAGGCCGGATCGGCTCGACGCGGCGCGAGCTGGATGCATGGATCAGAACGCTGCCCCAGCCGCGCACCATCGCGATGGAAGCGACGATCTTCACCGGCTGGATCTACGATCATCTGCTGCCCCATGCCGCAGCGGTGAAGGTGGCGGATCCGCTGATGCTGCGGGCCATCGCCGCTGCCAAAAAGAAGAACGACAGGATCGACGCGGGCAAGATCGCCGACTGTCTCAGGTGCGACTTCCTGCCCGAGTGCCACATGGCGCCGACGGCGATCCGGGAGCGGCGGCGCGTGCTGCGCTATCGCACCCTGGTGATGCGCCAGGCGGTGCAGATGAAGAACCGCATCGCCGGGCTGCTGATGGAGACCGGCGTCAGCTACAACAAGCTGCGCCTGCACCGGATGGGCTACTTCGAGCAACTGCTGGCGACCAGCGACGAGGTCAGCGACAGCATCCGTCCGCTGCTGAAGCTCAGCCGCGAACACATCGACCGCTCAATCCGCATGGACGCGGCTCTGCTGCGATCGCTCGAACACGATCCGCTGCTGACGGACAGGCTGCGGCGGCTGAGGACGGTTCCCGGCGTGGGTCCGATCACGGCGCTGACCTGGGCACTCGAGGTCGGCGACACCTCGCGCTTCCGCTCGATCAAGCAGGCCATCAGCTACTGCGGGTTGTGCAGTGCCGAGAAGAGTTCGGCCGACAAGGTGATGCGCACGCCGATCTCAAAGCAGCGCAACAAACACATCCAGCAGGTGCTGGTCGAGGCCGCGCGGCTGGCCCCGCGCTACAGCGAGGAACTGGCGCTGCTCTACGAACGCGAGCGGCAGCGGGGCAACAGCAATCGCGCCACGCTGGCCGTAGCCCGCAAGCTGGTGACCTTCATGCTGGCGGTGGAGAGGCGCGGGACGGATTTCGTGGCTGCCGAAGAGTTCCGACGAACTGCGGCGGCATAGAACAACCCCTTCTCAAGAAGGGAAAAACATCAGGATCAGCGAAGCGCAGACTGCCAGGTCCCGCAGGTGACCGGCTGGGCGACGGAGGCGACTCCCGAGGCTCCCGCACGAGTTGTTTCGGGACTGGCAGGGTACCCAGACTCAATCTTCTGCGACGGCCACCACGGCCCGAGGCAGCAAATGGATGTCCGGTTCTGCGGAGAGCAGGAACCATCAGCCGAGAGGCAAATGTGCGCTGCGATGAATCCTGACGGGACTGCACGCGTGCTCTCGCGAGCACGCCCGGAATACCTCTGCCCACCTTGACAAGTGACTTACATGGAAGCCGGTCACTCACCCCACAAATCCCTTTTGTTCGGGAGTTGTGACCGATGAATAGCTGCTGGTCTTCGCTTTACACTGGATCACCCAGTTCGTCAGACGGCAATGGAGGATAGATGAGCAGGAGCACCGTATTTGGTCTTGCCGTTGTGTTCGCGATGAGCAGTTTCACCGCAGGACAAGAACATCCCGCACCGGGACCGTACACCTGCACGATGCTTTCGAGTGCCCGGACCCAAGAGGCGGGATGCTACATCATCGGGACCGAGAAGATCGATCACTTGCCTGCAGGCCCACTGTTCTGGCACTTGTACAGCTACCCAACACTTGAACAGGCAAAGCGCGGGCAGCAGGAGTCGGGGGGAATAGTCGCAGAATCGTTAGGCAAGGTGTGGCTCTTCAAGATCGCGGCTGAAGACTGGCGTCCGACGGGTGGCGACCGAGTCACGGTTATCGGACCGCTAGAAGTTTCACCGGCGAAGCGGTATGAGGCTCGTTACATTGAAGCCGTCATACCCCCGGGTCGCCCGGGCACACCCGTTCACCGCCATCCGGGACCGGAGGCCTGGTACGTGCTCAGCGGTTCGCAGTGCATGCAGACGCCCGCGGGGACCAAAACCGTTCGCGAGCATGAAACTGCTGTGATTCCCGGTGGAGTACCGATGGCAGTGAAGTTTCCGTTCAAGGAGACAGTTCGACACATCGTGCTTGTGCTCTACGATGCTTCCCAGCCCTGGAGGACCAAGGCCCAGGATTGGACGCCTACGACTACGTGCCCATCCCAATAAGCCCATTGTGGTGGGCTGGGCCGCACCCTCGATATGTCCGAGTTGCCGGTGACTCGCCCACAACTGAGCACCAGTGCGCCAAACAGTACACAGCACGCGAACAGTTCTATTCGTCTAACGAGGTCGGCAGGTCCCCCAAACGTTCCTCGGTTAGCGCATTTCGTCTTAGGTTTAGGGCTCGCCGAATGAGCCAAAGGCCCGCGAAGATTGCCAATATACCCAAGGAACCAATTGCGGAATGA
>DATNAU010000087.1:0-7357 GCA_035572415.1 Acidobacteriaceae bacterium
AGCGACGTCCTCAGGTAGTACTCACCGGTCGCCGGCACGCTGACCTCCTGCCGGAACGGCAGCCCAACATGCAGCATGTTCGCCAGCGACGAGGGCGTCAGGTTGCCACGCTCCTTTTCCATTGCTACATCCACCACCTGGCCCGACCCATCATAGACGAACGTCCGCATCTCCACTTCAAACGCGTAGCGGCCATCGCCCGTGGGCGTGATCTGAATGTCGTGTCCGTCGGCGGCAACATCGATCACATACCGGCGGAACGGTCCTTTTGCTAGCTTCTTCGCGGCAGGCTCCGGCGAAAATAGATTGTTCTTCGCCAGCGTGGTCTCCGTTCCCGCAGTCGCCGGCGCAACCTGCAGCTTCATCATGATCTCGGTCGCTTCCGGCGCGCCCCGCAGCATCGCCTTCACAAAGGATGTGGGCTGCATCGGCGAATTCGCGGATGCAGCTGGGCGCTTTGCATCGGCCGCGTAGTAGCCGTTGCGATGCGCCAGCGCAATGCCTGCCCGGTCGAGCTTCACCTGTATTTTGCGGAACTCCCCGTTCTGCCGCTGGTCGCTTGGCCGATAGGTAAGCGTATAGTAATTCGCTCCGTTGTTGATCGCCTTGCTCACTGCGGAGGCGAGACCGTTATCGTCCAGATAGGTTTGGCCGCCGCTGTCCGCCGCCATGCTGCTGAGTGTCATGTGCTCATTGGCGTTGGTTTCAAAGGCCCTTGCGCTGGCTGAAAGAACCGCGCCGCGCGACATTTCGCCTGGCCTGGTGACCTGTTTGCCGATGCCGCCCTGCCCTGACGCAACTGCCAGGCCCGCGTCAGTTTGCAGACCGCGCGCGTCCACCGTGTACACAGCGACCTGACTCCGCGTCAGCAGGTTCGTCGTCTCGCGAAACTCCGCTTCAGAATCCCCAACCGTGGCACTTGGGTTGGTGATGCTTCCATCCGGGAAAACATTGAGCGGGAACGAACCTGAAAACCAGACCAAATTCTTGCGCCCCGGAATGCCCGCCAGATAATGCGACAACTGATTCATCGCGTCCAGTGTTAGGTGCGCCCGCACCTGCGAGTCGTTTGAGGCCTGCGTCGACTCAAGCTGCTGGACACTTTCAATCAGCCGGCCCATGTCGCCGCCGCCGCCCGAAACCTGGGTCATAGCGTCGGCCACACTGTCGTTGTTCCCATTGCCCACCACGTCCGAGAGTACGAAGGATGCTCCCGGCTTCGTCTTCTCCATCACCTGCTTCAGCAGCGTCAGGTCCGACGTGAAGCCCTGCAGCATCACCAACCGGCTGTTCAGTGCGAAAATGGCAATCCGCGTTCCCGGGTCTGCCTTGCGCACGAAGTCCAGCAGCTGATCGCGCACATACATCTGGGCTTTCATCGGCGTGTTCAGCGCATCCAGCAGCAATATGTTGACCGCGCTCCCCGCTCGGGATGGCGTGAAGTTCGCAAAGATTCCCGGCGGAAGATGCAGCGCGCCCGGCGCCTTCGCAAGCTCCGCGGCGCTTGGAGCCGAATGCTCTTCGAAGCCGATCACCTGCTGCGCCGAGCCATTCTCCAGCACCGTGAAATCCGATGCCTTCAAACCGTGCACGGCATTCTGCTTTGAATCGGTCGCGACTACATCCACTACCACCAACTGCGTCCCAGCCTGGATCGTCGCAACCGGGCTCGCCCCCTGTGGCGCAGTCTGGGCAATGGCACATGGAATGGAAAGCAGTAAGCAGACCAGCGGCGAAACCGTGCACGCGCAGCGGGGCATAAGCTGGGCTCCTGAGAACCCCACCAGTCTAGATGAGTTCTGCGGACAAAAGCCCGCAAAAACTGTCTGCTCGCCTCAATTTGCGGTCCGCTAATTTTCCGCCGGCCGCTTATACGGTGTCTTCATCCGCTCGCGGCACTCATTGATCGCGCCCTGCGTATTGTCATTGGTCTGGATGCAGAGCCGGTACTCGTTTACGGCGCGGTCACGCTGACCCGTTACATCGAAGATATGCCCAAGTTGTACGTCGCTCCACACCTCAGTCCATCGCGGATCATTATCGCCGCGCAGCGCATCCCGAAAGCTGTTCGCCGCCGATTGATAGTTGCGCTGCTGGAAGAACACCTCGCCCATCCGGTAAGAAGCCAGCGACGAGCTCTTGTTGGCGTCCAGCGCCTTCTGGTACTCGCCCAGCGCTCCCGTATAGTCGCCCTGCGCATACAGAGTCTGCCCGCGCAGCACCGCCACCCGCACCGCCAGGTCCGGCGTGCTCTTCAACACCCAGTCCTCGGGATCGATCTCAATCTTGCGCGGACGCCCGAACGTCTCCACCGTGTAGGGCGAATCTGATCCCGAGACTTCAATGCGCCGGTCTTCCGTCTTGCCATCGGTCGAAATGCGTAGCTCAATCGGCATCCGGAACAGATCCAGGTCCTCGCTGATCGACCCTACCGTTCGGAAGCCCTTGTTATTGCCCAGCCGGTACACCGAATACTTGTTCGTAAACGCCGGCGCGCCCGTCCCATCCACCCACTGCGAAAAGAAGGCCGTCATGTTTTGGCCCGTCTGCGCCTCGGCAATCTTCTGCACGTCGGCGCTGCGCACGCCTTTGTCCGTATATTGCGAAAGCACCCCGCGCAGGAATTTCGTGAAGCCGTCGTTACCCATCTCCCAGCGCAGCATATGGAAGATCATCGCGCCCTTCTCAAACGTCATCTCCTGGAACTGAGGCGAAAAAGTATCCAGCCGCCCCAGCGTGGATAGCGGATCGGTGTCATACGCCAGCGCGCCCGCGGAAACATCGCCGATCGCGCTCTGGAACGCATTCTTCCCTGCCGAATCCTCCAGATACATCAGCTCGCCGTAGCGGCACATGCCGTTGGTAATCCACGCATCGTTCAGCGTCGCCGGCGAAACCTCCGACCCCCACCACTGGTGCGCCAGCATGTTCGTCAACAACCGGCTCGATGCCTGCGTGCGGTCCACGATGCGATTGCCCGGGATCGCAACCACCTCCGGCCCCCAGTAGGAAAAGCTCGTGTCGTCGGGCGTCTCCACAATGTTCACCCGGCTCGACTCGCCCTGCCCGAACGTGTTCGTCAGGAACTCAAACTCGCGTCCCCCGAGCGAAGCAAAATCCTGCGCGCCGTCCTTATGCTTGTCCGTCACATAAACGTTGATGTTGTTCATCCCGCCATGCACCGGCGGGAGGAACTTGCCCGCAACAATCGTCCCCGGGAAACCCGGCTTCGACCACGCAAAATCGAACTCCGTCTTGTTCCCCGGCAGCGAGGTCTGCTTCGAAGTGCCGCTGCCCACCACCGTGTATCCCGACGGCACGGTGATCTGCATCTGCGCCGTGAACCGGTCGGTGTACAGCCCGGTCATCGGGAACCAGCGCCCCGGATACATCAGGATGCTCACCGGGTCGGCAATCGCCGCCAGCTTCACACCCTCCACCGGACTGGTGTCGGCGCCGGTCAGCGTGCCCGAATACTCAAAGTGAAATGTCGTCGAGGTGGTCTTCGCGATCGGCGCCGGCAGCGTCACGCGCACTGTCGAGTTCGTGCTCAGCCGCTCGGAGTTCAGCGCCGCACCCGTCGCATCCGTCAGCTTCGTAATGTTCAGCCCATTGTTCAGGTCGAACGTCGCAGCCGTCAAGTCTTCCAGCGCCGTGAACGTCACGTCCGCCGTCGCCGTCAGGTGCGAAGTGGCAGGATCAATCTCCGCATGAATGACGTACCCGGTGATACTGATTTGCGGGCGGTTACGCTGCGCCATTGCCGGCCACGCCGCCAGCGCGGCGAGACTGAGCGCCGCAACAGCGCGGCCAAACCGGCGAACCATTCCTGTGCCTTCCAAAGGCATCTTCTCGTGAGACATGCGGGCAAATTCCATGCTGAAGTTATGGTAAGGCCGGACGTGCTTTCCGCGCGATTCTCAGGGCAGACCCTCCCACCCCAACCGTTGCAAGAGTTTAGACGCACGCCGAAGGATTTCAGGCTACTGCGGCGACCCAACCCCGCATACCGTTGCCTTTGCTCACAGCCTATAGCTCTCAGGCTTATAGCTCTGGAACCTCGCTTTTCGCTCTTAGCTCAAAGCTGTCAGCTGACAGCTCTGGATTCGTGCGTTTTACCAAAGCATGCACACTGACGGGTCCAATCGAATCTCCAACTACCTACTGCCCATCAGCCCCACCGCCACATCGCACACCCGCCCAATCGGATCGCCGTCCCCTTTCGCCAGCAGCCGCTCCCGCGTCTCGCTTAGGTCGGCCATCATCTTGGCCCGCTCCGGCCCATCCTCCAGCAGCGGACGTAGCGCCGCCGCCACACTTTCCCCCGTGAACCGCTCGTTGATCAGCTCCGGCACAATCCGTCGGCCGGCGATCAGGTTCGGCATCGCAATGGGCAGGTTCCCATCCGCATCCACCTCCGCCGGAATCTCCGCCGGATACCGCACCAGCCGCTTCGCTATCCGGTACGTCAGCGGCGAAACCCGATATACCACCACAAACGGATTCCCGATCGTCAGCGCCTGCACCGTAGCCGTCCCGCTCGCCACCACCGCCGCGCGCGCATGAAACAGCGCCGCGCGTGCATCCGGGACAAGGTGAAGATGAATGCCCGGCGTCGTTGATCGGGAGACGCTTGTGAAGCGCGAGATGCATTTCGTTACTTCAGCCTCAAGTTGGTCCGCCGAAATAGTCGACGCCACCGGCAGAAGAAATTCATACTTTTCACAGTCGAGGAAGCCATCGGAAGGCCTTCCGGGCATCCCAAACAAGTCCCAAAAATCCGCGTCGTCTGGTGTTGCGGCTGCGACCGCCAATGCAATCATCAGCCGCAAGTTCGAGCGAATCTCTTTCCACCTGCTTCCCGGAAGCAGCGCAATCCATTGCTTCGCTGGATCCAACTGATACCGCGCCGCATACTCCTCCCTGGTCTCCACCGGCATCGCCATTGCCCCTAGCGGATGCCCCACAAAATCCGCATCCACCCCGCGCGCGCGATAGAACGCCTCCTCAAACGGAAAGATCACCAGCATCCGGTCGACGCGCTCCTGCACCCACTTGAGCCGCTTCCGCTTCCACGCCCACAGCTGCGGACTCACGAACCACAGCACTGGCACGCCCAGCCGTTTGCAATGCTTCGCCAGGCGGAAATTCACATCCGGAAAATCGATCAGGATCGCCAGCGCCGGTCGCTCCTGCCGGATCGCCCCCACCAGCCGCCGATAACTCGCATACACCCGAGGCGCATGCAGCAGCACCTCCGTGATGCCCATGTGCGCGACGTCCTCCGCGCGCACCACACGCTGCTGCCCGGCGGCTTCCATCTCCGCCCCGCCCAGACCGGTAAACGTCGCCTGCGGCAGCCGCGCGCGTAGCCCGCGAATGATCTCGGCGCCATAGTGGTCGCCCGAGGCCTCCCCGGCCGAGACAAAAATTCGTGGATGATCGTTCGTTGTGATGCCGTTAGTCTATCGTCTGGATCAATGATGCCGGGAGACTGACTTGGCTACGAAAAAGACCGCAACATCGAAGCCTGCCCCAAAGAAAACCACGCGCACAACTCCCGCGACGAAGTCCGGCGCTCAATGCTTCCGCGCCCGCCTCGAAAAAGATACCCGCGCCCTCGGCTGGACCGTTGCCCGCATCCCCTTCTCGCTCCAGGCCCTCGGCACAATGATTCGACTCCGGGTCAAGGGCCAGATCAACGGTGTCCCCTTCCGCACGTCACTCTTCCCTGACTCATCTTCACCAAACCAGAGCACCCACTACTTTCTCGTCAACCGCGCCATGCAGGAGGCCTCTGGCGTCCTCCTTGGCGATGAAGCCGACTTCTCTCTCTCCGCGGACCTCGATCCCCGCGAAGCCGAACTCCCCGATGAACTCGCAATCCTCCTCGATGACGAGCCGGGCCTCCACGAGTGGTACAACACCCTCTCCGAATACATGCGCCGCGAGATCGGCAAGTGGATCACCGCCCCCAAATCCGGCGAAGCTCGCCTTCGCCGCGCTCAGCAAACCGCCGAACGCCTCCTTGCCACCATGGAAGGCGAGCGCGAACTGCCGCCCATCCTTGCCGCCGCGTTCCGCGCACGCCCCAAAGCTCGCCTCGGCTGGCAGAAACTCTCGCCGTCACATCGCCGCGTCCACCTCATGGCCGTCTTTCACTATCAGTCGCCCGAAGCCCGCGAGAAGCGCGTACAGAAACTTTGCGACGACGGGGAAAAGCGCGCCTGACTATTCCGCCGCAGCCGCCCGCGATGCGACGCTGTAAAAGAGAGGACCGGATGGTGCCGGCCATCATCCCAGCACGACCGTAAAGGAATCTCTCGCGTTGGACTACCGGAGTTTTTGACAGTCATCGATGCCTCGCATATAGTTCGGGTGCCGTGCAAAACCTCACCTCCCGTACCGCGGCCTCCGTTTTTGCTGCTCTTACCGTCGTGCCATACTGCGGCATTGCGCAATCCTCCGCGCCCGCGAACCCGCAGCCAGCCGTCCCTGCCTGGGCGCAGCCCGGCTCCGCCAACCACACCCAGGTCGCGCCGCCCGCCGATTTCCATCGGCCATCGAAGAATTTCAATACTCCTATCGGCATCTTCACCGGCCAGTCGGATATCGGAAGTCCTGTCATCGACGGCAGCGCCAGCTTCGACGCTGCAACCCACGCCTACACCATCCACTCCGCCGGCTATAACGTCTGGTACACGCGCGATGAGTTCCGCTACCTCTGGAAACCCATGTCCGGCGATGTCTCGCTGGCTGCCGACATCGCCTTTCCCGACCCAAACGGCTACAGCGACCGCAAAGCCGTCCTCGTCATCCGACAGTCGCTCGACGACGACGCTAAAGAAGCCGTCGTCGCCCTCCACGGCGCCGGCATGGTACATCTTGCCCAGCGCCGCGAGCGCGACACCCGCATGAGTGATATGGAGTATCGCATCGGCGGCCGCGGCATCCCGGGCGGCGCCAACCCCGACTCGCTCGTCACCGTCGCTGCAAAACGCATCGGCATCCAGAAGCACGGCGACGAGTTCACCCTCTGGGTCTCCCTCTCCGGCGAACCTATGCATCAGTTCGGCCCACCCATCACACTGCATCTCGATGCGCCGTTTTATGCCGGCATCGGCTTCTGCTCCCACCTGCCCGACAAATCCGACTCCGCCGTCCTCTCCAATGTCGTGCTCGAAAACTCCGCCGGGAAGATCAAGTAATGAAACACATCCCGGCCCTCATCCTTCGCGTAGCGAAGGACCTCTCTATTTGTTTGTCATTCCCACAGGGAATCTGCGTTTGCTTTTGTCCCTGAGGATAGGTCCGGGCTTCAGCCCGGACATTTAGCTTCCGCTATGAATCGGGGCTT
>DATNAU010000088.1:0-11561 GCA_035572415.1 Acidobacteriaceae bacterium
CCAGCGTCTTGCTCAGCTGATTCATGGCTGCGGCCAGCCGTTGATTGTCCGCTGCAAGCTCTGCGACGCCCGTCTGCAGGCTGTCGTTGACGTTGTCATGCGTCGATGCCAGCCTGCCGTACAGGTCGCGCGACCGCGAACGCACGCTGGCAAACTGCTGCGCAATCTCCGACGCGCGCATCGAAAGCTCCGGCGCGTCCGCACTGAGAGTATCGCTCAGCGACGTGAGCGCGGCAGCCGTCACGTCCGCTTCCTGATCGGCCTCCGCCAGTGCCTTGGGGTCCTCCAGCAGCACAGCCTCTTTGTACCGTCGCTGCAACTGCCCGAACGAAGCGCTCGCCTGCTGCAATTCGAGCGTGGCCGGAAAGATGGCCTCCGATACGCGCTCCGTGTGCCGATGCGTGGCCAGCGCGGTAAAGTTGATCACCGCAAGCAGCGCGATAGACGCGATACCCATCACGCCCAGCACCGCCAGAATGCGCGTGCGGATACTGTGCCGGACTGTGGAGAGAGAAGCCATAAGCGTTACCTACTTCACCGCCAGCGTCTTCACGCCGGCATGAGGGCTGGAGTGCGAGATATATCCGATCGCCCCCCGAGTGCGGGACACATACTCGACCACATCTGCATCCGTCTCGAAGGTCTTCGGCATCGCGCCCTGCCCGGAGAAGAGCAGGCTCCGCCAGCCTGCCCGGAACGCGGAGTCGGACTTGCCCACATACTGGCCCAGGAACTCCTGGTGTGCCGGGCCGTCCTTCTGCAGCACCGGCGACACCTCGCCCGAGCCTTTGATGCTGGAAGTCGCGCCGGTAAACAGATCGCGCAGCTCCGCGCGGCTGATCTCCGATGCCGCCACACTGTTGTTCGCGATCACGACAACTTGCCCGCGCGCCTGCGCTGCGCCTGCAAGCGAAAACAGGACCGCGAGAGCCAGCAGGATTGAGCCAACCGTGGAGGAAACACGAAACGATGTCTTCATCAGAAGCTCACCCCCAGTTTCAGGATCGTCATACGCGTAGCAGGCTGCAGATCGGGGTTGTCCGACGCGTTGAAGCCCACCGCCGTGCCATCGATAAAGTGCTGCTCGGCCTTGGCATAGAGAAACGAGTTGAAGTCGTACCGGCCCGCCACCGTCCAGTCCTTCTGGAACCGCGAACTGCTCACTGCTGCCCTGCGATTGATAAAGCTCGAGTAATAGGCGCCGGCGCTCAACTTCGAAGAGACCTTGTAGCTTGCCATCAGGTAGAAGGCCCGATAATCCGTGGGGTCCGGGATCGCCGGCAGCCCAGTGAGTTGGATCGTGGACTGGACAGGCGTGCGGTCATATTCCGCGGCCGCCATGATGCGGCCTCGTTCGTATTTCGCGAAGAAGTCAGGCGAAACGACCCTCCCGCTGCTGATCGTTCCTTGCATCGGCCCCACTAAAATCTCGCCTGCCGGCCGCTCCACATCTTCGCTTGCGCCCACCATCAGACCGGACAGGGGCGTCTGCCAGTGCAGCGCACCGCCATACACCGGGCCGCGGATGCCGTTCGGCACGCTCATACCCGCATCGCGCAACGGCTGGAACACCGAGTCGCTGCCCGAGATAATGCGTGTGCCGCCGAAGCCGCGATACTCGATCTTGCTCCGTTCCCCCAGAGAAATCGCTCCATAGACGACTCCGCCGAAGTGGTCAAGCAACGAATCACGGCTTGCAATCTGGTAAATCGACTGCGGCAGCAGCGCCCACATCTGCGCGGGATCGATGTCCTGCGTCTCGTTCCACAGGCCCGTCGGCGTCTTCACCTTGCCCGCCCGCACGCCGAATTTCTCATTGGCACGGTAGTCGATTTGCGCCCAGTCCAGCGTGATAGAGTCGCCGTAATCGCCAAGCAGGAAGTAGCGCGCCTGCACGCCGATGCGCAGCTTCGACTCCGGCTGCGCCGAAACGTTCACCACTGCTTCCGTCCACTGCGCGCTGCCGCTCGCGGAATCCGTTCCGTTCCAGCTGTTGTGGTTGGTGTAAAGAAATCCCTGTGTGGCATAGCCGTGAAGCTGGATGTTCAGGTCATCCATGCTCTGCGCGGCTAGAGGCAAAGCGGTAAATGCCAGCAGCGGCAACACGGCGCGTAGCGCGCCCGCAATACGATCTCGAATCAAAAAAGTGGCTCCTGTGCGTCGCGCAGTACCACCGGAGCAAAACACTCAGGCGCTGCGGCGAACGCTACAGTGCCTATCGGCCTTGGGGCGCCGGAACATTACTTTAGACAGGTGGGAAAACTCAGGATCTGTCGCCCAGGTCCTTGCCCTTCGCTCGAACCCCACCCAATCCGTGCCCCATTCATCGCGGCTTCATCGCGATGAGTGGGATCGCGCCGCCAAGTATCGAACCCGTGCTGTCAGCTGATAGCTGTCAGCTGAAGGCTCAAGATACTTTGCCTTTGCGCCCGAACCACACCCAATCCGCGCCCCATCCATCGCGATGTGGGCGCCGCCTGCGCCGCCGGACCTGCTCTCTTTGCTTACATCTCCAAAATCCCGAAGGAAAGCAGCGGCGCACCAGGAAAGTGCAACCGCTGCTTTGCCCTCGCACTGCCGGGTTAAAAGATCAGCTTCAATGCCAACTGGCCGATTCTCGGGTCCTGAGCGGAGAGGACTCTGCCAAAGTTCGCCGAGTTCGCCGCCGAGGTCGGGTTGTTGTAATTCGTATGGTTCAGCACGTTGAAGAACTCCGCATGAAACTGCAGGCGCACGCGGTCCTCCGATGCCAGCGGGAAATTCTTCAACGCCCCCACATCCCAATCCATATACGCAGGTCCGTTGAATGCGTTCTTGCCGGTATTCCCATAGGTGCCCAGCGGATAATTCGCGGCGGTATACACCGTGACGAACGCCGCCGGGTTGAGGTAGTTATGGCACACCTGCGTGGTGCCGGAGCAGGCGCTGCCGCCATACGGATTCGCGCCGATCAGCTCGCCCCGGTCCGCATTCAACCCCGTCTGCGAGCGGTCCGTTCCCGCCGTGACCGTAAAGCCCTGTCCCGACTGCCGCCGCACAATGCCCGTAAGCTGCCAGCCGCCCGCGGCCTCGCGCAGCGCCAGGCTCTTTCCGGAAAGCGCCGGCAGATCGTACACGTAGGAGATCGTCGCGACGTGTGCATGGTCATAGTCGCTGCGGCCGTAATCCACTTGATGCCGCAGCGGATTGTTCCACGGCAGCGTAGACAAGCTCTGCGCCGCAACGCCGGCATTGCCCTGCCCGTTCGGCACATCATCCAGCGCCTTGGAGTAGGTGTAGTTCGCCAACAGCGTCAGCTGCCGCAAACGGCGCTGCAACGTAAGCTGCAGTGAGTTGTAGTTGGAGATCAGGTCCTGTGTACCCTGCCCGATGCTGCCGTACAGCGTGCGCGCATTCGCCGGAGTGGGGATCGTCCCCAGCGGCAGGCCGTTGTAGGCGCGCCGCGCGTCGGTGCTTACCGTGCTGCCCGGATAATAGATCGCCGGGTTTAGCTCCACCGTCTCCGTACCGTGCCGCGACTGCGCTCCCACATACCCGATGCGCGTCAGGAATCCCTCCGCGAACTGGTGCTCAATCGTCAGGTTGTAGTTGTACGTAACCGGCGCCTCCATCCGCGAGTTGTTGCGCGGATCGTAGGTCACCGTCAGGATCGGCGTCGGAAAGATGGAGGTCTTCGACGGAACCGCCGGCGGCGGAAAGGGGTTGGTCATCCCAAGGTAGGGATTCGAGAACGGTCCCTGCGGCGTAACCACAGAGACCTGCACGCTGAACGGCGACACATCGACGAAGCGATTGTTCTCAATGCCCACTTGCTGCGAGTCGAAGAACACGCCGAAGCCGCCGCGCACGCTGGTCCTTCCATCGCCCTTCACGTCATACGCGAAGCCCACGCGCGGTGAGAAGTTGAAATATGATGCCGTGACGCCGTACTTCGGCATGCCCGGATCGCCCGGGAACAGCAGGCCCGCGGGCGCATTGGGAAATTGCGTCGAAACAATGCCCGCCACGTAATTTGCCGCACGGAACTGCTCCACGCGGCCATTCACCTCGTACCAAGGAATAAATGGTTCATAGCGAACGCCCAGGTTGAGCGTCAGGTTGTGGCTGGCGTGGAAGTCATCCTGCGCATACAGGTTGTAATAGTAGTCGCGGTTGTCCTTGAACTCCCCCGCCCCCTGCGAAAACGTGCGCAGCGACCCGAGCAGGAAACTCGCCATCGCATTGCCGGTATTGTCCGCGGTGAAGCCGAAGTTGCCGCCATACTGATACGCATCGCGCAGCAGCACCTGCGCCCGTTGTACCGCGCCGCCAAATGCGAACGTATGCTGCCCATGCGTCCAGCTCACATCGTCGGAAAGCGTGTAGCCGGTGCGGTTCATGATCGACGGCGGGAATGAGCTGACGCTGAAGTAGCCCGACACGCTGATGCTGTCCAGCGCCTTCGCGAACTGCGGCGGCTGATATACCGGAATACCGAGGTCGGCAACGCTGATCGAGTTCGACGGCGGCCCCGCGTTCGTGGTCACGCGCGAGAACGAAAGCCGCGCGTCGTTGATCAGGTTGGGCGAGAACACGTGCGTCTCGCCCACGATCGCATTGTGCGAATAGATCTGTGTCTGACTCACCGTCGTCAGATAGTTCGCCGGATTCAGAAATGGATTGTTGTTGTACTTGTCCAGGTAGTAGCGCGCAAACGCGTGGTTCTTCGTATTGATGTTCTGGTCGCCGCGGACTACATACTCGCTGAAGCTTTGCGACAGCGGCAGGCCATACGTGATGGCACCGTTCGCCGCCGTCGAGATCGGCAGATACTTCGTCGCGAACAGTACCGCCGCCTGGTCGAAGCTGCCCTTCGGAATCTGATTGCCGAGGTACGGAGCCTTCGTCGTCGGGTTGAAGAGCTGCGCCGGAATCGCCGAGAAATCCCCGTTCAACTCAGCCTGCGTAGCCACCGTGGCCGAAACGCCGTTCTGGATATTGCGGATCTGCGTCTGCTGATATCCGAAGAAAAGGAACGTGTGGTCGCGATAGAGCGGCCCTCCAATCACTCCGCCAAACTGGTTGCGCTTCAGTTGGTCGCGAATCTTAACCCCGTTCAGATACCCGAAGTGATTCGCGCCGTTGAACACCGCGTTGCGGTTGAACTCGAACAGATCGCCATGCACCGAATTCGTGCCGCTCTTGCTGATCGCATTCACCACCGCGCCCGAGTTCCCGCCGTAGCGCGCGCTGTAGTTCGCCGTCTGCACGCTGAACTCCTGCAGCGCATCCGGGAACGGGAAGGGCTGGTTGACGTTGGTATAGAGGTCGTTGTTCGACGAGCCATCCAGGTTGAAGCCCGTCTGGTTCGCGCGCGACCCATTCGCCGACACTGTCACTGCCGCCGGGATCGTCTTGTACTGGCCCTGGTCCGCGCCGTCCGCCGGCGCCTGTACCGTGCCTGGAACCAGCAGCGCAAGACTCACCGCGTTGCGCCCATTCAGCGGGAGATCGACGATCCGCTTCTCCTCCACCACCTGTGACAGAGTGGAAGTCGACGTATCCACCTGCACCTGTCCCGTCTGTACTTCGATCGACTGGCTCACCTGCCCGACCGCCAGCTTCACGTCCACAGTCAGGCTCTGGTCCGCCAGCAGCGTCACGTTCTTCTGCGAGAACGTCGAGAAGCCCTGCGCCGTCGCCGACAGGTCATAGGTCGATGGCCGCAGCGCCGGGATCACGTAATAGCCCTGCTCATTGCTCTGCACCGTGCGCACGGCCTGTGTTCCCGGATCTGTCACCGTCACCGTAACGCCGGGAACCGCACTGCCCGATGCGTCGGTCACTGTTCCGACCACTGTCCCAAAGCCCTGGGCGAAAGATGTGTTGGGGAGTAGGAACGTGGCCAGCGCGATCGCCAGCGCGGCCAGAAGAGATTTCGTGTGTGACTTCATGGGAAGCCTCCATAAGCCCGGCCTGCGCCGGCAGTCGTGCGGTCGCCGATATGCCCGAAACACTCGGCTCGTAGCCATGGCTATTGCGACTTGCGCGAATCATAGTAAGCAGTGGTCCAACCTGTCAATCGGTCGGTAGCATAAATTTTGATTGGGTGAGGGGTGCCGGTCGGCGGAACTACGGTCTCGAGTCCACCAGCCCGCGCACCGCATCTTCCAGCCGCGCCGCCAGCCGCTCCGGTTCCACTCCACTCAACTCCGCGGCGGAAATCGGCGCGCCCACGCGGACCTCAATGCGCCCCGCATGGAACCACCGCGCACGCCGGCCAGTGCCTTCGCGCTCCGCGACCAGATCGTAGATGCCGCGCAGCGCAATCGGCAGCACCGCCGCCTCCGTGTCCCGCGCCAGCAACCCAATTCCCGACCGGAACCGATTCATATGACCCGTAAGACTGCGTGTCCCTTCCGGGAAGATCAGCACGGAGTAGCCGCGGTCCATCGCCTCGCCCGCATGCGCAAAGCTCCGCCGGAACCCGCGGTCGCGCGGCAGCGGAAACACATTGAACAGCGCGGTCAGCAGCCAGTACGCCGCCGGTGCCAGCAGGTTCAGAATCCACGCTCCCTGGTTGCGCATGTCGCGATAGTCGCGCAGCATCTCGCCGGACATCGCCGCCACCACGCGCCGCCGCAACTTCCCCGGCAGCGCATACAGCACCAGCGCGCCGTCATACGCCGTAATGTGGTTCGAGATCAGCAGCAGCGGTTCGTCGTTGTGCGTTCTTTGCTTCGCCGCGAATGCCTTCTCCACCGTCTCGCGCGCGCCCGGCTCATACACTACGCGTGGCTTCGCCAGCAGCCACACCACCGGTCGCATCGCACCTTCAAGAAACGCAACCCGCAACCACCGAATCGGCCACGTCCACGGCCAATGCGGATAAATGTTCTTGTCCTGCTCCAGCCGGGTGGCCCATCCTTCGCGCACCGAACCGTGGGTTGGTGACAGAGTCTCCAACTTTGCGGGTGCCCCACCCAAGCTTTGCTTGGGTGGGATCGAGCCACTACTCTTGAAACCTCCGTCATCCTGAGCGCGAAGCGCGAAGGACCCCTGTATTTGCTCCTCGCCCGAACCCTGCACAAATCCACCCTGCCCGACTGGACCTCTGCCACCATCCTCGCCCCTCGCACCCGCCTCGAGCCTCCTGCCACCGCCCATCAGCTCCCGCAGCTCTCCCACCGTCCGCACCGTCGCCATCGCGTCATCGTCCACATCGATGGCAAACCGCTGCTCGATCGCCGACTGCAACTGCACCCGCCCCAGCGAATCCAGATGCAGGTCCTCTGAAAGCCGCAGCGAATCATCGCTCGCGCCCTCACGAGTCCGTGCCCCATCCATCCCGCTTTGCGGGATCGGTGGGATCCTGCCGTCACTCTCTCTCGCCGGCTCGCCTGTCACCTCCGCGATCAGTGCCAGCACCGGGTCTCTATCTCCTATGCGCGGGGCGCTCCGCTCGCCCCTCGCACCCGCCTCGACCCCCGAACCTCGCCCCTCGAACCTCTCCCTCACCCACTCCGCAACCTTCCGCCGCACCAGCTTGCCTGTCGACGTGTACGGAAACTGCACCTCCGGCCAGCGCAACACACGCCGCATCTGCTGGAACTCCGCGAGCATCCGATTCGCAGCCGCGACCGCGGCATCGAGCTGCGCATCATCCAGCGCCGTCAGCACCACCGCCACCGGCTCCGGCCATCCCGCAAACTCGCACGCCACCACCGCCGCCGCGCGAATCCCCGGCTGCGCCGCCAGCGCCGCCTCCAGATCGCCCGGATGAATATTCAGCCCCGCGCCGGTGACGATCACGTCGCCCTTGCGCCCCAGGAACTTCAACTCGCCATGTTCGCTCTCCTCCGCCAGATCACCCGTGGCCAGCCACTCGCCCTCCCGCGCGTGCATCGCGCCATGCTGCCAGGTCGCGCCGGAGAGCATCGCCCCGCGCACTAGAATCTCGCCCTCAGGAGAAATCTTCACCTCGCGCCCAGGCATCGTTTTGCCGATCGTTCCCGGCGCGATATGGAACGGATGATTCAGCGTCACCAGCGCCGCCGTCTCCGTCATGCCATATCCCTGGATCAGCGCCAGCCCAATCTTGTTGTAGAAAGCCTCCAGGTCCGCCGGCAGCGTCGCACCGCCCGAAATGATCGCCCAGAACTTCCACCCCAGCGCGCGATGCACCCGCCGGTACCGCCACCACTTCTTCGCAATCGCTCCAATCCCGCCGGGCGCACCGTCTTCTGTTGATTCGCTGACTCGCTGACTCGCTGACTCGCTTGCCTTCGCCAGTCCCGGCACTGTCGCCAGCAAATGCGCCCGCAGCAGATGCAGCACGCGCGGCACCGCGATCAGCACGGAGATGCGGTCCCGCTTAATCACATCCGCAATCCGCGATGGATCGAGCTGGTCCGCGAAATGCACCTCCGCTCCCAGCAGCGCAGGCGTCCACAATCCCATGAACTGCCCAAAGACATGGCTCAGCGGCAGCGAATGCAGAAACCGCAGCGGATGAAACGGCCGCTCGAACCGCCGATACTTCGCAATCTCGCGCTCAATCGGATCGAGCGTCACCAGAATATTCCGGTGCGTATGCACGATCCCGCGCGGCTCCGCCGTCGTGCCCGACGTAAACACAATCTGGAACGCCGCATCCAGCCCCACTGCCGCATCCACGTCCCACAGTGGCTTCTCCGGCAGCCGCTCCCCAATCCCGCCGAGCGCCACCATCTCCAGATCGCCAGAACCTTCACCAATCCGTGCCCCATTCATCGCGCGCTCTTGCGCGATGAGTGGGATCGAGCCATGGCCTTCAGTTCCGCCGTCATTCTGATCGCGCCACGGAAGATCGAACTTGTCATTCTGAGGCGCGGCCGAAGAATCCCCGCATTTGTTTTTGTCGTTCCGCGGAGTTCGATCCCGCACAACGCCGCCGTCGCCCCTCGCACCCGCTTCGAACCGCGAACCCAGCCCCTCGAACCTTGCAACATCCCCCACCACCACCCTCGGCTTCACATCCGCAATCACCCGCGCCGCAAACTCCGCCGACCCCGCCGCATCCAGCGGCACCACAATCACACCGCGCAGCAGGCACCCAAAGAAAACCCCAACCCACTCCGCCGAGTTCGCGCCCCACAGCACCACGCGCTCGCCCGGCCCAATCCCCCGCCGCGCCAGCTCCGCCGAGAACCGCCCCGCAACCTGCACCACTTCGCCATACGTTGTCCGATACCGCCGCACGCCGCGATGCGCGACAACCGCCGTCTCGCGCTCTTGCGCGCGAAAGTCATCGACGAGGCTGGCAAGATGCGGCCGCATACTCTGCACGATAAGACGCCGCAGCCGGAACTATCTCTGTGTCCTGTGTCACTTTCACGACTGTCCTACCGCGCGGGCGCCTCCGCTTTGGATGCCGAGCGCCCCACCCACGCTTCGCAGAGCAGAATCGCGCCGCTTCCGCTGGGACCACCCCAAATCCAGCCTGCCCTGAGCGAGGCCGGAGGCCGAGTCGAATGGGTGCCCCATTCATCGCAGCCTTATCGCGATGAGTGGGATTGGGCCACCAAAGCTCAGACCCGCGCTGTCAGCTTAAAGCTCTCAGCTGTCAGCTCAAGATCCTTTTTGCCTTTCGCCCGAACCCCCACCACTCCGTGCCCATTCATCGCGGCCTTATCGCGATGAGTGGGATCGCGCCACAAAAGACCGAACCTGCCGCTATCAGCTTGAAAGCTGTCAGCTCAAGATCCTTTTTGCCTTTCGCCCGAACCCCCACCACCCGGTGACCATTCATCGCGGCCTTATCGCGATGAGTGGGATCGCGCCACAAAAGATAATGCTCGTCATCCTGAGCGAGGCCGAAGGCCGAGTCGAAGGACCTGCCCGATGCCTGTCCTCCCAACGGCCGCTCGCACCTTTCTCACCCAACCGCAGCGGCGAGTCGTACAATCCCCGCCTTTGCTTTTGCCTCTGAGATAGGTCCGAGCTTTAAGCCCGGACGTCGACACGTCACAGGAAACGGGGGCTTCAGCACGCGGCAAAGCAGCATAGATATATCGGTGGGCTTTAGCCCCGGCGAATCCCAATGCTCACTTCGCCGCCCCCAGATTCGCCGTACCCGCCAGCCATTCCGTCGCCGTCAGCCGTGGCCCCAGCGCCCGCACCAGCTCCGGAATGTCGTAGTGCATCAACACGCCCGGCAGTATGTCCTGCGGCGCGTCCAGCGGCACCGGCGCATGCAGCAGACTCTCATAGCTCTCAAGAGCGTGGTCTACCTTCACATGCTTGATCCTCGAATCGAGCACCGCCGCGTGCAGCAGCACCAGCCCCATATGTCCGCTCGCCTCCGCGGTAATGTTGTTCGGATCGACCTCCGGCCGCGATGCTAAATAGTTGACGGCGCGAATGACGTCGTCGACTCGCATCCCCAGGATCGTCTTGTCCACCAGCTCCGCGCGCAGCTCCGTCATATAGAAGTTGCCCAGGATCGGCGACTTCGTCTCCTCCCCGCCTGGCGGCGACGGCCGTGGCGTGATCGCCAGAACCAGCGTGTTCGGTATCTCGTATTCGCGATGCTCCCCGCCCTGAGCGCTGTTTCCTTCAGTGGTCAGCACCAGCCGCGCGGCTTTGCGACCATGTCCGCTCGGCTCCACAATCTCACCGTCAAGAGAAACTCCGGCCGCTGTCGTCAGATGAAGGAATTGATGAAAGTACTTCGGCTCGGGCTCGTCATCACGCCGGACGTGAACGGTAAGTTGCGGCGGCGCGACAGGCGGAGCGCCCGGCATCGCCTCCGCATGCGTCACCGCCCTCACCTCTGCCTGCAACTTCGCAATCGGCATCGTCGCCGGCAGCTTCGGCAGCTTCTTCGCCGCGCGCTTCTCATTCAGCGAAAACACCGTCTCGCTCCCGGGATAGCTCGTCAGCACCTGCCCGGTCGGCGTCACCTGCAGCGCGCTCGCCGGAACCTCACTCGGCCCCGCTCCCGGCCGCGTCCCCGGCGGAGGCGCGGGCGCCACAATCGCCTTCGCATCCGACCCCGCCAGGTTCCTTAAAAAGAACTCCACAATTTGTGACTGAATCGGTCGCAAATTCCCATGCCCGCCGATCCCCGCAACCACCTGAAACGGCGCATCCGCCGCAATCCTGTTCGCCGTATCCGGATTCAGCGTCGGTCCCGTCGGCGTCGGAGGAGGCGGATTCCCCGTCAGCGTCCCTTCCGCGCTCTTGTCGAAAAGTGAATAAAATCTCCGCGCCTCTTTCGCCGTCGTCAGGAATCCCGCCCACGGAAACATATCGCTCACCGTGCCCACCATCGCATACGGCCGCGGCGCTCCCACCTCAATCCAGTCCGGAAACCCCAGCGGCAGATTCCACCTGCCTGGCGCGATGAACCCCGGGATCGACTGCTCCGCATCCTGCGCCCCAATCGACGGCAGCAGCGCGTCGAACGTCGTGAAGTAGCACGCCGTCGCAACGGCATGAACCCGCGGATCAAGTCCGCCCAGCAGCGCCGTCATCGCTCCGCCGCCAGAGCAGCCAAACGCGCCAATCCTGTTCCCATCGATCTCCGGCCGCGACAGCAG